>CAMPGU010000008.1 GCA_946885645.1 uncultured Haloferula sp.
GCCGTGCTGCGTTTCCCGGAGGGCAGGCCGCCGGAATGGGCCTTTGTCTATCCGGGAAGAGCCCGCAATGTGAAGGTGGGACGCCGCGAGATCGCGATGGCGGCGGACTGGTCCGCGCCGGCGGCCCTTTATTGGGAGATGTCGGATCTCGATGATCTCGATCTGGAGAAGGTTTTCATGCCGAGCCGCTTCAGCGAGGAGACCGCCCTTTACGTGGTAGCGCCGTACGATCCCAAGAAGATCCCGGTGGTGCTCGTCCACGGGCTGAATTCCAGCCCGGGCACCTTCAAGAAGCTCTATAACGAGCTAAACCGCGAGCCGTGGTTCCGGGACAATTATCAGGTCTGGTTTTACAGCTATCCCACCGGGAACAATTGGCTCTTCAGCGCGGCACGGTTCCGGCAGGAGATGAAGAAGGCGGACCGGCTGGCGCGCGGCAAGGGCCCGGCGGACCAGTGGGAGCGCATGGTGGTGATCGGCCACTCGATGGGCGGCGTGATTTCGCACGCCTCGCTGAAGAAGCCGGGTGAAGCGATGTATCGCGCCTTCGAGCAGCGCCCGCTGGATGAATTGGCGACCAACGCCAAGACCCGCGAGGCGATCCGCATCCTGACGATGTACGAGCCGCTGCAGCCGCCGGACCGGGTGATCTTCCTGGCTGCGCCCCACCGCGGCTCGCCGATGGCGGACCGCTTTTTGTCGGCGATGATCCGCCATCTGATCCGGCTGCCGAAGACGCTCACCGTGAACCTGGTGGACTTCACCCTGAACGACCTTTCAAGCCTGGCCATGAGCGGGAAGGCCTCGTCGAAGGGCTGGTTCACCAGCATCGGATCACTTTCCCCTTCCTATCCCGCCTACGCGGCGCTGGACCGAGTGCCCTTCCGCAGGGGATTGAAGGAGCACTCCGTGATCGGCGACCGGGGCAGGGGGGACACTCCCGAGAGTTCGGACGGAGTGGTACCCTACTGGTCTTCCCATCTGGAGGGGGTGGAGAGCGAGAAGATCGTGCCCTTCAGCCACAGCGTGACGGCGTGCCCGGAAACGGCGGCAGAGGTGAAGCGGATTCTCAGGCTGCACCTGGGAGACGCGCCGCGCACCACGCCTTGACGGCCGGACGGCTCAGGAAATAGAGCGCCAGGGCGGGATAGATGCACGCGAGGACCGGTGTGGCCACGCTGCTGGCTGCGACGACGCCCTTCATGACGGCGGCGAAGGCTTCGGGAGGCTTGCTTCCGGGGGCTGCGGACATTGCGTCGCCGACGAACTGCTGTGTCTTCGGGAGCACCCAGACGAGGGTGACGACCAGCGAAATCACTTTGGTGGCGATGGAGGTCCACGCATAGCGGTGGGACCACTTCACCCCGTCGGGACGCGAGCGGACGAGCTTCAGGCCGGAGATGAGTAGCAAGACGGCCAGAGCCAGCATGAAGACCGCCGTCATCAGGGTCACCCACAGGAGGTCCTGCTGGAATTTTTCCTGGGCGGCATAGCCGGGGGTGTTTGCCATCATGGCGCGGTTGATGAGCGGCGAGAGCAGGCTCCATAGCGCCATGAGGAATCCCAGCCCCGCCAGGATGAGGTGCATCACACCGAATGCCTTGACCGCCGGGGGCTCGATCAGGCCGGGATGGGGCATCGGCGGCGGCGGGCTTGCGGGCGCTTGATACGGGGAGGAGTTGTCCATGGCAATATCATGACATGGTTGCCCCGCGTGCTGTCGATTCCGCATTCCGTGCGGCTTTCCCCTTTTCCGGGAGTCTCCCGGATTCTATCATGGGGAAATGAAAACCTCCCCACCGGTCGCGCTGACGATCGCCGGCTCGGATTGTTCATCAGGCGCCGGGATCCAGGCGGATCTGAAGACCTTCCAGTACTTCGGGGTCTTCGGGCTCACCGCGGTGACATGTGTGGTCGCGGAGACGCCCGCGGTGGTGCGGTCCGTGCATGCCGTACCGCCGGCGATCCTGCAGGATCAGCTCAGGGTGCTGCTGGAGTCTTTTCCCATCGCCGCGATCAAAACCGGGATGCTTTTTTCCAAGGCGCACATCGTGGCCGTCACCGAGCTCCTCTCGGAACACCGGGAGATCCCGCTGGTGATCGATCCGGTGATGATCGCCTCCACGGGTGCTCCCCTGTTGGAAGAGAACGCGATCGAAGCGTACAAGAAGCGACTCTTTCCGCTGGCGACGCTCATCACGCCGAATCTGGACGAAGCGGAAGTGCTGTGGGGCGCGCCGGTCCGCAGCGAGGCGGAGATGGAGCGGGCGGCTGCGGAGCTCGCCGCGCGCCACGGCTGCGCCGTGCTTCTCAAGGGGGGACACCTGCAGGCGCCGGAGTGCGCGGACCTGCTGTGGGACGGCGGTCTGCCCTCTTGGTTCCGGCAGCCCAGGATCGAAGGTGCCGCCTCCCACGGTACCGGTTGCACGCTTTCCGCGGCGATCACCGCGCAGCTCGCGAAGGGCGCGGACTTGCACGAGGCGATGCCGGTGGCGAAGGACTACCTTGGGCTGGCTCTAGGAACCTCGTTCTCATGGGGGAAGGTGGCCGCGCTGAATCAGGCGACGACGGAGTGGCAGTGATCCGGTTTCAGATCACGATTTACGCTTTGTTCCCCCGCCTGCGGAACGGATCATGCTTTCGCCCGATGCGCGTGATCGACTACTTCGCCAAGCTGCGAGTCCCGAAGCTGGTTCTCTGGTGTTACCTCGCGTGGTACCTGGCGATCATCCCGTTTTATTTCGATCCCTCGCCGGTGATCTGGCTTTCGGCGGCGGGGATCTCGGCGCTCATCGGCATCGCGCTGATTTTCGCGACGAAGGTGCCGGGTCAGGCGATGGACGGCTGGACGAAATTCCGGCTCTTCCTTTTTCCCTTTTGCGTGTCGAGCTACTCGGCACTGATCAAAGGAAAAGGGTTCATCCTCCTTTTCCCCACGGAGCTGCGGCCGCTTTTGGCGGGGATAGCCGCATGCGTGGCGGTCGTGGTGTTCCAGAGGATTTGCCGGGCTCTGGCTAGGCCCTGAGCCCGGCACGGGCCGCGCCTCAGAACTCCGCCCTCATGCCTGCCACCACGCCGCGGCCTGCCAGCGGCGCGATGTCCTTCAGGATGGAAGTGCTTTGGCGGGCCTCCTCGTCGGTGAGGTTCACGCCTTTCACGTAGAAGGTCGTGTCCACGTCGCCGAGTTGCACGCGGTAGCTGAGCGCGGCATTGACCAGGAAGTAGGCGTCGGTCGGCAGTTCGTTGACATCGTGCCGGTCCTGATGGGCGGCATACTGTCCTTCCACCCGGGCTCCCCAGCCGTCGATGCGGTATTCCAGCGCGGTTGTGGCGCGGAAGGGGGGGATGCGCGGCAAGGGAAGGCTGGTATCGCGATTCTCCGCGCGGGTGTAATCGGCGCGCAGGATCAGGTCGAGATGCTGATCGGAAACAGGGGACGGCGGCACAACGGGCGATTTCGCGTCGCCGGTTTCCTCGGCGACCGCCGGTTCCAGAAGATGAAAGACGGTCTCGATCTCGCCGCCATGGAAGTCCGCCCCCACGGCATCGTAGGCGAAGATGGGCATGGTCTCCCCGCTATCCGGATCGGTGAAGTCGGCTCCCGTGGCGGCCAGGCTGACGAAATTGTCGAAGCGGTAGTAGAAGACCCCGGCACTGCCCGTGACCCGTCCCGCTTTCTTGCGGACGGAGAGATCGATGGAGAAAGAGTCTTCGGTATCGAGATCCGGATCGCCGATTTCAAAGGTGCCGGTGGCCACATGCGGCCCGTTGGCGAAAAGTTCGACATAAGTCGGCGGGCGTTGCGTGTACGCGAAGGAGAGCGCGACGGCGTAGTCAGGCACGGGATTGTAAACGATGCCGGCGGAGGCACTGAAAGCATCGAAGTCCCGGTCGAGCCCCGGACCGAACGCGGGATTGGGATCCGTTTCGTTGGTCTGGCGGTCATAGCGCGCGCCGAATTGAAGCCGCGTCTTTCCCAGCGGGATCTCTTCGAAGACGAAGAGCGAATTCACCTCGTTTTCCACCGAAGGGAGGAAAGCCTCGGAGCCGAGGGCGGAGAAATCGGAGTGCTGGGTTTCAAAGCCGAATGCGCCCTCGAAGGGCCCGAGCTGCTCGTGAAGAAGCTCGGCACGGCCGTTATAGCCTTCGATCAGGAATTCGGTGCCCCGCTCCGCACCTTCGAACTCGGTGTGGGCGTAGTCGGAGTGGCCGAACTTGTAGTCGATCTCCTTGATCCAAGGGGCAGGCTGTTTGAAGGCACCGCGGAAATCCCAGCGGCGCTGGCGGAGATCGATGGTGACTTCCGGTTCGGCTACCGTGCCGTAGAGTGAATCGATGCCGGAATAGGAAAGGCCGAAGTAGCCCTTATCCCACACGTACGAAGCGCCGAGCCCGGCTCCCTTGGAGTCCGTGGCGCTGTTCGGCAGCGTCCCATAGGGCTCGATCTCGCCGGGAGCCAGCGGCTGGGTGGCGTGGAGGCGCGAAGAGCGCGCGAAGCCGGGGATCTCCAGATCCTCCGTCTCGCGTGTGAAGCCATCGAGATGGAAGACCAGCGGTCCCGCACCGAAGGTCACGGCGCCGGAAAGGGATTCCAGATCATCCGCCGAGCCGAGGCTGCTCGCGAAACTGCCCGATGGCCATTTGCCGCTGAAGCGTTCCTCGGCGATGCGGTCGTCGATCACGTTCACCACGCCGCCGATGGTGTTCGGCCCGTAGAGCAGGGTCGCCGGACCGCGGACCACTTCGATGGAGCGGATCGTGAGGGGATCCGAGGCGACCGCGTGATCCGGGCTGACGTTCGAAACGTCCAGCACCGAGGTGCCGTTCTGCAGGACACGCACCCGGTCGTCGCCGAGGCCGCGGATGATCGGGCGGCTGGCACCGGGGCCGAAGTAGGTGGAGCTCACCCCGGGCTGCCGCGCGAGGGTTTCTCCCAAGGTAGGCTGGAGGTTCCACTGGAGTTCCTCGTCCTTCAGGACACTCGCGGGCTGCACTTGTTGAAACAGCGTGCGATTCCCGGGGGAGGCGGTGATCACCAGTTCATCCAGGGCCGTGGCAGGGAGAAGGTCGGAAGATTGGGCGAAAGCAGGAAGCGCGAGGAGGAGAGGACTCGCGGAAACGAGGCGGGCGGCGGCGGAGTGTTTCATGGAAGTCGGGGAATGCGGATGCAGATCGATGTGCAAATGCAATAAGTTGGCAAACGCGATTGTTTGGCGTGAACGCCGCGCTGAAAAGATCAAAACGCAAACAAAGTGCAATTAGTAATTGTAATAAATTTGCGTTTATTGGAAAGCCGATGCCGTGCCGCGGCCACGCCGGCGGCGATTCCAAAGCAGCAACTCCGACTTTCATGTCCAAACTTCCCGTCACCGTCCTCTCGGGCTTCCTCGGCTCGGGGAAAACCACCCTGCTCAATCACATCCTCCGCAACCGGGAGGGCAAGCGCGTCGCTGTCATCGTCAATGACATGAGCGAAGTGAACATCGATGCCGAACTTGTCCGCTCCGGCGGTGCCGAGCTTTCGCATACGGAGGAAAGGATGGTCGAGATGACCAACGGCTGCATCTGCTGCACGCTGCGGGAGGACCTCCTGCTGGAGGTAGGAAAGCTCGCGCGCGAGGGCCGTTTCGATCACCTGCTGATCGAATCCACCGGCGTGAGCGAGCCGATGCCGGTGGCGGAGACTTTCACCTTCACGGACGAGCAGGGGCGCTCGCTCGGGGACGTGGCGGAGATCGATACGATGGTCACGGTCGTTGATGCCTTCAATTTCCTCCAGAACTACCTGACCGACGAGAGCTTGGCTGACCGTGGCGAGGTGGCGGGCGAAGGAGACGAGCGCTCGATCGTCGATCTCCTCACCGATCAAATCGAATTCGCCGATGTGGTCCTGCTCAACAAGACGGACTTGGTTTCCGCGGAAGAGAAGCATGCGGTGCATGGGATGATCCGGGCGCTGAACCCCGGAGCGATCATCCACGAGACCGGGGAGTCGCAGGTTCCCGCGGCCGCGGTGATGGGAACGGGCCTTTATGATTTGAAGCGGGCGCGGAAGCACGAAGGCTGGCTGGATTCGCTGGTGGAACACACGCCGGAGACCGAGGAATACGGCATCTCGAACTTCGTGTACGAGCGCCGCACTCCCTTTCATCCGGAGCGCTTCTTCAAGGTGCTGCAACAGGAATGGCCGGGCGTCATCCGCTCGAAGGGCGTCTTCTGGCTAGCCACGCGCTTGAAGATGGCGGGCTATTGGTCGCAGGCCGGGGGCGTGGCGCGGCACCAGTGCGCGGGCCATTTCTGGGCCGCCGTGCCGCGGGACCATTGGCCGGCGGATACGCGGCATATCGACCGCGTATGGCGGGAGCCGAACGGCGATTGCCGCCAGGAGATCGTGCTCATCGGCACGAAAATGGACCGGGAGGCTCTGACCGGGATGTTAGACGAAGCCTTGCTGACCCCGGAGGAATACGCCCTGCCCGAGCGCGGGTGGCGGAAGCGTTTCAAGGACCCTTTCCCGCGGTGGAAGATGGCGGTGGCGGCATTTTAAATCGTTTATCCCGGGGAAATCTCGGGCCAGCCCGGTTTTTCCCTTGGCGGGTTGCCCGTGCCTCGGAAAGCCTGCGACGATGCTTGTTTTTTCGCTCCTGGCCGCGGGTACGGCAGATGTCTCTCCGCTGTTCGCGGTGCTCAGCATGGTGCTGCTGCTGGCGGTGCTGATGTCGCTGCTGCTCGCGCGCTTGAAGCAGAATTTCCTGATCGGCTACCTGATCTGCGGGATCATCATCGCGAATACCCCGCTGCTCGGCTCCTTCGGCAGCGAGCACACGGAGATGGATGCGGTCATCTCCCACTTGGCGGAGATGGGGGTGATCCTGCTGATGTTCACGCTCGGCATCGAGTTCTCGCTCGCGGAATTCAAGCACCTGTGGCGCGTCTCCCTGATCGGCGGCGGGATTCAGGTGGGAACGATTTCCGCCATCGGCGGGGCGATCGCGTGGTTCTGCGGGATCCGGCCGCCCGCGGAGGTGGTGGTGCTCGCGGTATCGGTGGCGCTGAGTTCGACGGCGGTAGCAATGAAGTCCTTCCAGGACATGGGGCAGCCGAACAATCCCAGCGCGCGTACCGCGCTCGCCATCGCGTTGTTCGACGACATCGTGGTGATCCTCTTCCTGCTCATCCTGCCGGGCATGTTCGGCAAGAGCGAGGGGTCCGTGGCGGGGGAGGTTTCGCTGGCGGTCGGCAAGGGGATCGTCTTCCTCGGCGGCACCCTCCTGCTCGGGCGCTACGGAATCACGCCCTTGCTGCACGCGGTGGCCCGGACGCGGAGCGGCGAACTCTTCACGCTTTCCGTCGTGGCCCTGTGCTCCGGAGTGGCGGTGCTGGGCGCACTGCTGGGGCTCTCGCCGGCGCTCGGGGCTTTCGCCGCGGGCCTGGTGGCCAGCGAGTCGATCTACCGCCACCGCATCATGGCGGACATCATGCCTTTCAAGGATCTCTTCCTGGCGATCTTCTTCGTCTCGGTCGGCCTCCAGATCGATCTGCAGGTGGTCGCCTCGGACTGGGTCCGGATCCTGGGTTTCAGCGTCCTTATCCTGATGGTGAAGGGCTTCATCGCCTTCAATGTCGCGCGGCTTTTCAAGCTCCCGCTGCGGCCGGCCCTGCTCACGGGAGCCGCGCTTTCCAGTTCGGGAGAATTCTCGCTCGTGCTGCTGGGCAAGGCGGCGGACTACCGGCCGGCGGATCCCTCCGTGCAGCAATTGCTCCTGAGCTGTGCCGCGCTCACCATGGCCGTGGTGCCGCTCCTGATGCGCGGCAGCGGCTCCATCAGCCACCTCTTCGAGATGACCGGGTTTTTCAAACCGAAGAAAAAGCCGGTGGTCGAGAATCTCACCCCCACCTATGCCATCAAGGAGATCAGCGATCACGCGATCATCTGCGGCTACGGGCCGGTGGGCCGGGCTCTGAATGAGGCGTTGAAGCGCTCGGGAGTGGATACCCTGGTGCTGGAACTGAATTCCGAGACCGTGCGCACCTTGAAGGCCGAAGGGCAGCCCGTGCTCTTCGCCGATGCCTCCCACCCGGAAGCGCTCGACCTCGCGGGGATCGGTCGCGCGCGGATGGTGGCCTTCACCTTCCCGGCGGTGGAGCTGACCCGCTCCGCCGTGCCGATCGTGCGGGAGCACAATCCTGCCATCATCATCTTCGGGCGGGCGAAGTTCGCGGCCGAAATCGAGAGCCTGCGCGCTCTCGATATCGAGGTGATCCACGACGAGCGGGAGAGCGCCATGGCGATGATCAATGCCGCCCGCAGCGTCTATCAGCGGGTGGATCTCTCCGACGATGACATCCGCGAAATCGTGGACCGCAAGTAAAGCGGAGCGACCCATTCGGGCCGTTCATAACAGGGGGTGTTGGCGCGGCTTTTGTGACGATTTTTCCTTAAAAAGCGACGGGACTTGGCACGCCCACCGCTTAATTTGAACCCACATAGGCCGTGGCGAGCACGTTGGTTTCTTGGGTTTCACCTTCATGCTTGTAGCGGACCGATCTAAATACGGCCGGCACGGGGTTTCTTGGGTTTACCCCCGTGCCGGCCGTAAAGTTTTCCCGGAACAAGGCGAGCCGGAGCCGGTTCCCCCTCGAAACTCTTTGCGTTGCCTCCTCTTCCGATTTCTTCTCGGGCGTGCCGCCGAAAGATCACGAAACGAAGCTGGGTGCCGTCCTGGTCCGGAATCCCACCATCGCCGACATCCCGGCCATCCTTTCCCTGCACCGGCGCTGCTTCCCGCAGCCGAACGACGCGGGCGGGCCGTGGAACGAGAACCACCTGCGCTCCCACCTCCACGTCTTCCCGGAGGGCCAGCTCCTTGCGGAGAAAGACGGCAAGATCCTGGGGGTAGCCTCCTCGCTGATCGTCTCGCTCGGCCGCAATCCCCTGCGCAAGCACACCTACGACGGGATCACGGACGACGGCTATTTTTACAACCACGACCCGCAGGGGGATACCCTCTACGGCGCGGACGTCTATGTGGATCCGGACGCCCGGAAGCTAGGCATCGGGGCCGCGCTTTACTCGGCCCGGCGTGAGCTGTGCCGGCGCCTCAATCTCCGCCGGATCCTGGCGGGAGCGCGACTCTGGCACTACGATGACCATGCGGCCCGCCTGACGCCGGAGGAATACGTATGGCAGGTGCAGGACGGGAAGATCCCCGATCCCGTGCTCGGTTTCCAGATCAAGCAGGGCTTCGCGGTGCGGGGCATCATGCCGAACTACCTGCACGATCACCGTTCGCGCGACCACGCCGCCTTGATCGAATGGATCAACCCGGAGTTCCAAGCCAAAGGCGAGTTCGGCAACAAGGTCCGGGTGGCCTGCGTGCAGTACCAGATGCGGAAGGTGGCGGACTTCGATGACTTCGCCAGCCAGGTCCGCTACTTCGTCGAAACCGCGGGGGAGGACTACGGCGCGGAATTCGTGGTCTTCCCGGAGTTCCTGACCGTGCAGTTGCTCAGCGCGCTGCCGCCGCTCGGCTCGCGGGAGGGCATCCGCAAGCTTTCGGAATACACGCCGCAGTTCATCGAGTTGATGAGCCGCCTCGCGCGGGAACAGGGCCTCTATCTCATCGCGGGTTCGCATCCCGTGCCCCAGCCGGATGGCCGTTTGGAGAACACCTCCATGATCTTCAAGCCGGACGGCACGCACGTCTCCCAACCGAAGCTCCATATCACGCCCTCGGAGAAAACGTGGTGGGGGATCTCGGGAGGGGACTCGCTCATCGTCCTGCAGACCCCGAAAGCGAAGATCGGCGTGCTCATTTGTTACGACGTGGAGTTTCCGGAGGCCGCGCGGTACTTGGCGGACCGCGGTGTTGAGATCCTTTTCATTCCCTATTGCACGGACAATCGCCAGGGCTACCTGCGGGTCAGCCTGTGCGCCGCCGCCCGCGCGATCGAGAACCAGATCTACGTCGCCACGGCCGGCGTGGTGGGGAATTTGCCGGATGTGCCAGCGATGGACATCCACTACGGGCGCGCGGCCGTTTTCAGCCCCAGCGATTTCGAGTTCGCGCGCGACGGCATTCAGGCGGAAGCCGATCCAAACGTGGAGACAATGCTGGTGACCGACCTCGATATCTCCGACCTCTACCGCTCCCGGCTCAGCGGCAGCGTCACGCCGGTGACGGACAGGCGCACCGATCTCTTCGAATTCCACAACAAGCTCGCGAACGAGATCATCTCCCCGGGGGTGCAGGAGGGGCATCTTTGACAAGAGTCATGCGGAAGCCCCGCGAGTTCAATTTCCTCCGCTCCCGGATCACCTGGCTCGGGAGCGCTGGACTGGCCTTCCTTCTGTGGGCCTGGGCATCGGGAGGCGGGAGTGGAGAATGGGGGGCGATCGTGGTTCCCATTCGATCCTGAACACGGAGAGGCGCAACCTGACCGCCTTTCCAAGTCCCGATTTTATTGAAAGGGCGGGCACCAGCTCGGTTTGCACGTGGCGTATTGGGCCATCTTCACAGCTTATCTCCTCTTCTGGGTTGCCGATCTATTCTGGAGCTTCAGAATACATTGTAGGGCTATGAGATTGCCATATGAAGTGGAAGCTTCGTGAATTCGTAGTCCGGTCGTCCATCCTCCTTGACCGCTTCACTTTTTCATCCATCTGATGCCACGGATGAAAAAAGCCCTTATTCCAGTTTCCCTGGCAGCGCTTGTTTCCGCGGTGGTGCTGGCGGCACCTGGAAACAAGGATCCCTTTGTTCCCGCCCAAGCCGATCCCGAACCGGAAGAGCAGGCCCGGCAGTTGCTGAACCAGCCCGCGAATTTCCCGCGCGAGGTGCGGGTGCAGGTGGAGTTCATCGAGATGCCGCATGAATTGCTCACCGAATTCCTCTACCGCAGCAGCCCGCGGAGCGCCGATGCAGGTGTTCTGCGGGACGCCGTCCAGGCACGCGTGAAGAAAGGCGACGCGGCCATTCTCGAGACCATGATCTGCACGGCCAGGAGCGGTGAGAAGGCATTGGTGGAATCGATTCAGGAATACATCTATCCCACCACCTACGAACCGGGGAAGGTACCCAATTCCCTCACCGTTTCCCTCGGTACGGGCACCGGCCCGGAGGGTTCGACGCCAGCACTCGACGCGGGGAAATTCATCGGGCCGCCGACGCCCGCGAGTTTCGAGACGCGCAATCTCGGTAGCACCTTGGAGGTGGAGCCGACCCTCGGCGGCGATGGCAGGATCATCGACCTCCGCTTTGCCCCGACTCTCGTGTGGCACACGGGCGACACGTATTACATGGAACACAAGGATGCCTCCGGCAATGTGACCAAGGTCCAGATGCCGGAGATCTATACGATCCGGATGAGTACCGCGCTGACCTGTCTGGACGGGCAGTACAACATGCAAGGAATCGCGACGCCGAAAGCCGCCGAGGGCGAGGCCGATCCCAGCCGGAAGATCATGATCTTCGTGAAATGCGATGTGCTGACGGTGAGGTGATCACCACCACGCCCAGCCATGGCGGTTCCAGAAGGCCTGGAGTTCGCCTTCGTCGCCCTTGAACACATTCCGCTCCATCGGGTGGGCCATGTCGCCGAAATAGCGCGGGCTCGACCACTGGCCGGTATTGTAGTGCTTCGGCGTGGAGCGGCCGTTTTGCCAGATCACGCCGCCGTACTGCCACATCGCCCATTCGTCCCAGATGCCGTACTTTTCCATCAGGCCATCCGGGGTCAGGGGGCGGCTGGAGAAGATCGTGCGCTCCGTGCCCGCGGGGCTATAGAGGGCGATCCAATAAGGAGAACGGCGGATCACCGATTTCTGGGCCGGAGCCGCGTTGCTCAGGCTGGCGCGGAGGCGGTCGCTGTTTTCGAGATAGGTCACCGGGGTCACTCCGGTGCGTTGCTCCACCCTGCGGATGAACTTCACCAGCCGGTCCGGTGAGGAGGCCGTGTCGAAATCGCCCACGAGCAGGATTTTCCGGTGCGAGATCCCTTGGCTCCGCGCGACCGAACGGACGCGGTCCACGAAGGAATCCGCTTGATAGGCGGGATCCTGATCCATCGTTACGAAGTGATAGGCACCCAGCAGCATGCCCTGGCGATCGGCGGACTTTAGGAAAGCAGGGAATTTGTCGTCGAGCAGCGGTCCCTTGGCCGAGCGGGCGATGAGGCCGCGGGCGCCGTTGCGGCTCAGTGCGGAAAGGTCGTGCTCGGAGTAGCCGGAGCCTGTCCGCTGGCGCTCCTTCGGATCCCATCCCGAAACATTCAGCACGGCCGGAGATCCGCCGACGCTGGTGCCGCCGAAGCCGCCGCCGCAGGAAGACAAGACAAGGGAAAGTGCGAATAGTGCGGGGATTTTCATTCCGGGAGCGAAACACGGGCGCGGGGAGCCTGTCCAGAAATCGGGGCGGACGCGGGCGCAAGGGCCGCTCGACAAGTGCAGGAAGCGGCTCTAGCTTCCGCGCCGTTATGAAATTCAACCTTACTCCCGGCGTCCTGGCTTTCGGCCTCGCCACCCTGATTCCGGCGGCCGCCCAGAACGACGGCGCTGCGGAGAAACCTGCGGAAGCGGCTGCCGAGGCGGCTCCCGCGGCTCCGGCCCCGCCGGCCGATCCCGCGAAAGTGAAGACCGACTCCTCCTACGCACTCGGTTTCCGGACCGGCGGTGAATTCGGACAGAACTACGGCCGCTTCGGCATCACCAGCGAGGACATCGACAGCGAAGCTTTCCTGAAGGGCTTCCTCGTCGGCTTCAAGGGCGACAAGCCGGAAGTGCCCGAGGACAATCTCCGCGCCGCCATGGGCGCTCTCGGCCAGATGCTCGAAGGCCGCGAGAAGGAGCGCGCCGCGAAGAATCTGGAAGCCGGCAAGAAGTTCCTCGAGGAGAACGGCAAGCGCAAGGAAGTGACCACCACCAAGAGCGGCCTTCAGTACGAAGTCATCAAGCCCGGCGGCGAAGAGAAATACGTCGCCCCCAAGGAAGGCGAACCGGAGAAGCAATTCCTGGTGAACTACAAGGGCACGCTGGTGGACGGCACCGAATTCGACGCCTCCCCGGAAGGCAAGCCCGTGCCGATGACCCTCCAGGTGATCGAAGGCTGGAAGGAAGCGCTCACCACCATGCCGGTGGGTGCCAAGTGGAAGCTTTTCATCCCGAGCGAACTCGCTTACGGCGAGCAACGCCGGAGTGCCGAAATCGCCCCGAACAGCGTGCTTCTTTTCGACCTTGAACTGGTGGGCATCGAAAACGCTCCCGCGAACCCGCACGGCAACATGCCCTTCCCGATGCCACAAGGCGGCGAAGGCCAGTAAATCGCCCGCACGCTTCGTTTTTACCGCCCCTCGTTCGCTTTCGCGGACGAGGGGCTTTTTGTATCGGGAGCGCCGGCTCGTTCACTCCGTCAGCGGCTTCAATGCCTCCTCCTTTCCTTTCCATACATCCCGTAGAGCGCCCTTCTGCTCCACTTGGAGAGAGTCGTTCGGACGCAAGGGAATGTTCTTGTGCCGGAGCTTGCGGAAATCGAGGCAGTACTGCTTTCCGTCCCGCAGGAGATAGATGTTCCTTCCTCCGAATTCATTGAGCCCGCCAACCGCATCGATGGCTTGGATCATTGTCATGCCGCGATGATAGGCAGCCTGTCCGGCGCGGCGGACTTGGCCGCCCACGCTTACCACCGTGGGAGCATTGTTCTGGATGGCTCCCTTGATCGGTTTCACTCCGATCGAAGGAGTGGTGTAAACCCCCTCCGCCCGATAGGCGGCCTCTATGGCGCGGGCGGATTGCTCTGCTGAGAGTCCGAGTATGTTGACCGGTTCGCTTAACAACGGCAGATGCACCATGCCCGTCTCCCCGACTTGATATTCGCCGCTCACGCGTTCCTGCTCGGCGGCGTTGATGCCGCGTAGGGTCAGTTTCAGTTCGTCGCCCGGTTCGAATCCGGCGAGCGCAAAGCAGGTGAGCCCGGCAAGGACAAGCAGCAGGGTCGCGGGATTGTTCATGGCTTTCATCTCGAATCGGAGGGTAGGTTCGCTAGTAACTTTGTAAAACAAAGTTACTTTGGCAAGCCAATCTTTCGACGCAAGGGTGCCCGGTTTGAAAAAGCGGGCGCTCGCCGCCGGAGTCGTGGGAACTCACTCCAGGCAATCCACCAGAGCGGCCAGCAAGAGGTCCACGTTCGCCTGGGTCGCGGAGTGTCCCATCAGGCCGATCCGCCAGGTCTTTCCGGCCAGGGGTCCGAGGCTCGCGCCGATCTCGATGGAATAGTCCTCCAGCAGCTTCGCCCGCACGGAGGCATCGTCGGCACCCTCCGGAATGTGGATGCAATTCAGGGTGTGTAGCGAATGCCCGGGCACATAGCGGATGCCCATGGACTCCAAGCCCGCCCGCAGCCGCCGGTGCAGTTTCGCATGCCGGGCCTGCCTCGCTTCCAGTCCTTCCTCCAGCACGATGAGCAGCGCCTCGTGCAGCGCGTAGATCATGTTCACGGGAGCGGTGTGGTGATAGCTCCGCTTGCCACTGCCTGCATAGTAGTCCTTCAACAGGGAGACATCGAAATACCAGCTCTGCACCTTGCTGCGCCTTTTCTCGATGATCTCCAGCGCCAGCGGGGAGAAAGACACCGGCGCAAGCCCCGGCGGGCAGGAGAGGCACTTCTGGGTGGCGGAATAGATCGCATCGATCCCCCATTCGTCCACCTTCACCGGATGACCGCCCAGCGAGGTCACGGCATCCACGAGCAGGAGCATCCCGGCATCGTGGAGGAGGTCGCCCAGGCCTTCGAGCGGCTGGTGCGCGCCGGTGGAAGTTTCCGCGTGGACGATGCCCAAGACCTTCGCCTTGGGATGCTTCGCCACCGCCTCGGCCAGCGTCTCCACTGGAAAGATCTCCCCCCACGGGACTTCCACCCGGTGCACCGTGACGCCCGCGCGTTCCATCACGTCCACCATGCGGCCGCCGAAGAGGCCGTTGACGCAGACGATCGCCTCGTCGCCGGGCTCCATCACGTTGGTCACCACGCACTCCATCCCCGCCATGCCGGTGGCGGAGACGGGAAAGGTGAGATGGTTCGTCGTCTGGAAGACCTTCCTCAGCATCGTGCAGGTGTGGTCCATGATCTCGATGTAGCGGGGATCGAGGTGGCCTAGGGTAGGGGAGGCCATTGCGCGCAGGATGCGGGAGGGCACGGTGCTCGGGCCGGGGCCCATCAGGATGCGTTCGGGGACGTTCATGGATGCTGCGGGTTTCTGGAAAGCTGCCGGGCGAAGGCCTGGGCGGTCAGCTCCGCGAAAAGCATCGAGTAGGTCGGCAGCAGCCGGCGCCGGATCAGGTCCACCCGGGTCTGGTGGGGGACAAAGGCGCTCTTCATCGCGTTCATCGTCATCTTTTCCAGCTCGACGAGGCTCAGGCCGAAGGTGGCCGTCGCGATGGCGAGTTCCTTCGACATCTCCGTGTCGCTCATCAGCCGGTCGTCGGTATTGAGGAAGACGCGGAAGCCCGCGCGGTGGAAGAGGGCGAAGGGGTGCTCCTGGAAGCTGGCGCATGCCCCCGTGTGCACGTTGCTCGAAAGGCACATCTCCAGCGGCACCCGGCGGTCCAGGATATACTGGGCCAGGCGGCCGAGCTTGAGCGAGCCGTCCGGTGCCACTTCGATGTCATTCCGCAGGCGGGTGCCATGGCCCAGCCGGTGAGCGCCGCACCATTGGAGTGCCTGCCAAATGGATTCCGGGCCGAAGGCCTCCCCCGCATGGATGGTGATGTAGAAGTTGGCTTGCTGGATGGCGTGGAAGGCATCGACATGCTTCTTCGGCGGATGGCCGTATTCCCCGCCCGCGAGGTCGAAGCCGACCACGCCGCGGTCCCGCCAGCGGATGGCCAGCTCGGCGGCCTCCAGCGAGTCCGTGCGGTCGCGCATCGCGCAGATGATGAGGCCGTATTCCACGCCCGTGTCTTGCCGGCCCCTGTCCAGGCCCTCCAGCACCGCAGCCACCACCTCATCCTGCGTCAGGCCCATGGCGGTGTGAAACACCGGGGCGAAGCGGATCTCCGCGTAGATCACGCCATCCTTCGCCATGTCTTCCAGGAACTCGTAGGCCACACGGCCCAGCGCGTCCTTGGTCTGCATAACCGCGATGGTGTGTGCGAAGCCCTCCAGATACTCGGGCAAATTCCCGCGCTGTGCCCCGCGGTGGAACCACGTGGCGAGTGTTTCGGGATCATCCGAGGGCAAGCCGCCGTAGCCCTGCTGCTTCGCGAGCTCGATGATGCTGGCGGGGCGCAAGCCTCCGTCCAGGTGCTCGTGCAGCAGGATTTTCGGAAGGCGCTTGAAATCCAGGGCCGCCACCAGATCCGCTCCGGAGGGCAGGGGAGCCACGGGATGAAATTCCGGATAACGGTGCTCGATCATCCCTCCGAATCTAGCAGATTTCCGTTCCGTAGGCGCGGAAAATTTCGGATCCCTGCGAAATACCGGCTCCGCCTTTCCTCACCACAGCCCGGCGAAGCGGGCCTTCAACTCCGCCTGCCACTTTTCGAGGAACGCCAGGTTCCGCGAGGCCAGCGCAGGATCGTCCTCTCCTTCCTCGATCGCGGGAAAACGGGCCTCTTCGCCGGTAATCGCCCCGGCTACCTCTTCAAGCGCCTCTTCCAAGGCTTCGCGGGCGGCCTGCACCTCGGACTCCAGCAGGGCTTTTGCCAGGTTGCTTTGCGCGGTCTCGCGCCGCTTGGTCACGCTGTCGGCTTTCTGCAAGGCGGCTCCCACTTTCGCGAAGAGATCGAGTAGCTGCGGGGAAATCGCGCCCCGCTCCTCGCCGGTGATCCCCCGGCACTCCATCCAGGCCCGGAGACGGCGGGAGGGGCTGCAGAGCCGGGTGAAGGCTTCCTGCAGGGCGGAGAAGGCATCCCCGCTGCCGCCCGCGTCCGGGTGGTCCCTTTTCCCGGCGCTGCGGAATGCCTCCCGCAGCTCGTCCTCCCGGAAAACCAGGCGCCTCTCCAGTCCTAGCCGTTCGAAAGGGTCCATGCTCAGGCCGCGAAGCTCTCCCCGCAGGAGCAGGTCACCACGGCATTCGGGTTGCTCACCTTGAAGCCGCCCTGCTGGAGATCATCCGACCAATCCAGCTCGCTGCCGCTCACGAAAAGCGCGCTTTTCGGGTCGATCACGACGTTCACGCCGTTGCTGGGCACCAGGATGTCGCGGTCCCGCGGACCGTCCACCAGATCCATCTTGTACTGCAGCCCGCTGCATCCGCCCCCGATCACCGCGATGCGCAGCGCGCCCTCCGGACGGCCCTGCTTTTCCAGCAGCCCCCGCAAATGGGCGGAGGCCGCGTCCAGCACGCGGACCAGCTTCTCGTTCCCGATTTTGTAGTTCGCTGCCGTGCCAGTCATCGCTGACGCAGTTTCAACCCCGATCGCCCCGGTGAAAACTGAAATCTGGCCATGAGCCCGCGGATGCCTACGTTCCCGCCCGCCGCCATCATGGAGCCACCCGCCACACCCGGACTCGCCGTAGCCCTCGGATCCTCATTCCTGGGATACTACGCCCATGCAGGATTCCTGAACGGTCTCGCGGCGGCGGGGCTCCACCCGGCGAGGATTTCCGGTGCTTCGGCCGGTGCCCTGGCGGGCTCGCTTTACGCCGCCGGTTTGCGCGGGGATGACCTGCGGGAGGCAGTGCTGGACTCCGGGCTGCGCTGGTCTTTTTTCGATTGGGGCCTCCTCTACCGCCTGCCGGGGGTCCTCTCCGTATTCTGGTCCTCCGGCCTCCTCTCCGGAAAGGGCGCGGTGAAACGCCTCCACGGGCTATTGAACGGCGTGGATTTGTCCTCCCTGCGCGAACCGGCGATGGAAATCGCGGTGACGGACGCGGTGAGCCATCGGCTGGAAGTTCTGAAGGAGGGGCCGCTGGCCGAGCTCATCGTCGCGAGCTGTGCGGTGCCGGGGCTCCTCAACATCCAGAGAGTGGGGGAGCGGCGCTTCATCGATGGCGGGATCGCCTGCGAGGTGCCCTTCGAGCAGTGGCTGGATGACCCGGCCATAGACACCATCATCGTCCATCGCATCCGCCACGAGGCGAACAGCGGACCCACGGTCTCTTGGGAAACGATCGCCACCTCGATCAGTTCCGCGCACCTGACGATCTGCAATGAACTCCACCGCCATCGCAGCGAGCTGGCCCGCGTGAGGGGCAAGCGTCTCATCGAGATCGAGACCTTGACTCCCGTGCCCGGGATGTTGAGCCAGAAGCGCGCGCCCCTTTGCTACGAGCGCGGCTTGGAGAGCGGCAGGTCCATCTCCCTCGCGGGCTAGGGTTTCAGTCCTCCTTTTCCTCGAGGATCTTGTCGATCGCGTCGATCCACTCCCAAGGGCAGCGCTTGCGCTGGTACTTCCGCCACAGGACTTCCCGGAGTTCCGCCCACAGCTCCTTCGGCACGGGATCGACCGGCTGCCAGTCGGGGTCGGTCTTCAGGGTGGTCTGGAAGGTCCAGCGGTTGGCGTGGCGGGACGCGCGCCAGAAGCGCAGGCCTTCTTCGGTGCGTTCGCGCCATTCGTGGGACTCCATGCGCGGAAGCTGAAGGCCCCGGACGGACGTGCCAAGCGCCAAGCGAGCGGCGGCTTCAATTGGAACTTGGAAGTTTTGCTTGGACACCTAGCCTCGCCCCGTGCGGCGAAGCGTGCAGAGCGATGTCCTGAAAATATTCGCCTATGTGGCGGCTACCCTCGTTCTCGGCGCGATCCTCGCCCCGTGGCTTTACCAAGCCGGCAAGGGCCTGGCGGAGGTTTTCGAGGGAAAGGAAGGCAACGGGCCGGTTCACTTCATCGCGAGGGCGGCAGGGCGCGCGGATTTCCCGAAATTTTTCGACCGCGCCTTGATGCTGTCCGCGCTGGTTCTTCTCTTTCCGCTCGGGGCATGGCTGCGGCTGGGACGCGGCCCCGGAAGCTTCCGGGACACGCCATGGTCGCTGCGCCTGCCGGATAGCGCGATCATCCGCGAAGGCGGCCAACCCCTTCAGCGCAATCCCGACGGCTGGTGGCACTTCTCCACAGGCTTTCTGGTCGCGGCGGGCCTGCTGCTCCTTTCCGGCTGGCTGATGCTTCAAGCCGGATGTTTCGTCTGGAAGGACGCGCTCGTGTCCACGCGCGGGATCGCGAACAAGTTTCCCATGGCGATCGATTGGGCGGCCGCGGTGAAGAAGGTGCTCCCCGGAGCGCTGCTGGTCGCCTTGATCGAGGAAATCCTCTTCCGCGGGGTATTGCTGGGCATCTTCCTGCGCGCGATGCGTCCGGCCCCGGCCATCGCGCTGCTCTCGTTCCTTTTCGCCTTCGTCCACTTCCTGGAGCCCCCCCGCGGCGCGACCGTGCCGGATCCCGAGGCCGCGAATGCCGGCCTGATCTTCCTGGGAAAGATTTTCCACCGTTTCGCCGACCCGCTTTCGATGGTATCCCGCTTCTCGATCCTGGCGATGGTGGGGGTGGTGCTTGCGTATGCGCGCTATCGCACGGCCTCGCTCTGGTTGCCGATCGGCCTGCATGTGGGCTGGGTTTTCGGGATGGGGATGTTCAAGGCGGCGACTTGGCCGGTGATGGGCTTGCCGGAGCAGATCCGCTGGCTGATAGGGATGAGTTTGCTGGAGGGCTTGCTGCCGCTTTCGGTCGTGGCAGTGACGGGAGCGCTGGTCCACGCCATGACCCGCACGCGCGAGCCCGCGGCGGGCTACTGGAGCTAGCCGTATGCCGGGTGATGCGGCAGAAGGCTGGCGGCGCGTCCTTTCAGGATTTCTCGATTTCCTCTACCCGGGCGTCTGCCACCGTTGCGGGGAGGGGGTGCCCGGCGACCGCTCCTTGTGCGGGCCCTGCCTTCAAGCGATCCCCTCGCTCCGGGACCCGTTTTGCCCGACCTGCGGCGAGGAATTCGAAGGTCGCGTGGAAGGCTCGCAGGAATGCCCGAATTGCCGGGATCTGCGCTTCTCCTTCGAGTTCGCCCGGCCCGCGCTGTCAAATCGCCCGGAGATCCTGTCGATGATCCACGAGCTGAAATACCAGCGGCGCATCCATCTGGCGCCGGAACTGGGCCGGGTGAGCGCCCGGGCTTTCTCGGAAGATTCGCGGCTGGCCATCGCCCTGGACGAAAAATGGCCGCTGATCCCCGTCCCGCTGCACCGCCGGCGCCTGCTTTGGCGACACTTCAATCAGGCCGAGGAAATCGCCCGCTCGCTCGGGCATCACACCGGCTTGCCGGTCTGCCGCGCGCTCTCCCGTCTGCGCCGGACCGATAGCCAGACGCGCCTGACCCGTGCCCAGCGGCTCAAGAACCTGCGCGGTGCCTTTTCGCTCTCGAAAGAAGGGGGCAAATTCGCAGCGGGAAAGCCCTCCGGTGCCGTGCTGGTGGACGATGTCTTCACCACCGGGGCCACCACCGGCGAATGCGCCCGCGTCTTGCGCCGCGCCGGGGTCCAAAAGGTGGTTGTCGTCACCGTGATGCGTGGTTAGCCTCGCCGCCTTCACCGGATTTCTCCGAACACATGGGAATCTTCAACAAGCCACCCCTCCGCCGCGGCCGCGGCCGCGAAGACATGCCGGAGGGCCTCTGGACCAAATGCCCGGACTGCGGGGCCATGCTTCACACGCTGGAACTCAAGCAGCATCTCCAGACCTGCCACCACTGCGGCTACCATTTCCTGATGGATTCGCGCGAGCGGATCGAGCTTCTGGCCGATCCCGGCAGCTATTCCGAGACGGAAAAGGGCTTGGTTTCCGCCAATCCCCTGGGCTTCGCCAACTACGGGGAGAAAATTGCCTCGATGCGCGAGAAAACCGGCCTCGACGACGCGGTGGTGACCGGCCGCCTCACCATCGGCGGCAAGCCCGCGATGATCGCGGTGATGGATTTCAAGTTTTTCGCCGGCTCGATGGGCTCGGTGGTCGGGGAAAAGATCACCCGTGCCGTGGAACTGGCGATCGCCGAGAGGCGCGGCATGATCATTTTTTCCGCTTCCTCCGGCGCGCGCATGCAGGAAGGCATGCTTTCCCTCATGCAGATGGCCAAGACCTGCGGCGCGCTCGCCCGCTTGTCGGAGGCCGGCCTGCCGTACATTTCCGTGATGACCCATCCCACCACCGGCGGCGTCACGGCGTCGTTCGCGACGGTGGGGGATATCAACCTCGCCGAGCCCAAGTGCATGATCGGCTTTGCCGGTCCGCGCGTGGTGAAGGAAACCACCCACCAGAATCTCCCGCCCGGATTCCAGACGGCGGAGTTCATGCTGGAGCACGGTCTGGTCGATACCATCGTACCCCGCCCGAAGCTGCGCGACAAGCTGGCGCAGCTTCTGGCCTACATGATGCCGGAGTAAGCGCGTGGAGGCCGCGGCCGCCCCATGCGGTCGCGATACCTTCCGGAAGAGGAGCTTCCCGTGACCTACCGCGAATCCATCGATTGGCTTTTCTCCACCCAGCTCTTCGGCATCAAGCTGGGGCTGGACGGGCCGAAACGGCTGCTGAAGGAATACCTCGCCTATCCTGCCTTCGGGGTGAAGGTGATCCACGTCGCCGGGACCAACGGGAAGGGTAGTACTTGCGCGATGATCGACTCGATGGCCCGCGCGGCGGCTTACCGCACGGGACTCTTCACCTCGCCGCACCTGATCGACTTCCGCGAGCGCATCCGGGTCTCCGGAGTGGAGATCCCGGAGGACGCCTGCGCGGCCATGCTTACGGAGCTGAGGGAGCTATGCGGGTCCTTCGATCCCCATCCCACCTTCTTCGAGATCGCCCTGGTCCTCGCGATGCGGTGGTTCCGGGAACGCGATTGCGAGCTGATCATCCTGGAGACCGGCATGGGCGGGCGTCTGGATGCCACCACGGCCGTTCCCGCCGATGTCTGTGCCATCACGCAGGTCGCTCTCGATCACATGCAATGGCTGGGCGACACGGTGGAAGAGATCGCGCGGGAGAAGGCGGGCATTTTCGTGGAGGGGAAGCCTGCCATTTCGGCACCCCAGCAGGAGACGGTGGCGAAGGTTCTGGAAAAGGAGGCGAACGAAAGGCGCACCCCCTTGTCATTCATCACCGCCCCGCTGATGGGGTATCCGGTGGCACTAGCCGGGCAGCATCAACGCTGGAACGCGGCGCTGGCGGTCGAGTGCCTCCATGCCGCGGGCATCCGTCTGGATTTCGGCGTGGTGCAGCACGGGCTCTCGGCCGTCCGCTGGCCCGGCCGCTTCGAGCGGGTGGAGCAGGGGAAGCGGGAGATCGTTCTCGACGGCGCGCATAATCCGCAGGCAGCCGGAGTACTCGCGGACACCTGGCGCGAGGAGTTCCGGGAGCGGAAAGCCTCGCTCATCTTCAGCGCCGTGGCCGCCAAGGATGCCGCGGGAATCCTGGCGCATCTTTGCCCCTTGGCGGAGCGGATCCACCTGTGCCCGGTGGACACCCCGCGGGCCGTGGCTCCGGAGGATCTGGCCGCGCTTTTACCCGCGGGCGCGCCTCCTCATACCTGTCATTCCACCTTGGCCAAGGCACTGGATGCCGCTCTCTCCGACCCGCATCCCGTCCTTATCGCCGGCTCGCTTTTCCTCGTGGGCGAAGCGAAAGCGAAGCTTCAAGGCGGGACCTTTCAAGCCAGTATGCAGTAAACCGCCGGTGCCTGTGGAGCGGAAAAGCGGAGGATAAAGGGAGCGGCGCAGCCGCCTTGGACTGCTGCAGCCTGCTGGCCGGGAGGGACGGGAACTGCTCCTGTAAGCTCTCGATCTACCGGAGTCACGGAGATCGCGGAGAAACGCAAAGAAACTGTTGCCACGTCCAAACTCTGCGGCCCTCCGCGACCTCTGCGGCTTTGCGGTTCCAGCAGCAGGATGACGAGTCACCACCCGTGCCCCCGCAGCAGGCTGCGGGGAAGAAAAGCGGCAGCGGGCTGCCGCAGTCCAAGGCGGCTGCGCCGCTCCCTTCAGGTCGGCGCATCGGCGGGGGAGGACGAGATGTGTCCTGGCCCTGAGATAGACCGCAATTGAGGAAGGCCCGCACCGGAGCGAGCCACGGGCCGGACGCTCAGTTGTGGGAAAGCGAGGGATCCGGCGGGGAACCGAAGAGCGGGCAGTCGTAGTCGAGGGCCGGTCCGATCGGCGGCACCGGCAAGGTGGCCGGGGTCAACCAGAGGGGAATACGGCGTTGGATCTGGTCGCGACGGTCGGTCAGGCGGAGGAGGGGACCGCCATCCTTCAGCAATTCCATGTTCGCTCCGCCCGGCACGCTGTGCTTCCACAGTGCGGGGAAATTTCCCGTCTTACGCCGGTAAGCTTCCAGGCGCAGGGCGGAAAGGGTGGACAAGCGCCGCCAGCTGAGACGCCGGTGGTGTTCGCAGAAATCCAGGATGAGCGAGGCTTCTCCGGCAGAGACGAGCACCGGAGTACCGAGATGCGGCGGAAGTTCTCCCACCCTCCGGGAAATCCGCCAATGCCGGGCCAAGGCCACCGAGGCCGACGGGCTGGTCGATTGTTGCTCCGCCAGTAGCCGCCGCACGGTGCGGATGCGCGGATTCAGGTCCCTCCAGAAGCGGGGATCCAGCGAAGCCTGTGCCGCGGCGTCGGCGACGGCGGAGATCCGGCTGCGCTCGGCCCAAGCCGCCACCAGCAGGAGTCCTTCGACTTCGGGATGCGGGGCAACGTTGCGGGCGGTGATCTTCTCATCCAGGCGGGCCAAGGCGGAGGAGTCGAGACGGCCCGACGCCGCCTCCCGCTCGACGATCTGAAGCACCCGCAATTCCGCGTCCGTAAGCGCACTGCGCCGCTCCAAACTGGTGGCGGGCTCGACGGAAGAAAAAATCTGGAGCAGGTTCTCGGCACGCCGGAGGGTCTCGGCCGTGCGTTTGCTCTGCACGGCCTGCTCGAGCTGCTGGCACTGCACCTCCACCCATACCGGGATCACCTGGCCGCCGATCACGTTGGTGCGGGCGGCGATGTTCGCGCGCTGCCAATCGATCTTGTCGAGGCGCGGGCCGAGGGTTTCGATCAGGTTAGCCGCGGCCTGCCGGGGGCGGCCGAGATCCGGCAGGAGGGAAGCGTCCGTGGCCTTGGAAGTTTCCTCGGCCAGCTCGGTCAGGACGAGCTTGTCTTCGGCGGAAAGGACGCGGTTTTCTTTCGGGAAGAGCTTCCGGAATTCCGTGACCTGTTCGGCGGTGCGGACCATCCGGCCGGCATCCCCCAGCAGGGGGCCGAGCAGCACGCCCGCCATCAGGATCGCGGGCAGCGCGCCGGCTACCGCGAGCATCGCCCCTCCCGCGAAACGGGTCGTCAGCATGGGGCGCTTGCGCATGACCTCGATCAGCAGCGCCTCGATCTTCTTGTGCCAGCCGTCGCTCCCGATGAAGGCGCCGTGGCCTTCCTGCCGCAGGCCGCGGAATATGCGGCGCAGCGCTTCGCTCTCGTCGTTGACCTCGCCCGCCCAAGGCAGCTTGCGCGCGCCGCGGACCACTTGGATCGTGCGGACATCCCAGAGCACGCCGCCGAGCATCGTCATCGCGATGTAGCGGAGGACGCGCGACTTCAGCACGATCGCCGCGGCGAATGCCGAGATGGAAGCGGTCACCGTGAAAAAGGGCCGCAGCAGGGGAAGATCGCGGAAGACGAGCAGGTCGATGATCTTGCCGCCGTCCATCGGTAGCACCGGGAGCAAGTGCAGCGCGTTCAGCGCCACCGCCATGCCGGCGGCGTCCATCAGCCACACCGGCGTCTCCGGGGAAAAGTATCCGTAGGCAAGCATCGCGAGCCCGGCGATGAGGCCCGGGAGCGGCCCGCCCAGCAGGACGACCAGTTGCTGCCACGCCGGCGCGTGCAGTTTGCGGGCACGTTCCGTCGCGCCGGTGAAGGGAATGAAGAGCGGACTGGTGCCGCGGTAGCCGAACAAGCGCATCGGCAGCCAGTGGCCGGCCTCGTGGAGGGCCGCGAGCACGATCACGATCGCAGCCGTTTGCACCGGCTCCTCCCGGCCGAAGAGCAGGATGAAAAAGGCGATGGTACCGGTGAGCAGCAGGATCCGGCGGAGATGGTCGATGGGCGTGGAACCGACAGTGTGCAGGACCCGGTAGCGGGCCAGATCCTGTTCCACCGCTTGGTTCAGAGAGAGGCCCACGGCCCCGCCGATGCGCTCGGCTTCATCCACCTTCGCCCGGGCCGGGGCGGCGACATCCCGCCGCGTGCACGAGCCGAAATAGCGGCCCGTGAAGAAATCCCCGAGGATCGGTAGAACCCGGGAAGGCAGGCACGCGAAACGCAGCCGGAGCACTTCCGGATCCTGGCGCGTGGGCGTGAATTCGCCGCCCTTCACCAGCGCCTCGTGGCGGGCCTCCTCATCGGCGGCCAACATCTCCGTGAACTTTTCCAAAGGCGGCAGGATACGGCCCTGCTCACCCCGGATGCGCGCATAGTGCAGTTTCCACTGCGCCGCCACCGTGCCGAAATGCCGCTGCACGTCCTGCCACCAAGCGGGAGGATGGCGCGTCAGGCGGCGATCCAGCGTCACGATCAGGGTGCCGTCGCGGAGAGGGGTGAAGAGCGAAAGCGACACCCGCGAGCCGGAGCCGGAAATGGGAACGATCCGTTCGAGCGTGGCATAAGTGCGCTCTTCGTCATTGATGAGGATCCAGCGGTGCGCCTCCGCGTAACCGGCGCTTTCCAGTTGTGCCACTTGCGCTTGCCGGAAGCCGAAATGCCCCATCCGGTTCAGCCAGGGGGCCATCCGCCGCTTCACATCGGACGGCACCAGATGGCTTTCGCCGGGGTGGGCCTTGACCCGGTAGCGGCGGATATTCGCCAGTGCGATGAAGGCACAAAAGAGCGGAAGCCCGGTGGCGAAGACCAACGCAAGCAGGACGAGTCCTAAAGTCATCCCTAGAAATGCTGGGGGCATCCGGCCCGCAGTTAGGCATAAATTTTTTGAAATTCAAGCCAGTTTTAAGATCATGCAATAACCTCTTTACGTAATGCCGGACCTTTTTCTCGTCTAGGAACCGAACCGGCTCCCCCGAATCCTTGTTCAAAGCGGGCTTTCTGGCGCTCTCCCCTAAAGTCCGGTGACACACAGGAAAGCCAGGAGTTCCCCGGGAGGTACCGCAAAATACTTAAGATTTCCTGACATTTCGGCGGAATAATCCAAAAATCCGCCCTAACTCTCTGAGTGCAAGCATCTTCACTTGTGCGAAAGCTCGGCGAGCTGCGAGCCGTACAAGGGGCACAAATGGCTTGAAGAATCGGGTGGCGTGGTTCCGCTGGCCAGCCAAGCGGCCGGGGCCTTAGCGGCGGGCAGACGGGAGTCGGTGAGCTGCAGGCAGGGCCCTTGGGTGCGGACGAGGGTGAGATCGGCCCCGCCCGGCAGCGCGTGTTTCCAATTCTCAGGGAACTTGCCGGACTTCTGGCGGTAGGCTTCCAGCCGCAGGGCGGAAAGCGTGGTCATCCGCCGCCACATCATCCAGCGGTGGGCCTCGCAGAAGGAAATGATGTATCCGGCCTCCTCCGCCGAAGGTGTTCCCGTCCCGCCAGCGGTCTCCGGAAGCTCCCCGACCTTGCGGGTCTGTTTCCAGTGGCGGGCCAAGGCCACAGAGGCGGACTCCTTGGATCCGGTGCTGGCGGCCAGGTGCCGGGCGCGCGCGTAGAGGTCCTTCCACGCCCGGCCGCCGCTCTTGTTCCCGGCCGGGCCGGACGCGCCGAAGCTGCGGGCTGCCTGCCGCTCGGTCCAACCATCGATCAGCAGCACGTTTTCCACCTCGGGAAGAGGGGCTTTGTTGAGCAGATTGATGCGGCTCTCGATCCGCTGGAGCGTCGCGGTATTGAGTTTGCCGGACGCGGCGGTTCTTTCGATGCAGGCCAAGGTCCGGAGTTCGGCGTCGCGGAGCAATGCCCGCACGGCGGGAAGATTCGCCGGTTCCATGGAGGCCACGGCGTGGAGCAATACCTCGGCCCGGCGCGCTGCCTCGGCATGACGGCCTTCCTTGGTGGCTGCCTCGAGTTTCCCGCAGAGGACCTCCAGCCATAGCGAAAGGGCGCGGGTATCAAGCCCCGCGTGGTGGGAGGCAACCCCGGCGCCCGCCCAATCGAGCTTGTCGAGCGCTGCGGTCACTTCCGGTGCGGCGGCTGCCTTTGCGGCCAGCGCAGGTCTTTCGGCGGCAGACGGCTCCTCCAGGGAGTATTCCGCTTCCTCAGCGTCGGTCGTCGCGGCATGGGTCGCCTCCACCAAAGCGGCAAGCTGCTCGTGTTTCTCCGGCGGCAGCTTGTCCTCTTTCATGGGAAAGGCGGCGCGAAACTCCGCCCCGGCGGCGGCATGGGCCATCAGGTTTTCAATCCCTCCCATGGCATAAAATACGGCTCCACCGGCGATCAGGACGAGAGGCAGCAGGCAAACCCCGGCGTAGAAAGCGCCGCCGAAGATCCGGGTGGCGATGCCCGGCCGCTTCCGCAGCACTTCCGCCAGCAGGACCTCGATCTGGCGGGACCAGTCGCTGCTGCGCATGAAGGAGTCGTTCTGCTCCTGGCGCACGCCCGTGAATATCCGCTGGAGCGCTTCCTCCTCGTTGTCCGTCTGGCCGGCCCAGCCGAGTTTCCGGCCGCCCCGGACCACGCGGATCATCCTGATGTCCCAGATCAAGCCCCCGAACATCCCGATGGCGATGTACCGCACCGCCCGCGACTTCAGGAGGAAGGACGCGATCAGCGCGAGGGCCGCGGAGCACGCGGTGAACATCGGGCGGATGATTGGAAGATCGCGGAAAATCAGCAGATCCACGACCTTGCCCCCGTCCAGCGGCAGGAAGGGCAGCAGGTGAAAGCCGTTGTAGAGCAGTGCCAGTCCCGCGGCGTCGAGCAGTCGCGAGGGTGGATCGGGAAGGAAGTACCCCGCTATGAGAATGAAGAGACCGGCCAGCAGTCCCGGCACGGGTCCCGCCAGGATGACCACGAGCTGCTGCCACGCCGGAGCATGGAGCTTTTTCCCGAGGTCCACGGACCCGAAGAAGGGAATGAAAAAGCGGCCCATGCCCGTGTAGCCGAAGCTTTTCATGGCTAGCCAGTGGCCGAACTCGTGGATCGCGATGATCGCAAGGAGCGAGGCGATTCCCGCCGCCAGGTCCCCTTTGCCTAGAATCCAGGTGCCGGCGAAGAGCGTGGCTGCGAGGACGCCCGCCTTGAACACAAGCCGCTTGGCTCCCTGCTTCGCGCCGGTGAGCTCGCGGAAGCGCTGGATGTCGCGTTCCACCAGTTGTTCGGGCGAAAGGGCAAAGGTGCCGCTTTCCGGTGCCTCGCTGTCAGGTCCCTCGTCGGACTTTCGCTTGCTTACGCTTGCCAGGTCGCGGCGGCGGCCGGAGCCGGTGAAGAGGGCGGCGAGGTGCCGGAATGCAAGGGCGGGAAGGCGGGACAGGACGGGGCGAATCTCATGGCCTTCCCCCTCGGCAGGGACGAAGTCGCCGGAAGCCACCAGGGCGGCAAGCATCGCGTGCTCCTCCGTGGTGAGCCGCCCTGCAAGCGCCTGGGGAGCGGGCAGCACCGCCGCGGCTCCTCCCGCGCTTGCGGCAAGGGTGGTACGGTGGGCGGCGATCTGCCCCTCCACCGTGTCGAAGTCCCGGCGCGGGGAGAGAATCCAGTGGGACGGTGGCCGGTGGGTGAGCGGGCCGTCGGCGGTGAGGATGAGACGGCCGTCCGAGAGAAAGGTCATCAGCCTCAGCGAAAAAACCGGTTTTTCTCCCGCCCCGGCCCGGGCTCCTTCAAGCACGGCCAGCGTCTGATCCGCCGCGTTCGTCAGATGCCACTCGTACGTTTCGCCGGAATCCGGATGCTCGATCCTAACACATTCCTGCATCGCGAACCCGAGGAATCCGAGACGGCCGACCCACGGCTGCCCGTGTCGCCGCATCTCCGCCGACACCTGTGCCGGAGGCAGGGGATGCCGGAAGCGCAATCCCTGCCTCCGGCCGCGGATACGCAGGCAGGCGGCCGACAGGATCAGCACCGGCAGCATGCACAGGATGCCGAGGTAGATGGCCAGCCACCCTTCCGGAAGAAAGGCATCGAAGGGCGACGTGCCGGGAAGCGACATAGGGCGGCCTATGGAGCAGAAAACCCCCTCTTTTTCAATGCTTAATAAGGGGCTCCGGATAATGTTCTCTACCGGGTTATCAAGAGCTCCGTGCTGCTTTCGCCCTCATGCATCCACCAGCGACCGCGCGTACTGCAGCGTGTCGATATCCGCTGCGGTCTTGTCCCGCCGGATGGAGTGGATGCGGGGGAAGCGCAGCGCGAGGCCGGAGTCGTGGCGCTTCGAGGGCTGGATGGAGTCGAAGGCGATCTCCAGCACCACGTTGGGTTCGACAATGTGCTTCCGCCGCTCGGTGCCGAGGGTGTGGCGCTGGAAGTGGACGGTGAGTTCCTCGATCTCCACGTCCGTGAGGCCGGAGTAGGCCTTGCCGATCACGCGGAGTTGGCCGCTCGCGTCGTCGCGCACCGCGAAGGTATAGTCGGAAAGGACTTCCGCCCGCTTGCCGTGGCCTTGCTCCGCGGCCACCACCACGCAGTCGAGCGTGCTGGAGGTCTTGAGTTTCAGCCAGCCCTTGCCGCGCCTGCCGGGCGAATAGGGGCTGTCGGGGTCTTTTGCGATGAGTCCTTCGTAGCCCTCGGCACGCATCTGCTTGAAGGTGGCATGCACCTCCTCCGCGCTTTCCGCCCGGGACACCCGGATCTGCTGGAAGACAGGTGAGTGGAGGCCCGCCGCCCGCAATTGTTCCCGGCGTGCCGCGAGCGGTCGGGAAAGCAGGTCCTCGCCATTGTGCCAGAGCATGTCGAAGGCGATGAAGCGGACCGGGGGCAAGGCCGGCGAATGGAGGTCCGCCGGATGGCTGGAAGGGAAGAGGTCGCCTTGAGCGGTGGACAGTCTTCCCAGCCGGGTCTGGAGGTCGTGAAAGGTCAGGCGCCGACCCTCGGCATGGGCGATGATTTCTCCATCGAGGATGAAATCCCCGGGCAGCGAGAGGGCGGCGGCGAGGAGCTCGGGAAACTGGGCATCCAGCGAGCGCAGGTCGCGCGAGAAGAGGCTGGCGCGGTCGCCGTGCTTGTGGATCTGGGCGCGGATGCCGTCGTATTTCGGTTCAAGCCAGAGGCTCCCGGCGTTGCGTTCGCCCATCGCGGCCGCGAGCGAGGCCGCGTCCGGCATCGGGGAGGCCAGCATGATCTTCACCGGCACGAAGGGACGCAGCACCGCCTCCTGCAGGCGCTTGTGCCGGGCCAGCTTCGCCGTTTCCCCCAGATCTCCTGTCAGCATGTGCGCGTGACGCACCAACTGGGGTTCGGCACCGAAGGCCTCCGCCACGGCGTCCTCCACCAGCCCCTCCTTCAAGCCGATTCGTAGGTCCCCCGTGAGGAGCTTCACCAAGGTCTCGCCCTCGGCAGGGTGGAGGGTGCGCAAGCGCGAGGAAAGAAGATCGATCCGCGCAAGGGAACCCGGCGCGTTTGCAAGTTCGTGGAAAAAGGCGGCGAGTCCGGCCAGATCCAGCGGCTCCGGCTTGAGGGCCAGCTCCTGGAGCAGCAGGCGGGTGGTCCGGGCGGCGTCGTTTTGCGACAGCGAAATCTCCCGGTAGCGTTCCTCGCGGGCTCCGGGAATCTTGAGCAGGGCCCGGCGAAGGGTGGCGGAGCCGGTGTGAACGGCCCGGCGGTCGGCGGCGCGCGGGAGAGCCCGGCCGGTCAGCCACATCGCGGCGAGGGCGAGATCGTCGTCGCTTGCCAGACCGCGCAGATAGGCGGCGAGGTGTTTGATTTTCTCCAGCCGGCTGCTGGTTTCGCCGGTCAGGCGGCACAGGCTGGTGAAATCGGCGAGAGGGCAGATCGGACGCACGTGGCGGGCGCTGGCCGTGGTCTGGGTGCCGCTGCCGGGGAGGGCGGCGCGGGCGGCAGGCGGTGCCAAGCTGAGCTCCATCTGGTCGTTTCCCGCCGCCGACCACGCATCGTGGCCGCGCAGGCGCATTTCCGCAGCGAATTCCCGGGCGTAACCGTGGACGGTGAGGATCTTCTTCGGACGCACCCGCTGGACGCACTCGATCAGGCCCGGGTAGTCGGCGTGGTCGGAAAGCGGGATCGCTTCGTCCACGCGATAGCGGAAAGTCGCCCCGGGCACCATCGCCCAGCCGCTGAGCATGGCCACGCGCCGGTTGCCGATGGAGCGGAGGAGCTTCGACCGCACGGCATTCGGCGGGGCGATGACGGCGTGCCCGGGCGGCACGGGGCCATCGAGGATTTGCGGCTCCGGCAATCGCGAGACTCCCGCCGCGCGGCAGGCGGCGGTCATTTCGGCCACATTCGGGTGGAGCAGGGCCGGGATATCGTGCTCGTGGAGCAGGGCCAGCGCCTCCTGCGCCTTGCCCAGAGAGTAGCCCAGCAGGACCGGGACCTCGCCGTCCGCCAAGGTGTCGTGGACGAAGCGGAGGACGGCCATTTCCACCTCCATGGGCGGAGGGAAGGCGAACTGCGGCAGGGCGAAGGTAGTTTCTAGAATCAGCGTGTCCGCCTGCTGGAAGACCACCGGCTCGGAGGTCCGGCCCTTCCGGACCTTGAAATCCCCGGTGTAGAGAAGGGTGGAGCCGTCCGCGATCCGGGTGACATGGAGCATGGCCGAGCCCGCGATGTGCCCGGCCGGCAGCAGGCGCAGCCGGTGCCCGTTTCGCTCCACCGCGGTATGGAAGGGTACGCCCTGCAAGCGGCTCTCCGCCACGCCGTAGCGGGCGCGGACCAGGGAAGCCGTCGTCTGCGAGCAGAGCGAGATCTCGTGCCGGGCGAAGTGGTCGGCATGGGCATGCGAGACGAAGGCCCAGGGTTGGGGATCCCATGGGTCCAGCCAAAGGTCGGACTCGGGGAGGTAGAGGCCGCGTTGGAACCTGACTTCGATCACGCTCGGGGACGAAGCGTGGCCCGCCGCGCCGGATGGGCCAAGCCCGAAGCGCAGGGAATCTCAGACTGCCAAGCCCGCCTCGTGATGCCGGGGAAAAAGCCGGACCGCTCCTACTCCGGAACCGCGTGCCAACTAACCTCCCCGGCTTCCGTCGTCCGGCTCTGTTCGACCTGGAAGGGAACCGGAGACTCCCGGAAGGCGGCGGCGTACAGCTTCTCCCCGATGCTCTCCTTCCCGCCCCCGGGGTAGATGCGGATCGCTTTCAGCTCCTCCACGGAATCCTCCTTTACCAGGCAGTAGCCGAAAGAGCCTTCGCCCGCTCCGCCCCGGACATAGACCCATACTCTTGCCAGGATCCCCGTGTGCGATTCGCCGGGATTCCTTTCGAAGGAAATAGCCTGCGGATGCGCCCACAGGTTGCCGATCCGGCGGAAGTCGCCCTGCCGATGCAGATAGACGCTCCAGTCCACCCCGGAATTTCCGGCACTCGCCGGGTTGGAGAGCAGCGTGTCCGTGGTCCCGTCGCCGTCGAGATCGACCAAGATGCGGGACCGCTCGCGGAACTTCTGCCGGCCGGTCTCATCGGGCAGGGCTTCGGCGGAGGGATCGCCCGCGGCGGCGGGGAAGAGCCCGAGAGAGAAAGCGAGAAGGATCACGGGTAGCAGTTTCATCTCAAGCTGCCGAAACTATTCGCTTCCCGAGCAACGGTCCACAGGGGGATCGTGAAAAACGCGCGAAGGAACTACGGTGCCGTCAGCGACATCCCATTGTCCTGCGGCCCGAGCTTTTCGAGGAAAGGAACCGCTTTTACCGCCCAGATCGCCGGCTCCGGATAAGCGGAGGCTGCGGAGCCGAAGCTGTTGCGGAGCATGTCGGTATCGATGATCCCCGGATTCAGGGCCACGGCGGCGAGACCTGCCGGGAGTTCCTGGGCCAAGGCTTTCGTGAGACCTTCCACGCCCCACTTGGTGCAGCAGTAGGGGGCGACCTCGGGCGAGGTCGAGCGGCCCCAGCCGGACGAGAAATTCACGACCACGCCGCTTCCGCGCGCGATCATTGCGGGGAGGAATCCCCTGCAGATCAGGTGGATGCCTTTGAGGTTCACGTCGATCACGCGGGAGAAGTCCTCCGGCGGGACCTCCCATAGAGGCGCATTCCGGTTGACCAGGGCGGCGTTGTTCAGGAGCAGGTCGGGAGCACCGGGACCGGAGAGGATGTCATCGGCAAAAGCCGCGGCCTCGGCGGGGGAGGTCACATCGCAGGTGCAGATGCGGTGTTTGCCGCCGAGTTCCTTGGCGAGATCCGCCACTACCGAGGCCTTCGTGCCGCAGCCGGAAACCGTCCAGCCCCGGCTGGCAAAGGAGCGGGCCATCGCGAGACCGAGGCCGCGGGTGCAGCCGGTGATGAGGACATGCTTCATGGCAAGCAGCTTAAGGGTGTCGATTTGAAAATGAAGGCCGGTTTTCCAATCCGGTGCGTCTTGCGACGGGACAAGGCTCCGCTACATTCGACTCATGATTTTTGAGAATCTGCTTCTTCTCGCCCAACATTCCCAGCCGCAGGGCGGCATCGGGATCGGCTACTGGCTGATCATCGGAGCCACGATGCTCGCCAGCATGGCGATCAGCGGCATGCTGAAATCGCGCTTCTCCGAGTATTCGCAAGTGCCGATCCGGCTGACCGGAGCCCAGGTGGCTGAGGCGATGCTACGACAGAACGGCATCACCGACGTGAAGGTCATCAGCGTGCCCGGTCAACTGACCGACCATTACGACCCGATCCGCAAGACCGTGAACCTCAGCGAGCCCGTCTATCATGTGAATTCGGTGGCCGCCGCCGCCGTAGCCGCGCACGAGTGCGGGCACGCCGTCCAGCACCAGCAGGCCTACGCGTGGCTGGGTTTCCGGTCGAAAATGGTGCCCGCGGTTCAATTCGCCAGCCATTTGCAGCAATACATCATGATGGCGGCGATGGTCGGGATCTTCATGTTCAACAATCCCTTCATGCTATGGGTCTTGGTGGCGGTCTTCGGTGTCACGGCGCTGTTCGCTGTGGTGACGCTGCCGGTGGAATTCGATGCCAGCAAGCGGGCGATGGTCTGGCTGGAGCGCAGCGGCATGGCCAACCAGATGGAGCATGAAAAGGCGAAGAATGCCCTCTTCTGGGCCGCCATGACCTACGTGGCCGCCGCGGTGGGTGCCGTGGGCCAGATGGTTTACTGGCTGATGATGGCGCTGGGAAGCCGCCGCAGCGAGTAAGTAGCACAAGCTTCCAGCTTGCGTCGCTGGCGTCCGCCCCACGTTGGAGAGGCGGGATTTCTCTGATGCTTCCACGCACCCGCACGCGACCGCCAGAGCGCGCTACTTCTGATACACGCGCACGTAGTCCACGGTCATCCGCTGCGGGAAGACGGTGCTGGCATCGGGAGGGCCGGGCCAGGCTCCGCCGACGGCGAGATTCAGGATCAGGTGGAACGGCTGGTCGAAGGGCGCGGGAAACTCGCCGCCCGTGCTGCTCCACTTGGTCTGGGTCTGGTACAGCTTGCCATCGACGTACCAGCGGATTTCGCCTTTTTCCCATTCGATGGCGAAGACGTGGAAGTCATCGGCGAAGCTGCCTTTTTCCAAGCTGAATGGCGCGCCGGTATGGACGTTCTTCGGCCAGCCGGCCCCGTGGTGGAGCGTACCGTGGACTTTCCCGGGCTCATGCCCGACGAGCTCCATGATGTCGATTTCCCCGCTGGCCGCCCAGCCGCCGTAGATGTCCTTCTCCGGCAGCATCCAGATGGCGGGCCAGATCCCCCGGCCCTGCGGCAGCTTCGCCCGGATCTCGAAGCGGCCGTAAAGCCAGCTCGCCCGGCGCTTGGTGCGGAGACGCCCGGAGGTGTATTCTTTCTCCACCCCGGCGGCGTTGAATTTCTCCTTCCGCGCCTCGATCACCAGATGGCCGTTCTCGATGCGGATGTTTTCGGGCCGATCCACATAATACTGGAGTTCGCCGTTGCCGCCGCCATGCCCGTTTTCCTCGGCGGCCCATTTCGAGAAATCGATCTCCTTGCCGTTGAATTCGTCGGACCAGACGGGCTTCCAGCCGGGAGGAGCTTCGGCGGAGCAAAGATGCGCGGACAGTAACAACAGCAGGAGGGCTTTCATGGCGGGCCGAAGCTGAGGGAGGCACGCCGCCTTTTTCCAGCTCCGTGAATGACAGGAGCCGAAAGACCTCGTCGCGGGCTTGCCGTCGGCCCCCGCAGCGGCTTCCATCCGCGCCGCGCGATGGCTGGTGGCTTTTCTTTCGATTCCCTCAACAAGGCCCAGCGGGAGGCCGTGGCCACGCTGGATGGGCCGGTGCTGATCCTGGCGGGCGCCGGTACCGGAAAAACGCGCACGGTAACCTGCCGCATTTCCAATATGCTGGAGCGGGGGATTCCGCCGGAGAACATCCTGGCGGTGACCTTCACGAACAAGGCGGCCGCGGAAATGCGCGAGCGCATCGGCGGGATGGTCTCGAAGAAGAAGGCGGAGGCGATGACCGTCTGCACCTTCCACTCCCTCTGCGTGCGCCTGCTGCGCGGCGGCATCCACAAACTGGGCTACAAGAAGAATTTCTCCATCTGCACGCAGACCGATCAGGTGGGCATCATGAAGCAGCTCATCGTGCGGATGGGCGGCAGCGACGAAAAGGTGAAGGCGGAAGCCGTGCTGGCCGAGGCGTCCCGGGCGAAGAACCGCGGCATCGCGCTGGAGGACATGGAGGACGACTTCTTTTCCTCGCTGGCCGTCGCCTACCAGAACGAGCTGCGGGCACAGAATGCGGTCGATTTCGATGACCTGCTCGTGCTCGCCGAGCTCCTGCTGCGCGAGCATGCCGACGTGCGGGATTACTTCCGCACCGTGTACCGGCGCGTGACGGTGGACGAATTCCAGGACACGAACGGCCTGCAGATGCGGCTGCTCCAGCAGCTCGTGGGGCCGCCCTATCACGTCTGCGTGGTCGGCGACGACGACCAATCGATCTACGGCTTCCGCGGCGCGGAAAGCGCGAACATCCTGGAATTCGAGCGCTTCTTCCCGGACCCGAAAGTCATCCGGCTGGAGGAGAACTACCGTTCCACCCAGGCGATCCTCCACACCGCGAACAGCCTGATCCGCCGGAACCTGGGGCGGCGGGAAAAGACGCTCAAGTCCACGATCATCGGCGGCGAGCCGGTGCGGGTGGTAGGCATGCCGGGGGACGAGGAAGAGGCAACTTTCATCGCGGAGGAGATCCTTGCCGACAAGGCCCGCGGAAACCGTCCCTGGGAAGATTTCGCGGTGCTTTTCCGCACCAACAAACAGAGCCGCAAGCTGGAGGAAGCCCTGCGCGAGCGGAAGATCCCGTATCGCATGGTCGGCGCGCAGAGCTTCTACGACCGCCGGGAGGTGAAGGACGCGCTCGCGTACGTGGCGCTGCTGGACGATCCGGAGTCGGACGTGCCGCTCCTGCGCGTGCTGAATGCCCCGCCGCGGGGCATCGGCCAGTCCACCGCGATGCTGGCCACCGACTTCAGCCGGGAAATCGGCGCGAGCGTGTGGCGGGCGCTGTGCGACGAGAACTTCCTGTCGCAGCTTTCCACGAAAGCCCGGAACTCCATCGAGAACTTCACCACCCAGGTGCTGACTGCCAAGATGAAGGTGGATGCCAAGGTGGCCCCGCCGAATCACGTGCTGAGGGAGTTCCTCGATGAAATCGAGTACCTCCCGTGGCTGGAGCGCGGCTGCAAGACGGAGCAGGAGAAGCTGCAGCGGAATGAAGGCATCGGCGAGGTGCTGAGCGAACTCGCGAAGGCGACGGAGCGGGGCAAGTCGCTGCGGAAATTCCTCGATGACAGCGCGCTCGCTTCCGATCGAGAGGACGACGATCTGGAAAAGAAATCGGGTGCCACGCTCATCACGCTCCATGCCTCGAAAGGGCTGGAGTTTCCCATCGTCTTCCTGGTGGGCCTGGAGGAAGGGGTGCTTCCTCACCAGCGCAGCGTCACGGAAGGGACGAAGGACGAGGAGCGCCGCCTGCTCTACGTGGGCATTACCCGCGCCCAGCAGAAGCTCGCGCTCACCTACTGCACCGTTCGTACCAAATGGGGGCAACTCCAGTCCTGCCAGCCCAGCAGCTTCCTGATGGAGCTGGACGACGAGTTCCTGATCCACACCACCTACGACGACATCATGGGTGCCGAGGCCGACGAGGAAGAACTCGGCAATTTCTTCGGCGGCCTGAAGGACTTCCTCGGGGATTGAAAGGCGCACTCCACCGGCTATTCAACGCCGGCGCTTCAGGAGCGCGAGGCCTCCGATCACGCCGAGGAGGGCGGAGGAAGGCTCGGGCACGGTGACAGGATCGATGGGACTCGCGCTAACCGAACTGATCTTGAAGCGATCGATGGAATCCGCGGTCGGCTCTCCCTGCCATGCGCCGAAGAGGATGGCATTGAAGCCGCCGGAAACGTTCTGGATCGAGACCTGGCGCGCGGCACTGCCGACGGAGCCGAGGCTGTCCCGGCGCGAATCGAAGCCGAGCGAGGCAAGGTCGGAATAGCTGAGGCCCGTGAGATCGACCGGGCCATCCAGACGGGCGGTGTAGTAGGTGACATCGCGGTCCCAGGTGCCGTAGGGATCCACCACGATTTTCACGTCTTCCACCGGGCCGTCGAAGTAGAAGAGCATCCAATCGTCGCCTCCGGAGTTGTCCATCTGGTGGTCGTTGGTGCCGGTGCCTTCCTCGGCGTTGCTCACGCCCATGCCGATGGAGTAGAGGCTGCCGCGGGCGGCTTCAAACGCGTCGTCGAAATCCCCGCGGGTATGGCCCCAGGAGGTGACGGCGAGTTCGCGGCCGGAATCGTTGAAGACAAGGGCGTTTCCGAAATCGCCGGAGTCATTCGAGCCGGTGGTATCCCAGCTTAGGGACTGGGCAAAAACGGACGTGGTGAGTGCGATCAGGGCACAAACCGCCAGGGCGGAAGTTTTCACGGGGGGATGGGGG
>CAMPGU010000009.1 GCA_946885645.1 uncultured Haloferula sp.
CTCCGAGACCACCCGCAGAACTCCGCCGTCGCGGGAAAAGGCGACCGACTCCGCCTGCCGCAGCAGGTGCCGCTCCAGAGCCAGCGGCTCGCGGGAAAAGGCGGCTGCCCAGCTTTCGCCCTCCTTCCGCGGGAAAAGGAAGGTTCCGGCGTAGGTCACCACCGCAGCGGCGGATCCGTCCGGGCAGAAGCTCATCCCGGTCGGCTGGCCACCGTAGGGGATCGGCGGAAAGCCCGGGGGCAGCGGCTTGGAGATCGCACCGATCTTCCGGGCGGTTTGGATCGCGTCGGAAGCGGGCTTCAGCGGCAGCTCGTAAAGCAGCGGCGGCTCGGTGCGCTTGCTGAGCAGGAGGATCTTCCCGGCTTTTTCGTCCACCGCCACGGATTCGCAATCCCGCGGCCCGTCCTCGTAGCGGAAACGGATGGTCCATGCGGCCTGCACGTCCCCTTCGAGCTGCTTGCCCGCCTCCGGCAGGCGCGGCTCCGCCACCACGTGGAGCAGGCACTCCGGCCGCTGGCCGGCATTGTCGCCGCAATCTGCGATCAGCAGGTAGGGCTTTCCTTCCGAAACGAAGGAACAGAGGTCTTCCCAGTCCGTGTTCCGTGCCTCGCGCAGGGAAACCTTGCCCAGATCGCTGCCGTCGGTGCTTGCCAGATGAAGCTCGGCCGGGCTTCCGCTGTCGTTGACCAGCCAGAAGAAGCTCCCATCGGTGGGGGAGGATGCGAGTCCGCTTGCCTCCCCCAGCAGGCCGCATTGCAGGGGCCCTTCCGGCTTCTGGCGGACATAGGGGACTTCCTCCGCGCGCACGGCGAGCGCGAATCCCGCCGCCACGAATGTCACCAAGGCTCGCCCGCTCCTCATGGACCCTATCCTGCAAGAGCCGCCGCGCTGTGCGCAAGGGGCTACTCGCGCGGTCCCGGCCCGGTGTTCCACATTTTGTGCATCACCTTCACATCCGGCACGGCCATGGGGCGCACCACGCGGAAGCCGATGTACTGGTTGCTCGTGAGATACCAGATCGACTTCGGGTTCTGCGGATCGATCGCCTTCCACGAGGGATCGGAGGGCACGCGTGCGGCGGAGCGCAGCGTTTCCGGCCCGCCTTCGTAGTAGTGGCCGCCGCGCGTCACGTGAGGGTAGCGGTTCACCGCCGGATGCCAGGGATTCTTCGCGCCAGCTTCCCATTTCGCATAGGCGTCGGGCTGATAGGCATCGAGACACCACTCGGAGACGTTCCCGTGCATGTCGAAAATCCCCCAAGGGTTCGGCTTCTTCTGCCCGACCTTCTGATAGGTGTAGTCCGCGTTTTCCGCATACCAGGCGTAGTCGCCGAGCGGTGCCGGATCGTCGCCGAAAGAATAGGCCGTCGTCGTTCCCGCGCGGCAGGCGTATTCCCACTCCGCTTCGGTCGGCAGCCGGTAGTAGTGGCCGGTCTGGGCGGTGAGCCATTCGCAGAACTTGCTCGCCGCGTGGTGGGTCATCGCGATCGCCGGCCAGCCCGCGCCGTAGCCCTCGCCCATCTCGAAGTGCATCGGCACGTAGGCCGGGGTCGGCTGGCTTACCACGTCCACCAGCGTCTCGCCCTCTTTGATCTCCGGCGCTTCGGAAGTCTTGTTATTGGAATCCCTGTCCAGCGTGCCGTCCTTGTTGCGCGACTTCCCGTTTTCCATGAAGCCGCGGTAAACGTCCCAGGTCATCTCGCACTTGCCGATCCAGAAAGGATCGACCGCCACCTTCACCTGCGGTCCCTCGTTCTCCTTCCGGCCCGCCTCGTTCGCGGGGGATCCGATGGTGAATTCCCCGCCGGGCAGCGGCACCATGTCGAAGGTGGCATCCTTCGCCGCGGGCACCTTCTCGGTATAGGCCTTCATCGCGTCGGCACTCGCGGGCGTTTCGCCCTTCTCCACCACCAGCGCGTGGATTTCCTCGGTTACCGGCAGGTATTGCGGGCTAGGCAGCTCATCGTTAGCTCCGGCGGCTTCCGCCGGAGCTGCAGGAGCCGCTGCAGCCTGTTCCTTTGCCGGAGCTTCCGCGGCGGGAGCGGTCTGTGTGGCGGCTTCTCCTTGAAGAAGGGCCGGCAGGAAGACCTCCAGTCCGCGCTGGGTCGGCGGATAAGGCTTTTGCTTGTCACAGCCGGCGACCAACGCGAGGGCGAGAAGAGAAAGGCGCTTCATTGAGCGGAAAGTCTGGGGGCGCGGCCGGATGAGGTCCAGTTCGCGCCCCGAGGTAACACGTTTGATTCAGCTCAACCCAGCTTGTGCTCGCCGGGCACCGGTACCGGCGTGACCGCGAAACTGTCCGCCATCTTCAAGGTATCCGGAGCGAGGTCCTGCTTCGATGCCCACATCTGCTCCCAAGTCACGCGCTGACCGGTGTGCGCGGCCTCCCGGCCGAGCAGGCCCAGCATCGTGCTGTTCGCCATGTACTCGCCGGTGTTGATGATCTCCCCCTTCCGCAGCGCGGCGAAGAACTCGTTGTGGCACACCTGATACATGTTTTGCTCGCTGCCTCCCGGTGCGCGGTACACCCACTGGCGCTTCTTTCCGTCCAAGCCCATGACCATCGGGGTGCTGGGGGCGATGGCAGTGCCTTTCTCGCAATAGATGCGATCCACCACCTCGGTGTGGCAGCCCAGGAACTGGCGCTCGCCCAGGTGACAGATCACGCCGCCCGGGTACTCGTAAGCGATATTGTAGTGGTCGTACACGTTACCCGCATCCGTGCGGTAGGCGCGGCCGCCGTTCGCCACCGCCGCGACCGGTGCCACGTCGCCCATCGCCCATGCGATCTTGTCCACCGTGTGCACCGCCTGTTCCAGCAGCGGGCCGCCGCTGGTCCATTCGAAATTCGTCCACCAGCGGAGCTGCCATTCCACATCCGCCATGCCGTCCGGCTTTTTCATCCCCGGCTGCAGCGGCTTCGGCGGGCTGCCCATATAGGTGCCGTAAACCGAATAAATCCTCCCCAGCTCGCCGGAAGTCACCTTGCCGTAGAGTTCGCGTACGCCGGGCGCGAAGCGCCAGCAGTAGCCGTGCTGGATTGCCACGCCCTTCTGCTTTGCCAGCTTGGCGGATTCCATCACGGATTGCACGCCGGCCACGTCCACGGCCATTGGCTTCTCAGCGAAGACGTGCTTTCCGGCTTCGATTGCCGCGCGCAGGTGCTGCGGGCGGAATCCCGGCGGCGCTGTCAGCAGCACCACGTCCACGCCGCTCTCGATCACCTTCTGGTAGGCGTCCAGCCCGGCGAACTGCCGCTCGGCCGGGACATCCACCTTCGCACCGAAGCTCGCCAGGCCGTTCAAGCTCCCGGTGATCGCTTCCGGGAAGGCATCGCCGATCGCCCACAGCACCACGTCGGGATCGGCGGAGAGCGCCTGTTGCGCCGCGCCGGTACCCCGGCCGCCACAGCCGATCAGACCGATCTTCAGTTTGGCATTCTTTGCTCCTTGGCCGAGCAGAAGGTTCGGAAATCCGGCGACGGCCGCGGTGGCGGCGGTGCCGACGAGCAAGTTGCGGCGTGAAAGAGATGGTGGATTCATGGCAGGTGCTTGGTTGGGAAACGGGACGGGAATACGGCTTCTTTCCTCTCCCGGCTTTCACCCGAATGGCGAGAAATTTTCCCTTAACCTCGTTTTTTGTGACAGATTCGGACGTTTTCAGACGAAATCAAGCCTCTTCGAGCTTGCCGCCCGCCAAGCGATTCGTCGAGTCTCCCCTTCAACATGGAAAACGCCTCTTCGCCCGCCGTGACCTCCCGCCTGTCGGTCATGATGTTCCTCCAGTTCTTCCTTTGGGGAGCATGGTTCGTCAGCCTGGGTGCCTGCTTGGATGCCAATGGTTTGGCCGGGATCATCGGGGCGGCCTACGGGAGCGCGCCCATCGCGGCCATTATCGCCCCGCTGTTCCTCGGTCTGGTGGCGGACCGCTTTTTCCCTTCGGAACGGGTGATGGGAGTGCTGCTCCTCATCGGCGGGGCCGCGATGCTTGCCGTTCCCGGTTTTGCCGCGAAAGGGGACGAGGGCATGGTCAAGGGCCTCTTCCTCGCCCACATGCTCTGCTACATGCCCACGCTCGGCCTCGGCAATTCCATCGCCTTCGCCAATATCAGCGATCAGAGCAAGTTCCCCGCGCTCCGGGTCTGGGGCACCATCGGCTGGATCGTTGCCGGTCTCATCACCGGCTTCCTCGGCTGGTCCACCAGTCTGAACATGTTCACCCTCGCGGGAGCCTCCTCGCTTCTCCTCGGCGTCTTTTCCTTCTTCCTTCCCCACACGCCTCCTCCGGCGAAGGGACAGCCTCTCAAGCTCGGCTCCATCTTCATGCTGGACGCCTTCAAGCTGCTTGCGAAGCCCGCCTTCCTGGTCTTCATCGTCTGTTCGACCCTCGTTTGCATCCCCCTCGCTTACTACTATAGCACCACCTCGATCTTCCTTTCGGACATGGGCTTCCACCAGCCCGCCTCGTCGATGAGCATCGGCCAGATGTCGGAGATCATCTTCATGCTCCTCATCCCCTTCTTTTTCCGGAAGCTCGGGGTGAAGCTGATGATCCTCATCGGCATGCTGGCATGGGTGCTCCGCTACGTGCTCTTCGCCTTCGGCGCGCCGGACCAGGTGGTGTGGATGCTCTTCATCGCCATCGCGCTCCACGGGATCTGCTACGACTTCTTCTTCGTCACCGGCTTTATCTACGCGGATAAGAAAGCCCCCGCGACCGGGCGCAGCCAGGTGCAGTCCATGCTCGTGTTCTTCACCCAGGGCGTGGGGATGTTCATCGGCTACAAGATCGCGGATGCGAAGATGAAGGTCGGGGTTCCCGATCACGCCGCCCTCGCGGCCGCCATCAAGGACGCTAGCCCCGTGCAGGAGTTGTCCTTTGCCCGGCAGCTCGGGCAGATGTTCTCGGTGGGCCTGCCGGAGGTGGATGCCGTGCTCCTTTCCTCCGCCTCGCTCCAGTGGAAGGCGTTCTGGCTCCTTCCCGCCGGCATGGCCGCCGTCATCGCCGTCATCTTCTTCATCGCCTTCTGGGACAAGTCCGCCGACGGCGGCGATGCAAAACATTGAAACCGAGGTCCGTAAGGGCCTCTGCGATCCGTTCCCGCCTTCCATCCATGAAAAATCTGACCCGCCGCCAGACCCTCAAGTCCCTCGCCGCCCTCGCGACCATCCAGATCGTGCCGAGCCGCGTGCTCGGCCTTGGCGGGCAGACCCCGCCCTCGGAGGAAATCACCAAGGCGATCCTCGGCTGCGGCGGAATCTCCGCTTCCCACCTTCCGATGCCGGGCAAGCTCCTCGCCCTCTGCGACGTGGACAAGGGCCACCTGGACCAGCGGATGAAGGAATCGGGCGGTGAAGCGAAGGGCGTGAAAGGCTACCACGATTTCCGCGAGGTCCTGCAGCGCGCGGACATCGATGTGATCCATGTGGCCACCCCGCCGCATTGGCACGCGCTGATGGCGATCGAAGCCGCGAAGGCAGGCAAGGACATCTGGTGCGAGAAGCCGATGAGCCGCACCATCGGCGAGGGCATCTCCATGGTGAAGGCCGTCGAGCAACACGGCCGCATCTTCCGCCTGAACACCTGGTTCCGCTTCAAGGATCCCTTCTATGGCATGGGCGTGCCCGTGAAGCAGCTCAAGAAGGCGGCCATGCACGACCTGCTCGGCTGGCCGCTCAAGATCACCGTCTCCGGCGTTACCGGCTTCGATTGGAAGCTTGGCCTTTGGGCCGGCCGGAAGAACCTGCCCGTGCAGCCGGTGCCGGAGGGTTTCGACTACGATTTCTGGCTCGGCCCCGCCCCGCTGAAGCCCTACAGCGCCCACCGCACCCACGGTTCCTTCCGCGGCTACTGGGACTATGATGGCGGCGGTCTCGGCGACATGGGCCAGCATTACCTCGATCCGGCCCAGTATATCCTGAACAAGGACGACACCGCCCCCATCTCCGTGGAAATCGATGCCGATCCGCAGGACCCCGACGCCATCGGCACCTGGCGCCGCATCGAGTTCACCTATGCCGACGGCTGCAAGATCGTCCTCGACGGCGACAACAAGGATAAGGACGCCGCCTACCTCGAGGGCCCGAAGGGCAAGATCTACAAGGACTTCAGGTCCAACATTCCCGATCTCGAAAAGAAACTCGCGGGGCTGGCCGATCCGGAGCCGCAGATCACCGATTTCCACGAGAGCATCCGCACGCGGAAGAAATTCGCTCTCAACGAACGGAACGGCTTCTGGTCCTGCACGGTGGTGAACATGGGGGTCACCGCCCACCGGCTGAACAAGAGCCTGAAGTTCGACCCGAAGACCCTCCAGTTCGACGATGCGGAGGCGAACAAGCTGATCCACCAGCCCATGCGCGGGCCTTGGAAGATCGAGGTGTAAGCATCGAGGGAAGTGCGGAAACGAAGGAGCCCGGGATTTCTCCCGGGGCCCGCAACAACCGAAGCAAGGAAAGGATCCTGCCTGACTATGGCAGGATCATGAAAAGCCCGCCGGAACTCGCCCAATTCGCCACTGGTGCCGGCACCCAGCGCCGTTCATAGCTCGCTCCCCAGGAGTCGGAGACCGCGAGTTCGTTGGTGGCCTCGTTGTAACCCACGATCATGCAGATGTGATGGTTGTCCTGTTCGGATTCCATTTTGACGATCGGCTCCGCCTTCTCGGCGATCTCCGCCGCCCAGGCTTTCCAGTCGGTCACGTTCCGGCGTTTGACGGTGTTCTTGTTCGCGGTCTCGTTGTAAGGCCCCAGCGATCGCATCGTCCACATCACCGGCACCCCTTGGTCGATGTAGCGCTTCACCTCGCGCACCCGTAGTTCCTTCACGCGTTCATCCTTGGTCCGGCGGCCCTTGTTTCGGACCTGCGAGCGCACTTCCTCCAGCAGGAATTCCACCGAGGTGCCGCCGCCCATGCCGCTCTTGCCCACCATGGCGAGCAGGTACATGTCGGCCTCGATCCCCGCGGTGCGCATCGCCCGCTCGAAGGTGGCCGGCACGCAGTAGCCCTTCGGCCCCTGGTCCACCATCGGGATCTGGCCGAGATAGACGTCCCCGTTTTCCTCCTTCACCACGTCTTGCACCAGACGCTTGCGGATGTCGCCGTCCTTCACCTTGGCGGTTTTTCCGCCGCCTTCGGCAAGGTCCAGCGGCACGATCGAAAGGGACACATATTCGTTCTCCTCGCTGGAAAGGATCAGCGCGTGGCCGTTCCAGTCCCAGCGCCGCACCGCGCGGCGCGTTTGCCGGGAGTCTCCGAAACGCTGCGTCTTCGGCTCGCCCAGCACGCTGGAGATCGCGGAAAGGACGGCCTTCTCGTCTTCCTCCATGGCCTTCGCGAGCGACTTCTCGTCCGCCTCGCTCTTGCCTTCGAAATGGTCTTCTCCCGCGCCGACGCCGCTCTTGAAATCGCCCTTGTTCGAATACACCGCGGAAAGCACGGACGCGTTGCCCTGCTCGTCGGCGTAGAGCGCGACGGAATACGGCCGCGCGCCGAAGAGCCGGTAGGACTCCCCGGTGTAGGAGCGCCAGCTCGCGCTGTGCTTCGTCTTCGATTCCTGGTTCAGGCTCAGCGCCACGGCGATTTCATCCGCCTTGCGGGCCTCGAAGGGGGTCCCGGAGAAAAGCGGGTGCCCTGCCATCTTGCTGAGCTTCGGCAGTTCCTCGGAAAGCTGTTTCGCCTCGGCCTCGAATCCCGTCCGCGCGTCCGCCGGGAGCAGGCCGGGAGCCACTTCGAAAAGCTTCCCGTCCGCCTCCCGGCGCAGCAGGTAGCGGTCCCCTTGGATGCCCTCGAAGCGGACCTTGATCGAGCCCCCTTCGCCGTCCTGCAGGACCTTCCACTCGCCGACGGCGGCATCAAGTGGGAGCGAAAGCGCCAGGGGGAGGCAGAGGAGCAGGGATCTCATAGGGGAAAGAAAAACGGGGTTGGCCACGGAATTCAATGCCGGAAAAAGCGGTGCCACGGCGGTCTTCCGTCTCCGCTTTCGGCTCCGGGCGCACGTTTGCACCCCGGCGGCGGAGCCACGGTCAGAGCTCCTTGACCCAGATATTGGCGAAATCGATTGCGGCACCGTGGTGCTGGAGGGCGATTTTGCCCTTTTCCGGGACGCCCGGGAGCTGGGCGTCCTCGATCACCGTTTCGCCATTGAGGATCACCGTGAGGCGGTCGCCCTTCATCGTGATCATGGTCCGGTTCCATTCGCCGACCGGCTTGTCCGCCTTCTTCTTGGGCGTCACGCCCGCGACCACCTCGGCGGATTGGCTTCCATCGGTGCGGTAGCCATAGACCTCGCCCGAGCCGCAGGGCCAGTTCCAGAGATTCACCTGGCTCTTGGAATTCCCGCGGAGATAGACGCCGCTGTCCAGCTCCTGCACCTCCACGGTTTCGCCGGTTTCCTTCCCGTCGGCACCGAGCACCGGCCGCTTCATCAGCGGCCCCGGCGCGCTCCAGCGCCAGTCGAAGATGAGGGTCATGTCCCCGTATTCTTTCCCGAACCACAGGTCCTTGTCCTTCGCCTCGCTTTTCCCGTCGTATTTCAGGATGCCGTTGATGGGACGCCAGTGGCCCTTGTCCCCCTCCTCGGATTCCCAGCCGTCCAAGGTGGTTCCGTCGAAAATCTTGGTAAATCCGGACTGCTTCGCCCCCTCCTCGTTCGCCGTCGGCGGAAACTCGCAGATGCTGAGGCGGCGGAAGGCGACCCGGTCCCCGTGGCCGCACAGCGCGATGTGGCCGGAGCGCCGCTTCACGCCCTTGTGGTCGGGGTGTTCCTTGCTCAGCTCGTCGAGCTTCGCGTTGAGGATCGTTTCGCCGTTTACGGTCACCTGCACGTCGTTGCCGTTCACGTAGATCCGCTCCTGGTTCCACTCGCCCACCGGCCGCAGCGGGGCCTTCTTGGCCGCCGCCAGGGTATAGAGCGAGCCGTGGAACTGGTACGGCTTGAGGTCCTTGTACTTCTCGGCGCTGTTATCCAGCACCTGCACCTCCATCCCGTCGTACGCGGCGTCGCCGGTCAGCGGATAGTGGATGCCGATCCCGTTGTTTCCTCCCGGCGGGAGCTTGAATTCAAAATCCAGCGCGTAGTTCGCGTAGATCCGCTCGGTGGCGAGATTGCGGCCTTCCGGCGTGCAGACGATGGCACCGTCTTCCACCACGTAGCCCTCGCCCTTCCAGCCGCTGAGGTCCTTGCTGTTGAAGAGGGAGACGCGCTGGAGCTTCGGCTCGGCGGCGGAAACGGCGAGCGGAAGAAGGAGAAGCGGGATGAATTTCATGGTATTGGGGATCGGTTGGGTGATTGGACTTCCACGACGGCGGTTGCGCCAGGGGTTTTCAGAGATCGATGGTTTTCCCGGTGCGGAAGCTCTCGTCCGCAGCGGTGACGATACGCATGGAGGCGACGGCGTCCTCCATGTGATCGGTGAGGTCGGTGTTTTCCAGGATCGCTTTCAGGAAATACTCCTGCTCGCGGTGGCACAGGTCGTCATGGTCCGGCTCGTCGTCGAGGCGGATGGTTTCGTCGGCCCGGGCAAAGGTCCCTTCCGGGGTGAGCCGGGAGTGATGGAGGCGGATCGCCTGGGTCTGCGTGTGGGCATCCACATTTGAACTCTGGCCTTCTCCGCCGGCCTTCTCCGCCACGATGGACGCGCAGCCTTTCGGCCCGACGACATCCTTCACGAAAAAGGCCACCTCGCTCATCATCGGGCCCCAGCCGGCCTCGTACCAACCCACGGAGCCGTCCTCGAAGGTGACCTGAAGCGCGCCGTAGTTGATTTTTCCTTCCGGCAGCTCGTCGCTCAGGCGGGCTCCGATGCCCGAGACCCGGATCGGCTTGGAGCGGGTCATCTGGCACATCACGTCCACGTAGTGGACCCCGCAATCGACCACCGGGGAGATGGAGGACATCAGCGCCTTGTGAGTCTTCCAATTGCTCCCGAAGGATTGCTGGTTGAGGTTCATCCGCATCACCAGGGGCTTGCCCAGCGTTTGCGCCATCTCGATGAATTTGATCCAGCTGGGGTGGTGGCGCAGGATGTAGCCGATCACCAGTTTCTTCCCGCTGGACTTCGCCTTCGCGACGATGGCCTCTGCCGCCGCGACATTTTCCGCCAGCGGCTTCTCGATGAAGACATGGCAGCCCGCCTCGAAGGCGGCCTCGGCATACGGCCCGTGGGTGTCCGGATAAGTGGAGATGCTCACCGCGTCCGGCTTGGTCGCCGCCAGCGCCTCGTGGAAATCCGCGAACTCCTCATAGCCGCCGCCCAGTTCGGCATTGAGCTTGCCGCGGCTTTCCGCCGAGCGGGTGACGATCCCGCAAATCTCGAAGCCGGGAATGCGATGATAGGCGAGGGCGTGGGAGCGGCCCATATGGCCGGCTCCAACGCAAAGAATTCGGATGGGATTCTGCATGATCGGGGCGTTAAAACGACTGAAGGTGACGGATTATTTCAAAATCGCCCGACGGACAAGGCTCATCGCACGGAGAGTGGCACCTCCCGGCCGGAGGCGGCAAGGATGGGGTTCGGGCCGGAAATGGAAAACGCCCCGGCCGTGTACGGGCCGGGGCGTTTTGGGGAGGGCCCGGCTTCTACCAATGAAGAAGCCGGGGAGGTTTTGGAGATAGGATCAATCGGCTCTGGAGAAATCGCCGCACCAGTCTTCCGCGGCCGTAACCGGGAACATGGATTCGAATTTCACCTCCTCGTCCACTTCAAAGGCAATGGTCTGCGGGGCGTGGCGGCGGCATTCGCCGTGGTCGTCCTCGAGTTTGTTCCAATGGACGCAAGCTTCACAGGCACGGGTGGTGGTTTTCGTATTCATACGCGGAAAAGGGATTTGTCACTATGGACCCCGATGTCCCGCAGGTGCAAGCAAAGGATGACTTGAGATCCAGTCTCAACTCAATGATTTCCAGGGAATTGAGACTCGTTCTCAATTCGCTCTCGAGATCCGTGGGGGAAGTTAAGTGCTAATCCGCTGCGTCAGATGAAGGCGAGGACCCGGCGGCGCAGTACCGCTGCCACGGCGCGACGAAGGAGCCGCCGGGGACCGAGAGCTCCAGATTCATGTTCCCGAGGGTGTCGTAGATCCGCACGGTGGTCCGCGTCTCGCCATCGACCCGGACCGGCAGCACCCACACGGCATGCGCATGGGCGGGGTCGATCCGCAGGATGCTCTCGCCAGGGCCGCCATGAACGGTGATGCCGCCTTCAAATGAAATCCACCGGGCATCGATGAAACGGGAGAGGTCGAAACCCTCGCCCCTCACCCGGCAATGGAGATCCGCACCGGAGTCAATGACGTCGGAGAGGATCGGGCTCAGCGGATGCGCTTCCGGATGGGCGCGGCGCTCGATTGCGGCCGCTTGGCAGCAGGGACAAGACTTGAAGGGCTCGGCGAGCGCGGCCCGCCATTCCAGGAGCTGCGGGAGCTCCACCTCCTCCCTGCAAAAAGTGGCGACGAAGTTTTGCAGGCGGGCGATTCCCTCCGGCTCGTCCGCAATCGCGATCCCCAAGGGAAAGCGGGCCTGCTCGAAGTCGAATTCGAGCAGGCCGGGGTTTTGCGGGAGCCAAGCGGTCCGGCTCGCATGGACGCCCGCCAGCCGTGAGGGAGCGAGCGCCAGGCCGAGCGAGGGGAAAAGCACGCGCTCCGCGGAGGTCAAGGCCGCCTCTCCGGAGTCGCCCATGACCACCAATTCCGCGGTCGGGTTTCTCGCGCGCAGGTAGAGCAGGCCGAGGGACGCGAGACCTTCGAAGAACCCCGGTGCGTCGTGCCGGAGGCGGATCGGAAGCTGGAGGAAAGAAGGGGCATTCATCGCCGGAAGACGGAAGTCGCGGCGGAGAGCGGGCCCTACCAAGACAACCCGCTCTCCGGCCGCGCGGCAACCGCCCGCATGCATACGAGCTGCCGCCGGCGCGTGCTGGTGATTGCTTGCGGAAATTTGGCGGGAAACCGTCGGGCGGCCGGGGAACTCTCCGCCGAACGCGGCCTTGGCAGGGACCGGGTGCCGTGTTTCCCTGCGCCGCCGCCGCCGCTTTCATCCCGTGTCCCATCCTTCATCCATCCGCCGCACCCTCGCCATCATCTCCCACCCGGATGCGGGCAAAACCACGCTGACGGAGAAGTTCCTCCTCTACGGGGGCGCGATCGACCTCGCCGGCAGCGTGACTTCACGCCGCGACCGGCGCAGCACCGCCTCCGACTGGATGGAGCTGGAAAAGCAGCGCGGCATCTCGATTTCCTCCACGGTTCTCCAGTTCGACTACGCGGGCTTCCGCATCAACCTGCTGGATACCCCGGGGCACGAGGATTTCTCGGAAGACACCTACCGGGTGCTCACCGCCGTGGACGCCGTCATCATGGTGGTGGACGCGGGCAAGGGGGTCGAGGCGCGGACGCGCAAGCTCTTCGAAATCTGCCGCCTCCGCGGGATCCCGATCTTCACCTTCATCAACAAGCTCGACCGCCCCACGCGCCCGCCGGTGGAGCTGATCGACGAAATCGAGAGCGTGCTGGGGATCGCGTCCCACCCGATGAATTGGCCTCTCGGCGACGGCCCCCGTTTCCGCGGCCTCATCCAGCGGCGGGACGGTCGGATGCACCTGTTCGAGCGGACGAAAGCCGGTGCTTACCGTGCGCCTGTTTCCGTGCTCGGCCTTACCGATCCGGCGGTGCGCGAGCACGTGGATAGCGATCTGGTGGACAAGGCGGTGGAAGAAATGGAGCTGCTGGACATCGCCGGCGCGGCCTACGATCCGCAGCGCGTGCTCGCAGGCGAGCTCACGCCCGTATTTTTCGGCAGCGCCGCGAACAACTTCGGCATCCAGCTCCTGCTCGACGGCTTCCTTTCCCTGGCTCCGGAACCGGCCGGTCGCAAATCGGGCGACACCATGATCGAGCCGGAGGACAAGCGCTTCAGCGGTTTCGTCTTCAAGATCCAGGCAAACATGAACCCGAAACACCGGGACCGCATGGCCTTCATCCGGATCGTTTCCGGGAAATTCGAGCGGGACATGTCGGTATGGCACGGCTCCGGAGCCAAGCAGATCCGCCTCTCCAATTCGCAGCGCCTCTTCGCCCAGGAGCGCGAGATCGTGGACGAGGCTTGGGCGGGCGACGTGGTCGGCCTGGTGGGCAACCAGCCTTTTGAAATTGGCGACACCCTGACCACCGATCCGTCGATCAAGTTCGACGAGATCCCGATCTTCCCGCCCGAGTGCTTCGCGACCATCCGCGGCCGCAGCACGGCGACCGCGAAACGCTACCGTGCGGGGCTCGACCAGCTCGTGCGGGAGGGCGTGACGCAGCTTTTCGAGACGGCTTCCGGCACGACCTCCCTGCTGGGCGCGGTCGGGCCCCTCCAGTTCGAGGTGCTCAAATACCGCCTGGAGTCCGAGTATGGCGCGGAAGTCGTCCTGGAGCACAGCCCTTGGACGGTGATCCGCTGGCTGATGGCGGATGGCGAGCCCGTCACGGGTGCCAATGCACCTACCGATGATCTTCCCGGCGGCTGCGCGTTGGCAAAGGACGCCGCCGGCCACTGGGTCGTGCTCGCCGAGGCCGAATGGGCCCTGCGCAGCTTCAAGAGATACCACGAGACTTGGGAGCTGGCGGAGCGGCTGGTGAAGTAGCCGCGGCGCTGCCATCAGGGATCCGCTGGCAATGACTCCTCCGGGGTTGCCCGTTCCCGGAAACGCCGCATACCCTCCGCGCGTGTCCGGCAAGAACATCGTCTATTTCGATCTCGAAACCCAGCGCAGCTTCGGCGACGTGGGGGGCTCCGCCCACAAGGGCAAGATGGGGATCTCCGTCGCCGTCACCTACAGCACCGCCCGCGGAGGCTACCGGATCTACGGGGAGAGCGAGGTCGATCAATTGGTGGACGAACTGGTGCGCGCCGACCTCGTCGTGGGGTGGAATCACGTGGAATTCGATTACCCCGTGCTCCAAGGCTACACCATCTACGATCTGCCGGCCCAGACCGTGAATCTGGACATGATGCTGGATCTCCAGGAGCGGCTCGGCTTCCGAATGAAACTCGAGTCCGCCGCCGCCGCCTGCCTCGGCACCGGCAAATCCGCGGACGGGCTCGACGCCCTGCGCTGGTGGCAGGAACACAAGAAAACCGGGGACATCGCCCCGCTGATGAAAATCGCCGAATACTGCGCCTTCGACGTGAAGGTCACCAAGTGCGTGCACGAATACGCGCTCGCGAACGGCCACCTGAAATTCCACGACCGCGGCGGCCAGATGCAGGAAGTGGCCGTGGGCTGGCTGTAATCAGCCAACCACGCCGATCATCCCCAGGACGCCCCAGACGGCATACCCGAAGAAGGCGATCAGGAGGATCAAGAAGACGTAAACGCTGACGTCGATCTGCTTGCGGGTCATGGCGCGGGGCTTGTAAAGCGGACTCCCGGCGGTGCCAAGGCGAAATCCGGCACTTTCCTTTCCCGCTGAAACGAAAAGGGTCCCGGCCACCCAAGTTGGCCGGGACCCCTGTTTCCGTCAGACCCGTATCAAGGGGTAATCTGCACCCGCATGAAGCCCTTCGCCGGCAGCCCGTCGGAGCCGCTCAAGCTGAAGGTGCGGTATTCATAATTTGCTGGCAGCCCCGGATCAACCGGCGGCGGGACCATCGCTACCGGCGTCACCGTGGTATTGAAGTCCACCAGATCGGTGCTGCCTTGAACCGTGTAGGTCGTCCCTTCGCCGGCATGCGTGGCCGTCGATGAGGCACCCGTGCTGAAGGCCGGCGTGCCCGTGTGGACCGCGATGGTCAGCAGCAGTTCGCGGGTCGTTCCGCCGTCGCTGCTATCCGCAGCGAACGCGAAGACCTTCGGCCTGCTGGTTGGATCGTTCGGCACGCCGCCCAGGGCGTGTTCGAAGCGGTTCGAACCGCCATCGGCATCGGGATCGGCATCCGCGCCGATGATGGCCGGATTGGTCTCACCCGGGAAGTAAGTCGCGATCCAGTCTTCATAACCGGACTGAGGGCGCACGATGGCGATTTGTCCGAGGGCTTGGTAGTTATAATCGATCGAGTAGCCCGGCGGCAGGGTTGGCACGCTGGCGAATTGCGTACCCGTCAGCGAGCCGTAGCGGGCGATGATGTATACCGGCTGGGTCGGGGTGCCCGTGAGCTCCAGGGTGGCGTTGGTGATGTCCAGGTTGCCCGTCGTCTCCAGCTCGCCGTTCGGAACACCGGCGTTGTCGTCGATGTTGATGGAGAGCTTCGCCGTGGCCGCGAAGGTCGCGGAAGCCACGGAGAGCGTGCCGGTGGCATCGCCGGGGACCAGGGAGGCCCCGGCCGCGACAGACACGGCACTGCTGAGGATTCCCGTGCCGCCCAAGCCGCCCGCGTTCACCTGCGTGGCCCCGGTGTAGGAGCTCACGCCGTTGAGTCGGAGGATGCCCGCGCCGTTTTTCACCAGACCCCCGCCGCCGCCGCCGTCGAGCAGGTTCGGGAAGATCCGGATGTTTTTGCCGTCGGTATCGATGATGGCACCGCCGTCTTCGACGTTGACCGTCTCCAGGTTGAACATGAAGTCCTCGTTGGCATTCGACCGCGCGCGCAGGATGCCGCCGTCGAAGTTGAAGGTGCCGTTGCCGGCCCCGTTGTTGCCGTCGAAGATCTGCTTCGCCGTCAGGGTGCCGCCATCCAGGTTGAAGGTGGCGGTGGCTGCCGCGGTGTTGGTGATCACCAGGTTTCCGGCCACGTTCAAGTTCCCCGTCCCGGAAAGGGTCGCCGTGGCGTTACCGTCTTCCGCGATGAAGAAGGCAGCACCCGCGTCCATCTGCTGGAACAGGCCGCCGGAGATGTTGATGATCCCCGTGGAGCCTTCGAAGCGCGCCCCGCTGATCCACTCGGCGGCGGTGATGGTCCCGCCCGTCTGGTTCAGGGTGCCGGTTGTCAGGGCTCCCTTGCCGATGAAGATCCGGCCGTTGCTGGTGACGGTGGCGGAGTCGTTGACGTTCAGCGTGCCATTGGAAGTCCCCACGTCGGCGATGTTGAAGTCGCCGTTGCTGACGACGCTGCCGTTCTCGTTCACGGTGAGCGTGCCGGTGCCGTCGTTGCCGATCGAGAACCAGCCCCCCGTCTTCGTGAGGCTACCGCTGTCGTTGATGGTCATGTTGACCGTCGAGGTCGGGCTCAGGGCCATCTGGAACGAACCGTTCGCCGCAATGGAAGAAGTTCCGTTGAGCGTGATGTTCGTGGTGGTGGAGCCGTCTTCCCCGAGCACGCTGTTACCCCCGATCGTCCAGTTGGTATCGGTAAGCGTCAGGTTCTGGGTGCCGTTGCTGGCCTCCCCGCCGAAGCCGGTGCTCAGGTTGGAAGTTTGGATCGTGGATCCCGTTGCGGTCAGGTTGCTGATCGCGCCCGTGGTTCCGTTATCCCGGCCGATGGCCATCCAACCCGTCGCCGTCAGCGTCGTGTTGTTCAGGGTCAGCGTTGCGGGGACATCCAGTTCGGATCCCACCCACACGTCGCCGGTCACCTGGTTGGTCTGGGTGCCGCCACCGCTCAAGACGAGATTCCCGCCGTCGATTTGCAGCGCTCCGCTCCCGCCCTTGGCCAGCACGTTCGCGCCGGGGTTGGTCAGGGTCAGGGTACCGGCTCCGGTCTTCTCGAATTTCCCGAAGGTCGGGGTGGTCACCGCGCCGGCGATGGTCAGGCTGTCCGTGACGCGGATCCCGCTCAGGATTCCGTCGTTCGCCGCGGCGATGCTGTAGCCGCGGTCGATGGTGACGGGACCGCCGGTGTAAACCAGCGTGCCGCCTGCGAGGGCGAGATTCGCCGGGTCCACAGACGCCGCGCCGATCGAGCTGGCCAGGCCTCCGTTGGCGAGGGTCGCCGCGGTCAGCGTGCCGCCTTCGATCCGGGTCACACCGGTGTAATCGTGGCTGGTGGTCAGGCTCACGTCGCCGTTATTCGTCTTGGTCAGGCCGGTCGTGCCGCTGATCTTGCCGCCTCCGCTGGCCCCGATCACGTAAGGAACGAAACTGTTGTCGAAGACCACGCTGCTCGGCGTGACAACCTCCGTGATGGTAACATTGCCTTGGGCCTCCCCGGAGACCAGATCATCGAAAAGAACCGGGTTCCCGTTGGTGTATTTGATCTCGGCGAAGCTAAGTCGGTCCACCCAGTTGTTCGGGTTCGGGCTGTTGTCGTCGTCGTTCCAGTTGCCGTTGAAGGTGGCATCCCATCTCGGTTGCGCCACGCTGGTGACATTGAGCGTCACCACGCCGCCCACCTCGCTAAGATTGCCCACAACACCCAGGGGCAGGGTGCCCAGCACGAAGCTACCGGCACCCGTCTTCGAGCCGTACTCGATGACAGGGTAGCTGCCCACCTCCGGGAAAGGATCGCTCACGTTCACAGCCACCGGCCCGTTGAGGGTGGCGGCGCCGTTGATCTTCAGAGGAGCGTCGAGCGGGTTCCCGGAGGCGTTGTCCAGGACGAGATCGACCGAGGTTCCGGTCGCGCCGAAGGTGACCGAGGCGACCTCCAACTGCTGGGGGTCGAAGGGAAACTCCGGATCGGGAATAACCGCCACGCCGATTCCGGCACCGGCTTCGACGGTATAGCTGGCGATCCCCGTGGAAAGGCTGCTGAGGATCAGCTTGCCCGCATTCACGGTCGAGGCACCGTTGTAGGTGCTCTTGCCGGTCAGGGTCAGGGTGCCGACACCTGATTTGGTGATGCCGCCGGTGCCGCCGAACACTTGGGGGACCGTCGCGCTGAAGCCGTTCGTGTTCACGTTGAGGCCGCCTGCGGCGAGCGTCGCGGTGTCCAGATTGGAGATCCAGTCGCCGGTCAGAGCCTCGCCGATCTTCACCTGCGTGCCGTTGAAGGTCACGGTTTCGGTTCCGGCTCCGCCGCTCAGCCCGGTCATCTGCAGGATCCCGCCGTTCAGATTCACGGTGGCGGTCGAGCTGGCGTTCTGGGCCGGCACGACCTGTTTGGCGCGGAATTCGCCGCCATTGAGGGTCACGGTCGCGGCATCGCTCTCGCCGAACCAAGTGACGCCGTTTTGGACGTTCACCAGACCGCCCGTCTGGGTCATCGTTCCCGGACCGCTGGCACCCACGATGAAGTTGCCGCCGCTGGTCGGGGTTTTGTTGAGCGTGCCGCCGTTGACGTTCAGGGTGCCCGTGCCGCTGCCGCGGCCGATGGCCACCCAGTTTTCCACGTTGATGGTTCCGGCGTCCAAGGTGATCACCCCGGTGCTGCCCGCTCCTTGTCCGGCCCACAGCTCGCCCGCCACGTTCACCACCGCGGATGCCCCGTTGACTGTCATCGTGCCCGTGCCCGAGCCGACGTAGTGCGCGTTGCCGTTGCCGCCCGCCGGCTCCACGCCGCCGATGCTGAGCAGGCGGGTGACACCCAGGGTCCCTCCCGTCATGTTCAAGGTGGAGACCGGGAGACCTTCCGCGATGTTTCTCACCCCTACCGCGAAGAAGGCGTCGCCGCCGCCGCCGGTGTTGTTGAAGGTGCCGCCGCTGATATTAACGGTGCCCGTCGTTGCGCCGAGGCCCACGAAAGCGCGCGAACCGGTATGGGTGATCGTGCCGCCACTGAGGCTCAGCGTTCCATTCCCCCCGCCTTCCGCGGTCTCGCCTTCCTCCTGCTTGCCGATGAAGGTCCAGCCGCCGGTGGTCATGGTGCCGGCATCCATCCGCACCACGCCGGTGCCGCCGCTGGAGCCGACCCCCAGGTCGGAGCCGGTGTTCACGGTGCCGGTGGTGTTGATGTTGAGAGTCCCGTTGCCGCCGCCCGGATTCTGGTTGCCGCCGACATAGAGGCGGCCGGTGATATTGAGGCTGCCGGAGCCGGTTCCGAAGCCGGTGAGGGCGCCGCCCGCGGCGGCGGTGTTCGCCAGGTTGTAAGTTCCGGTGCCGCCCTCGCGGCCGATGAAGGACCAGTTGCCGCCACCGCCGCCTGCCACGGTGCCCGCGAGCTGATCGACGCGGCCCGTGCCGCCGGCACCGCCCACGATGATGTCCCGGGGGTTGGCGGAGGGGCTCGCCGTCACCACGGGGAAATTGTTCAGGGTGTTTATGAAGGCGTCGTCGAAATTGTCGCCGGAAGGTTGGCCATTGGGGAACGCGGGCACGCGGCCCAGGCTCCAGTTGCCGGCGTTGTTCCAATTGTTATCCACGGCACCGGTCCAGAGGTTGTCCACCGCGAGCGCGGTGGTTCCGAGGACGGTGGTGCCGGCGAGGAGACAGGCGATCCAGCGGGCGTTCCGGGAGGTGGCGGTGGCCATCAGGGAGGCACGCGTGATGGGTTGACGGGTCGATTTTTTCATCGGGGTTAATCTTGGGTCGTTTAACGGGAAATCGCGGGGCCGGGGTCATGGCCGGAAGTCGCCCTTGGGATGGACGGCTGCCGCGAAACGCGCCGGGCGGAATGTCCGGCGCTGGGTTTGGGTCGGGGTTCGGGTTTCCCAGACGGAAAGGAGGCTCTCACGTCTAGGGGTTTCATATGTAGATCTTGTTTTTTGGAAAAACAACCGCGTTTGAGTTTTATGACGAAGAATTAACGGCTCCCTGATTATGAATTTTAAATCATCCTTGAGCCGAAGGAGCTTTCTAAGATTTGTTATACAAATCTTGTTCCACGGGGGGCCGTCCGGGCCCTCAGGCGAATGCGGGTCGGGGAGCCGGGGCCGTTTTCGCCACCGCATCCGCATGCCACTGCCAGCCCGGGTGGCGCACGTAGGCCAAGGCCTCCCTCACGTCGATCCCCCGGCGGGCGAGGGCGATGTGCTCCGCGCGGTGCCGCTCCCAGATGGCCTTTTCCTCGGGGGTCGCCCGGTGCCGTTTGCGGTAGGGGGCCCGGTTTCCCACCAGCATCACGAAATAGCCCTCGATCCCGAAGTCGTTCTGGGTGGAGGGCAGGCGGTAGCGGCAGAAGCCCGTAGGCCCGTTTTCCTCGTAGAAATCCAGCAGCGGTGCGATTCCGGACAGATCCGTATCCGCTTGGCAATGCCGCCAGAAGGGCGTGTCCATCGCCGTGTTCAGCTTGTAGTGCAGGCCCAGGAAGTCCCGGATGTCGTTCCACGTGGCGCGGGTGAGCTCGTTGTAGAGATCCCGCATGCCAGGGGTCGGCTCCATTTCGCAGTGGAGCAGGAAATCGACCATCGTCTGGCAATGGGCGCAGACGATCATCAGCGCCGTGGCCTCCAGCGGCTCCACGAAGCCCCCGGCGTTGCCGATCGCCACCACGTTGTCCACCCACATCCGCCGATAGGCGCCGCTGCGGAATTTCACCACCCGCGGCGCTTCCGGCGCCTTCGGGTTCTTGCGCTTGTACTCCGCCGCCGCGTCGTCGTCGGAGATCGCCTGCGAGCTGTAAACGTAGCCGCGGTTGATGTGGTGTTCGTGGTCGATCCGCCAGCACCATCCCGCGTCCATCTGCTCCGCCGTCGTGTAGGGCAGGATCGGCTCATCCGTCCGCTCCCATCCGCCGATGACCGCGCGGTCGCAGAAGAGGGTCTTCCCGAAATCCTCGAAGGGCTCTTCCAGCTTCTTGCCCAGCAGTTCGCTGCGGAACCCGCTGGCATCCACGAAAAAGTCGGCCTCCAGCCGCCGCCCGTCCTCCAGATGGATCGCGGTGACGCCGCGCGCGTCGCGGTCCGCGCCCGTCACCTTGCCGTCGGTGAATTCCACCCCCGCCTCGCGGGCGACCACTTCCAGCATGTTCACGAACTTGTGGTTCTCGATGTGGAAGGCGTGCCAGGGCTGGACGTCGGGCGCGCCGTTCGGCTGACGGGGGAAGGCCTTGTCCTGGCGCATCAAAGCCGCAGCGGGATCCACGCAGGAGAACTCCTCGTCGCAGTAGAAGCCGTTCGGCCGCGGGAGGTCCGACCATTGTGAATCGAGCTGCGGGGCGAAGGTGTAGTCGAAACGGCCCCGCGGGCCCCACTCGAAGCGGATGCCCAGCTTCCACGTGGGCTCCGCCAGCTCGTAGAAGCGTTTCCGGGAAATGCCGAGGTACTCGAAGATGTGCCGCGGGAAATTCGGCGTGGTGCCTTCTCCCACGCCGATGACTCCCAGTTCGGGGCTGCGCACCACCCGCACGTGTACGCCGGGAATCTTGCGCCTGAAGGAGAGGGCGGCGATCAGGCCGGCACTGCCGGCACCGAGAACGATGATGTTTCGGATCATGGGGATTTTTTCGGATAAGAGCGTTCGCAGCTCTTCCGATCCCCCGTCGCGGGCGCGACAATACCTTGGGCGCGGCGGGCGTTCCGGAATCGCCGGAAAGCCGCCCGCTGCGGGCTTGAAGCCCCGGGAACGGGGAGGTCACATCAGGGCCGGGCCGGTAGAGACTCCGGCTGGGAGCGGCCTTGGGGAAGGTGGCTGCGTGCGTCTGTGGGTCTTGGATTTTGTTGAACAAGCCCGGGATTTTATCCATGCCGCCCCTTGTTGCGGCACGGCTCGCCGGGTGCTGCTCGTCCTTTGGGTTTTTCAGACTTCCAGCATCCTTCCTCTAAAGGTGAAACGCGTTTGAGTCTAGCCGGAAGTGGGTCTGCAGGGCGCACGATTCCGACAGCGCGCGAGGCATGCGGACATTCCCAAGGGCTGAAGATGTCATACACCCCGGGTGCCGGTCGGCGTCCCACCGGGCCCGACCGCATGTATTTTTATCGACTTCCCGACACATGTGGGTGCGCCGGGTGCCGGGGAGCTAGATTCCCAGCCCGGCGAGAATCTCCTCCACCGGTGCCATCCGGCCGACGCCTTGGTAGCCACACGCCAGATCGCCCTCCGCCGGGCCGATGAAGCGGCAGCCATCTTCCCGTAAGCGCGCGACATTCCTTTGAACCGCCGGGTGAAGCCACATCTTCCCGTTCATCGCCGGAGCGATCACCACGCGGGTGCTGCGGGGCAGGGCGAGATAGATCGACGACAGCGGGTCCGGCGCGAGCCCGTTGGCGAAATTTCCGATCACGTCCGCGCTCGCGGGAGCCACCAGAAAAAGCTCCGCGTTGTCCGCCAGCTCGATGTGCCCCGGCTTCCAGCTCTGTTTTTCATCCTCCAGCGTCACCAGCACGGGATTCCGCGTCAGCACCTGCAGGGTCAGCGGCGTGATGAATTCCGTCGCCGCGCGGGTCATCACCGCGTGCACCGTGTGACCGGCCTTCACCAGTTGCGAAGCGAGGTCCGCCGCCTTGTAAGCCGCGATCGAGCCGGTGATGCCGAGGACGATGTTCACGCCGGGAGTCTTAGCCGCGAATCCGGATTGTCCAAGCGGATGTGGCAAGGTCGTCCCGGAACCGGCTGCCGCTACACCTTCAATCTCGCCACCCTCAACCTCTCCCCGATCAGCAGCGCCTTGAATTTCGCGTAATCCTCCTCGTGCGTCGCGGAAAGCAGGCGGTAGCGGTACTCCGGCCAATGCCGCATTTCGTCGATGGCATTGCGCAGCCGCAACTCGATGACTTCGGCGCTGTCGGTGCCGCGGCCGTTCAGGCGCTTGGCCAGTTCCGCCTCGTCCTGAGGCATCACGAAGAGATCCACGAGAGCCAGGCGGATCGCGGGATCCTCGCAGGAGCGCACGAGAGCCGCTCCCTGAACGTCGATGTCCATTACCACGTCGATTCCCGCGGAGAGACGCCCGGTCACCTCGCTGCGCAGGGTGCCGTAGTGGTTCCCGTGCACGAGCGCGTGCTCCAGGAAATCTCCGGCTTCCTCCCGGCGGATCATTTCCTCCGCGCTCAGGAAGTAGTATTCGCGGCCGTGTTCTTCCCCCGGCCGCGGCTTGCGGGTGGTGCAGGAGACGGAGAACTGGGCCTCGCCTTCTTCGGCGAGCCGGCGGCAGAGCGTGGATTTCCCCGAGCCCGAAGGCCCGGAGACGAGGAAGAGGATGCCGGTGCGCGCCATGTTGCGGAGAGGGGGATTGGCGATTGCCGGGGGAAAAGGCAATCGCGGAAGCTGCCCCGGCTGCTTCAGGCCGGGGCGGTGTCCCTTGCGCCACCCGCGAGCAGGATGGCCTCCCCTGCCAGCCCGGAGCGGATCAGCAGCGGCTCCAGCGCGGCCTCCCGGCCCATGAAGCGGCGATAAAGCTCATCCACCGGTGCCGAATTTCCCTTCGAGAGGATGTGCTCCCGGAAGGCCGCGCCGGTCGCCGGATCGATCACCCCGTTTTCCTGGAAACGGGTGAAGGCGTCCGCGTCCAGTACCTCCGCCCAGTTGTAGGAGTAGTAGCCCGCGGCATATCCCGTGGGCGCGCTGAAAAGGTGGCCGAAGCGCCGGGCCATGCTGGGCGCGTCCGTCTTCATCGGCACGCGGTAGCTGGCCAGGATCTCGCGGTCCACCGTGTCGAGATCGCGGCCGGCGTAGCGGTCCAGATGGATGTGCAGCTCCAGGTCCAGCTTGCCGAAGGCGAGCTGCCGCATGAAGGCGGTGGCGCTCATGTAGTTCCTCGCGGCGATCATCCGCTTGAAAAGATCCTCCGGGATCGGCTCGCCGGTCTCGTGGTGCCGGGCGAAGAAATCCAGCGATTGCCGGTCCCAGCAGAAATTTTCCATGATCTGCGAGGGCAGCTCGACGAAATCCCACGGCACATTCGTCCCGGCCAGCGCGCGCACCGGCACCTCGCTCAGCAGGCCGTGCAAGAGGTGGCCGAACTCGTGGAAAATCGTCTCCACCTCGCCGTGGGTCAGCAGGGCGGGCTTGCCGTCCACCGGCGGGGTCATGTTGCCGGTGATGAGACCCAGGTGGGGATCGCGGGCCGTGCCCTCGCCGCCCGGGTGGCCGGTGTGCAGGCTGTTCATCCAGGCGCCGCCGCGTTTCGATTCGCGCGGGTGCCAGTCGGCATAGAAGGAGCCGAGGTGAGCGCCGGTGGCGGTATCCTTCAGGTCGTAGAATTGCACCTCCGGGTGCCAGACCTCGATTTCATCCGCCGGGGCGTCCGCGGGGCGCTTGCCGCGTTCGTGGAAGACAGCCGGGCGCGGCGAAATCGAAATCCCGAAGAGCCGCGAGCACAGCTCGAACATTCCCGCCATCACCCGGTCCACGGGGAAATACGGGCGCAGCAGCTCGTCATCCAGATCGTATTCCTCCTGACGGCGCTTCTCCGCCCAGTAGGCGAATTCCCAAGGTTGCAAGCCGTCCACGGCTTCGCCGGTCTTGGCGGCCTTGTAGTCGCAGAGGGCGCGGTATTCCGAGCGCAGGGCGGGCTCCACCCGGTCGTGGAGGTCTTCCACGAATCGCAGCGCCGTCTGCCCGTCGCGCGCCATGCGGCGTTGCAGGGTCAGGTCGGCGAAGTGTCCGTGGCCCAGGATGGCGGCCTTTTCATTGCGCAGCGCCAGGATCTGCCAGACCAGCGCGGTGTTGTCGTGCTCGCCGCTGCCCGCTACGCCGACCGAAGCCTTCCACACCTGGTGCCGGATCGCGTCGTCGTCGAGGTGCTGCATCACCGGAAACATCGACGGCATCTGGAGCGTGAAGCGCCACGCGGGAGCCTCGTCGGTCGCCAGGTTTTTCGCCTTCGCGTTTGCCAGCGCGGCGGCTTTCGCGGAGGCGGGCAGGCCCGCCAGCTTCGCCTCGTCCCGGATCACCAGTTCCCAAGCGTTGGTGGAGTCCAAGACGTTCTCCGAGTATTGCTTCGTGAGCTTTGAAAGCTCCGCCTCGATCGCAGCGATGCGGGCCTTCCGGTCCGGCGGCAGATCGGCCCCGGATTGGGCGAACTCGTGCATCGTCTCCTCCACGAAGCGGCGGCGCACCGGATCCAGTCCGGCCACTGCCCCGGAGGTGCCGAAAGCCTTCAAGATCTTCCAGAGCTCCTCGTTGAGCGGAATCGACGCGTAGAAATCGGACACTTCCGGCAGCATCGCGTTCAGGGCCGCGCGCTGGGCCGGCTCGTCGCAAACGGAGTCGAGGTGCTGCAGCAGGCCCCAGCCGCGGTCCAATTGCTCGGTGGCGTGCTCCAAGGCACCATAGGTATTCGAATAGGTGGCCTCCTCCGGGCGGACCCGCCGGATCGCCTCCAGATTGGTCGCCGCGATCTCCAGCGCCTTCCGGATATCGGGCTCCACCGCCTCGGGGACGAGGGTGGACCATTTCACGTGGAAATTACCGGCGAGGAAGGGATTCATGCGCGGTTTCCTAGGGCACAAGTGCGGAAATGGGAAACGGAAGTTTCGTGGCGGAATGAGGACCGGCCACTTTCCGAGAGCATTCTCCTTCTTCCAACAAGGCGTTCGACATTTCGAAATCCGGCGTTCCTCATTTCCCCGATGCCGCGCGATCTCCTGTCCGTCAGCCGTGAACTGAAGTCGATGGCCGAGGCGGGCCTGCGCTACTCCACGGGCTCCTACGATCTGGAACGCTACCGGCGTCTCCACGAAATCGCCTCCGAACTGCTGGCTGCGGAAGACCGCGAGTTCTGCTGGCCGGTGGAATTCGGCTACGCCACGCCGAAGGTGGATATCCGCGCCGCGGTGATCGAGGACGGGAAGATCCTGCTCGTGCGGGAGGCGGGCACCGGCACCTGGGCGCTCCCGGGCGGCTGGGCCGATCTGAACGCCAGCCCGGCGGAAAACGCCGCCCGCGAGGTGCGGGAGGAGGCCGGGATCGAGGTCGAAGTGCTGAAGCTGATCGCCTGCTGGGACAAGGACAAGCAGGGCCACCCGCGGCAGCCGGAGCATGTGTACAAGCTCGTCTTCCTCTGCCGGCCTGTAGGCGGAGCCCTTGCAATTTCCCACGAAACCGACGGGGCCGCCTATTTCCCGCCCGGCGAGCTTCCCCCGCTTTGCCCCTACCGCAACGCGCCGCACTACGTGCAGCTTGCTTTTGTCCATCTGGCGGAGCCCGGACTCCCAACCTTGTTCGACTGAAAGCGTTACGGGCTTGAGTGGCACGTGGAACGCTGCCTATCCTGCGCTACCGAGATGCGCGCTCCTCCCGCCGACTGGATCCTCCAGGGCGACCCTTTCCACACGAATGGAAACGGTCGGGGCCACGCCTTTCCCGCGATCCTGGAACATCTCCTCCGCCAGCGCGGCCTGCCGGGCGGGGACGATCTGGAGGCATTCCTGCGGCCGAAGCTGCGTGATCTGAGCGACCCCTTCGAGATCGCCGAGATGCACGCCGCCGTGGCCCGGATCCTGGAGGCCATCGACCGCCGCGAGAAGGTCTGCCTTTACGGGGACTACGACGTGGACGGGGTGACTTCCATTGCCGTCATGCGGCGCCTGCTGCATGCCTACGGCCTGGAGCCGCGCCACTTCATCCCCCGCCGTAGCAATGAAGGCTACGGCCTCAGCATCGCCGCCCTCGAGCGCTGCATGCAGGAGGGCCCGAAGCCCGACCTGCTGATCGCCGTCGATTGCGGTACCGTCTCCGTCGATGAAATCGCGGCCCTCCGCGCGGACGGGGTCGATGTGATCGTGGTGGATCACCATGAGCCTAGCCCGCGGGGCAGGCCTGACGTCAACGCGCTGGTGAATCCGAAGTTCGGCGGCGGCCCTACCTATCTCTGTGCTGCCGGGGTATGTTTCAAGCTGGCCCACGCGATGGTGAAGGAGCGGCCCGCACCGGGCTTCGATCTCAAGGAATTGCTGGAGCTCGTGGCGGTGGCCACCATCGCGGACATCGTGCCGATGATCGGGGAAAACCGCATCCTCGTGCGCCACGGCCTCAAGCGCCTGCCGCTGACGCTGAATCCCGGCTTGCAGGCGCTCCAGGAAGTTTCCGGCATGAATGGCAAGGCGACCTCCATGGACGTTGGCTTCCGGATCGGGCCCCGCCTGAATGCCGCCGGGCGCATGGACATGCCCGAAGACGCGCTGGCCACCCTGTTGACCGATTGCAAACGCCTTGCCCGCAGTCTCGCGGAGAAGCTGGATGACTACAACAAGCGCCGCCAAACCCACGAAAACCAGATCCGCCGGGAAGCCATGGAAATGCTTTCCAGCTCCTTCGATCCGGTGCGGGATCCGGTGATCGTGCTCGGCTCGCGGGCCTGGCACCCCGGGGTCGTGGGCATCGTGGCTTCCCGCCTGATGCGGCAGTTCCACAAGCCGACCTTCGTCGTCGCCATCGATGCCGAGGGCGTCGGAAAGGGGAGCGGGCGCAGCATCGAGGGCGTCTCGCTGGTCCAAGCCATCCAAGCCTGTCGCGGCCATCTGCTGGCGGGCGGCGGTCATGACATGGCGGCCGGTCTCTCCATCGTGGAGGACCGCATGGATGCCTTCCGCGTCGATTTCGCGGAGTACGTTCTCCGGAACACCATTCCCGAGCAGCGCCAGCCGAAGTTGCGGGTGGATGCGGAAATCACCTTCGACCAGCTTTCGCTGGAATTCCTCGCGGACTACGAGCTGCTCCAGCCTTTCGGCAATGGCAACCCGCAGCCGATTTTCATGGCCCGCGGCGTCCATCTGAGCCGTCCGCCGGTGCACATGAAAAACCAGCACCTGCGCCTGAATCTCCGCCAAGGCTACCACGAGCAGGATGCGGTTTTCTTCGGCGGCGGGGAGGTCGCCCTGCCTGACCCGCCGTGGGACATCGCCTTCACCATCGACCGCAATTGCTTCCGCGGCCGCACGACCCTCCAGATCATCCTGCAGGACGTCAGGGCATCGCGGGCGGGACGGTGAAAGGATTTCCTCAGATGGTGAATTTCGCCACGCGCGGCCTCACCAGGCGGTTGTAGTCGGCCCAAGCCATTTTGATGACTTCGGTGTGGGAGCCGGCGTTGAAGGCGATTTCCCCTTCGTCCGCCAGATCGGGAGAAACATACACGGACATGTCGTAGAGGTTGCCGAAGGGCGGCATCGCCCCGGCTTCGCAATCCGGGAAATAGCCCTTGAACTCGTCTTCCTGCGCCAAGCGCACGTCGTCGGTGTGGGCCAGCTCGCGCAGGTCATCCAGCCGCACCCGGTGATTTGCCGGGAGCACGGCCATGGCCATGGCTCCATCGATCACGACCATCACGGTCTTCGCCAGCATGCTTCCCGGGATGTGGGCCGATTGCGCCACCTCGGTGGCGGTATATGCGCGCGAATGGGTGATGGTGATGTACTTCACCTTCCATTGGTCGAGGTAGTTTCTGAGTGATTTCGCTAGCATCGGAATACCCTCCTTCCATTGGCCGGCAGGACACCGGCGGTTAATTTTCCACAAATCCAAGCTAACCGGTACGCCCGGCGGCGGGGCGGGTCAAATGCCGGGGCTTGGAGAAACAAAAAAGCCCGTCCGGAAGTCCGGGGCGGGCCTTGGGAAAAAAGCGAGCCGGGCGATTTTCCGAATCACCGCTGGTCCTCAACAGACTTCACGATTTGATGGATTCGGCTTCGTCCGGCTCTGGGATAACCCGTCGTCCCGATTTGGATCCGTGCAACCGATATTTTCACATTTTAGAACGCTGGCGGGCAAATGCTCGGCTGGTGAAACCAAAACGCCCGTTCCGGGGATCCGGAACGGGCGCTGGAAAAAGAAGCGAGCCGGGCGATTTCCGAATCACCGCTGATCTTCGACAGACTTCACGGTTTGATGGATTCGAGTTCGTCCGGCTCTGGAATCACTGATCGCCTTGATTCGGATCCGCGCAACGGGTTTTCCCGGATTTTTTCAGCCGCGGCCTGAACATGCCGGGCGCGACATCGGCCGCACCCGGCTAGAGGTTTCGGGACTCAGGCCCGCAGGAGGTTCCAAGCGGTTACGAGCGCTTTGAGACCGGCCATCTCGATGGAGGGATCGATGCCGCAGCCCCAGAGGATGCGGCCGTCTTCATGCTGGACCTGGACGTAAGCGGCGGCGTTCGCGTCCGACCCGCCGCGCACGGCATGGGAGCGGTAGTCCGTCAGCTTGAAGTCCTTCAGGCCGATGCTCTCCATCGCGTGGACGAAGGAATTGATCGGCCCGTTCCCCGTGCCGCGGATCTGTTTTTCCTCGCCGTGCAGGACGATGGTGGCGGTGCACGCCACTTGGCCGCGCTCGGTCGTGTGGTGCACCAGCTCGTAGTCCTTCACGGCCAGCGGCAGTTCCAGATTCGCGAAAAGCCGGTGGAAAGCATCGCGGATCTCGTCCGCGGTCAGTTCCCGGCCGAGCTCGTCCGCCAGATCGTAGATGCGTTTGCCGACCTGCGGGTGCATGGTCTTCGGCAGATCGAGGCCGTGCTCGCGGTCCAGGATGTAGGCGATGCCGCCCTTGCCGGACTGCGAGTTGATCCGGATGATCGCCTCGTAGGAGCGCCCGATGTCCTGCGGGTCGATCGTGAGATAGGGCACGCCCCAAGGAATCTCGGGATTCGCCTTCGTTTCCTTTGCCCGCCGGTCCAGCCCCTTCTTGATGGCGTCCTGGTGAGAGCCGGAAAAGGCCGTGAAAACGAGCTCCCCTGCATAGGGGTGGCGCTCGCCCACGGTCATGCGCGTCACCCGTTCATAGACGGCGCGCAGGGCGGGCAGGTCGGAGAAATCGAGGCCGGTCGGAATGCCGTGGCTGTTCATGTTCAGCGCCACGTTCACGATGTCCAGATTGCCGGTGCGCTCGCCGTTGCCGAAGAGCGTGCCCTCCACGCGGTCCGCGCCGGCCATCAGGCCCAGTTCGGTGGCGGCGGTTCCGGTGCCCCGGTCGTTGTGCGTGTGCAGGGAGACGATGAGGGAATCCCGCCGGTCCAGGTGACGGCACATCCACTCGATCATGTCCGCGTGGATGTTCGGCGTTGTCCACTGCACCGTATCGGGCAGATTGATGATCATCTTCTTCTCCCGCGTCGGCTGCCAGACGTCGATGACCCCGTTGCAGCATTCCAGCGCGAAATCGAGTTCGGTATCAGAAAAGGATTCGGGCGAATACTGCAGGATGACTTCCGTGTTCGGAATCGTCGGCACCAGTTCCTTCACCAGCTTCGCACCTTCGATGGCGAGGTCGCGGATCTGCTCGCGCGTCGCGTCGCCGAAGGTTACGCGGCGCTGGAGCGGCGAGGTGGAGTTGTAGATGTGCACGATCGCCCGCTTCGCGCCGTCGATCGCTTCGAAAGTGCGGCGGATCAGGTGCTCGCGGGTCTGAACCAGCACCTGGATGATCACATCGTCCGGGATGCGGTTCTCATCGATGAGGCGGCGCAGGAAATTGAACTCCGTGTCCGCGGCCGAGGGGAAACCCACCTCGATCTGCTTGAAGCCAACCCGGCAGAGCAGGTCGAAGAACTCGAGTTTCTCTTCCACCGACATCGGCTGAGGGAGGGCTTGGTTGCCATCGCGGAGATCGACCGAGCACCAGATCGGGGCGCTTGTGATGGTTTGGTCCGGCCAGGTGCGGTCGGGCAGATGCACCGGCGGAAAGGGCCGGTATTTGGAAATCGAGGCGGAATTCACGGGTATAGAAATGAGAAATTGGAAAACAGACGGGAAAGGTGCCGCGGAAAAATGCGGCGGTCCGGAGACGGCGGTAGGAAAAGAAAATGCTCAGCGGGTGGCCAGCCCTAGAAGGAGCGGCCGCAGCTCAAGAAGCCCGCGGAGATTCGTCGTCACGCCGCGAAATTGTCGCCGGGACCCACCGCTGTCGAGGGGAAAAAGCCCGCTACGGCTGCTGCTGCGCCTCTAACCGGCCACCGCGAAAAAACCGTGGGATTTGGCGGGTAAAACGCGTATCGGCTAATTGCATGCGCCTTTTCCGCCTGATTCTCCCGCTCCTGTTGCTCGGAGCGCTCGCAGTTTTGGCCCAGCAGGGAACCAGGCGCGAGCCCCGGCGGCTGGAGGTGCTTTTCTTCGGGGATGATGCCTACCACCACCCCCTGGAGCGTTACCGGATCTTCAAGGAGGTCAGCGGAAACCGGGGCATCAATCTCAGCTACGAAAAGAGCATGGCCGCGCTGACGCCGGAGAATCTGGCAAAGTACGACCTGCTCCTGGTTTACGCGAATCATCAGGAGATCACCACGGCACAGATGGCTGCCCTGAAGGGCTTCGTCGAGCAGGGCGGGGGGCTCGTGCCGGTGCATTGCGGGTCGGCCTGCTTCAAGAAGACGGACGCCTATGTGGATTTGGTCGGCGGCCAGATCGAAGGTCACGGGGAGGGCACCTTTACCGCCCGCGTGGTGGAGCCGGAGCACCCGGCGATGAAAGGGTACCAGCCCTTTGAGACCTGGGACGAGACTTACCGTCATCACCGCCTGTCAAAGGACATCACCGTGCTCCAGCGGAACGGCGAAGAGCCGTGGACCTGGGTGCGTACGCAGGGGAAAGGGCGGGTCTTCTACACCGCCCACGGCCACGACGAGCGCTGCTGGATCCAGGAAGGCTTCCACGAGCTGCTGGAGCGGGGCCTCCGCTGGGCGGCAGGGGAGAACGTGTCGCTGATCGATCTGCCCGAGCTGGAATACAAGGTGCCGATGCTGCCCGGCCGCTACGAGACGAAGCTGCCGGTGCCCAAGGTCCAGCAGCCGCTTTCGCCGGAGGACTCGATGAAGCGCGCGCAGGTCCCCGCCGGTTTCGAGCTCTCCCTCTTCGCCGCGGAACCGGACATCGAGCACCCGATCGCGATCACCTGGGACCACAAGGGGCGCCTGTGGGTGGTGGAAACGCTCGACTATCCGAACGGCCTCACGACCGGCGACAGGGGCCGGGACCGCCTGAAGATCTGCGAGGATACGGATGGCGATGGCAGGGCGGACAAGTTCACGGTCTTTGCCACCGGTCTCTCGCTGGCGACCTCCGCGGTGCATGTGAAGGGCGGCGTGATCGTCAGCGACGGCCCGCGCATGCTTTTCCTAACAGATACGGACGGCGATGACAGGGCGGACGAGCGGAAGGTGCTCTTCGAGGGCTTCAAGATGCACGACACCCACGCGGGTGTCTCGAATCTCCGCTACGGCTTCGACGGCTGGATCTACGGCACGGTCGGCTACGCGGGCTTCGAGGGCACCGTGGGCGGCCGTACGGTGAAGTTCGACACCGGCGTCTTCCGTTTCCTGCCGGATGGCTCGCAGTTGGAGTTCGTCGGGAAAACCTCGAACAACACCTGGGGCCTCGGCTTCACCGAGCAATTCGATGTCCTCGGCTCGACCGCGAATCGCCAACCGAGCTGGCAAGTCGTCGGCGATGGCGGGCCGGTGCACCGGTCGGACCGGGGTACGCGGATCTTCCCGATCACGCTCGATGTGCAGGGCTCGGACGGGTGGGATCCCCCGGTGGAAGTCCTCGGTGATGGACGTATCCGGGCAAAGTCGCGGCACTACACGGCCGCGGCGGGCCACGGTCTCTACACCGCCCGGGCCTTTCCGGAAAGCTGGCGGAATCGCAGCGCCTTCGTCTGCGAGCCGACCGGCCATCTCGTTTCCACCGGCCGCCTGCGCACGGACAACGCGGATTTCATCGCGGAATTCGCGGGCGAAAATCTCTACGCCAGCTCCGATGCCTGGTCCGCCCCGGTGGCCGCGGAGACGGGGCCGGACGGCGCGGTGTGGATCTCGGATTGGTACAATATCATCGTCCAGCATCTGCGGCCCGGCGCGCCTTTCGAGCAGACGAAAGTCGAGCGCGGCGCCGGCTCCGCCTATCTCACCCCTTTGCGTGAAAAGCCGATGGGACGCATCTACCGGGTCTTCCCGCGGGGTTCGCGGCTACATGGCGATACGGCGCTCGATCCTGCCGATCCGGAGGGGCTGCTGAAGGGCCTGGAGCACCCCTCGCTGACCGTGCGCCTGCATGCGCAGCGGCTGATCATCGAGCGGGGGAAAGACGATCTCGTTTCCGCGCTCAAGGAGGCGGCGCGGGGTGATGGCGGCATCCACGCGCTCTACTCGCTCGCCGGGCTCGGCTACTTCGGGCGCGATCCTGCCGAAGGTGGCCCGTTCCTTTCGGACATGCTCGCCCATCCTTCGCCCGCGCTGCGGCGTACCGCACTTGCCCTTTGGCCGGCGGAGCAAAAGTGCGGCTTCGATCCGCTCGCGGAAACGGATCCATTCGTGATCCGGGAGTGGCTGCTGCTGGCCGCCCGCATGCCCGCGGAGGAGGCTCTGGGTCGCAAGCTGCGCGATTGGCACCGCAAGCAGCAGCACCTGCGCCGCGGGGAGGTGCTGGACCGCTGCTTCGCCGCCGCCGCGGCCCGGCACTCCACCGGCTTTCTCCTCGCATCGCTGGAAACCCCGCCCGATCCCTCGGTGCTGAAGGAGCGCATCTACCCTGCGGCAATCCGGGCTTTCGCCGAAAGCCGTTCCCCGCAGATCCTCGCGCTCCTGGAGAAGGATGGCACCCCTCTGGGGGAAGCCCTCCGGAGGGCCGTGGAAGATCGGCAGGTAAAGAAGAAGCACAACCCGCGCGCGGCACGGCTCGCGCGCGGGGAGGCGATCTACGACCGCACCTGCGCGGCCTGCCACCAGCGCGGCGGCACCGGTGTGGACGGTGCCTTCCCGCCTCTCGACGGCAACGCCCGCGTGGCCGGGAAACCCGAAGCTTTGATAAAGATCGTCCTCCACGGCATGAGCGGACCGGTGGAAGTGCCCGGTAAGCCTACCGTGAATTCCCTGATGCCGCCGGTTGTCGGGCTGACCGATGCCGAAATCGCCGACGTCCTGACCTTCGTGCGGCACGCTTGGTCGACCGATGCCGCGCCGGTGAATGCCGCCGCCGTTTCAGAGATCCGGACAGCCACGAAAACACGGCAAACGCCATGGACGGCGGCAGAGATCGACTGAAATTCTCTCAAGGAGCGCCTTCCTCAAGGAGCGCCGGCGTCCCGCCGGTGTTCTTTCCTCTATCACGGGAGACGGCGGGGCCGATGCAATCACCGGCGGGACGCCGGCGCTCCTTGAAGGAAAGGCTCCTTAAGGGAAAGGCTCCTTGAGGGAAAGGCTTCTTGAGGAAGACGCTCCTTGAAGAGGGGCTCCGGCATATCTGGTTTGACCCGCATTCCCCGCAGATGGATGGTCCCGGCGTGTTCCTGCCACCCAAAAGATCGTCGTGGATCGTCCGGACGGACTCCGTGAGGACGAGCAAGTTTTCCAGCGCGGATGCCGCCGAGGAGGAGATCTTCGAGGATCTCGATGCGCCCTTGGAACGTTCTCCGGCGGCGCAAGCACCTCCGGCGGGGGAAGCGGCCTTGATCCCGATCGACGAGATGGCGGTCGAGCTGTCAGCCCTGCTGGGACCGGGGAAGGTTTCCGTGCGTCCGGCGGATCTGGAGAGCCATGCGGCGGACAAGTGGTACGCGCGCGAGTTGCCGGACATCGTGGTCTTCGCGGAGTCGGCCCAGGATGTTTCCAAGACGCTGCGCTTCGCCAGCGGGCGGGGCGTACCGGTCACTACCCGCGGGGCGGGCATCGGTTATGTCGGCGGCTGCGTGCCGGTGGAGGGCGGGATCGTCCTTTCGGTGGCGCGGATGAAGAAGATCCTGGAGGTGAACCCCGCGGACGGCGTGGCGGTGGTGCAGCCGGGGGTCATCACGGTGGAGCTGCAAAAAGCGGCTCGCGCGCTCGGCTGGGATTACCCGCCGGATCCGGCTTCGCTGAAGGAGTGCTCGATCGGCGGCAATATCGCCACGAATGCCGGCGGCCCCCGTTGCCTGAAGTACGGCGTCACCCGTAGCTATGTCCTCGGCCTGGAAGTCGTGCTGGCCGACGGCCGCGTGATGCGCTGCGGAGGCCGGGTGCACAAGAACAAGACCGGCTTCGACCTGTGCGGGCTCTTCACCGGTTCGGAAGGCATGCTCGGCGTGGTGACGGAGATCACCCTGCGTTTGATCCCGAAGCCTCCGGCGCGGGCGATGCTCGCGGCGGTCTTCGCCGGCTTCCCCGCGGCGGCCGAAGCGGTACAGGAAATCCTTAATCACGGCCATCTTCCTTCCGCCCTCGAAATCACCGATAGCTTCACGCTGGCGGCCGCGCGGAAGCGCCTGGGCACCGACAAGCTCCCGGCAGGCGAGGCCCACCTGATCGTCGAGATCGACGGGCGTCCCGCGGCGGTGGAGAGCGAGATCAAGGAGATCGATGCCTTGCTGCGGAAACTCGGAGCCCTGCGGGTGGATCTCGCGGCCGACGAGGCGGCGTGCGAGGAAATCTGGCAGCTCCGGCGGGAGTTTTCTTATTCGCTGCGTGATACCGGCCTTACCAAGCTGAACGAAGATATCGTGGTGCCGAGATCGAAGCTTGTCGATCTGGTGGAGTTCGCGCGGCGGCTGGAGGAGGATACCGGCATTCCCGTCGCCTGCTTCGGGCATGCGGGCGACGGAAACATCCACACCAACCTGATGGTGGCCGGCTTCGAAGATCCCGCCACCCGGGCGAAAGCGGAGGAGGCGCTGGACCAGCTTTTCGCGTGGGTGCTCGATCACGGCGGGGCCATCACGGGCGAGCACGGCGTCGGCCTCGCGAAAAAACCATGGATTCGCCAGGCGCTGGGAGAAGTGAACTTCGACGTGCATCAGGCGCTGAAAGAAGCGCTCGATCCACAAGGGATTCTCAATCCCGGGAAGTTCCTCGACTAGCCGCTCGATCACTCTCCGGCCGGTGCGGCGGCAATCCGTTTCACGTCGGTAGAGCTGCCGTAGCCGGTGGCGAGTTGTTCGATCTCCAGCCAGATCTCCTGATCGGAGGAAGACATCTTCTCATAGAGCGGCCGGGTCCTCTCCAGAAAGGCGAGCCCTTCCTCGTAAGCCGCCTGGCGGTCGCTGCGCGCCCCCTCCTTGGCGGGCGCGTGGCGGGCCCATGAAAGCTGCATCCAGGCGCGCATGGCTGGATTTGCGACACGCGGGAGGGCTTCGTGCTCGCGCCACACGCGCTCGTGGGCGGCGAGCGCTTCCGGAATCATGTTTCGTTCCTGATAAGAGCCGCCGAGTGCCACCCGGACCTCCGGGACGTAGCGGTGGAAGCCCGAATCGTGGGCGAGGTAGAGTTCGGCGCTGTCCCCGGCACCCGCGAAATCGCCGGCCTTCATCTTCGTCATGACGAGCCAGTAAAGGGCATCCTCCTTCACCGATCCCTCCGGGGACCCGGCGAAGACGGCCTCCAGATCGTTGATGGCACCTTCACGTTCGTCCTTGCTGCCCTCCGCCAGCACGCTCGCCTTCCCCAGGAGCGCGGCGAAGTGGAGGGTCGTGTCCCCGCGGCCGAGCACTTCCTCGTAGTAAGGCAAGGCCTGGCGCGGCGCGGAGGTTTTCGAGCGCAGGAAGTCGCCCGTGCGGACCAGCACGTCCACCGGCAGATCCTTCGGCTCGAACTCGCTTTTGATCTCTTGGAACAGCTCCTTCATCAGGGCGTCCGCCTTCGCCTTCGCGGCCTCGTCTCCTTGTCCGAGCTGGTCCTGAACCACCCCGATCACGGCGATCTTGAGCAGGCAGCGGGTGGGCTTGTCATCCGGGCGGAGGCCGGGAAAATCGCGGAAGTGCTGGTGGAGCGCGCCGATCCCGTTCTTCGCCGCATAGAGGCGCGCATACTCGCGGATCAAGGGCTCGAGAGAGTCGTCCGGCTTCGCGATCGCATCGGTGATCGAAACGCGCAGGCGCTCCAGAGCTTCCTCGCCACGCCCGGCCTGCTCGAGGATCGACGGCTGGAGGAGACTGATCCTCGCGCGGACGGAGGCGACCTCCGCGCACTCTTTCCAGAAGCGGTCGCAGTAGCCCGCCGCTTCCTTCGCGCGTTCCTTTCCGCCCGCGGAGAGCAAGGAGACCAGCCGGAAGATCGCTTCGGCCGCCACCGCCCGGTCGGCGGCCCCTTCCGCTTGCGCCAGCGATTGCTTGTAGCAGGCCTCCGCTTCGCGCGGCTTGCCCGCCTTGAGCAGGAGATCGCCCTTGAGACCGAGCGCCGGGCCGATCACCGCCGCGCCGGGAAATTCCTTCTCCAGCCTGCCGATCTTCTCAAATGCCGCGGCATCCTCCGCCTTGGCGGCATGGCATGCGGCCCGGTCCAGCAGAGCGAGCGGGAGGTAGGGATTCGCTGCGGCGTCCGGATATTTCGCGGCAAAGGCATCCAGCAGCCTTGCGCCCTCGTCCCATTGTTCCAGGCCGGTGCGCCCGGCCGCTTGGAAGTACAGGGATGCCTGCGCGAAGCGGCTCTGCGGATAGAGGGCCGCGTGCCGGTCGAGCAGGGGCAGGGCCTCATCGAGACGGCCGGATTGGTGGAAACTCGCCCCCAGGACATGCAGGCAGGCGTCGTGATCCTGCGAGCCCTCGACGAGCTTGGGCAGGAGATCCGCGGCGATCCCGATGCACGCGGCGTGATTGCCCGCCTGGAAGAGCGAGAGCAGCAT
>CAMPGU010000010.1 GCA_946885645.1 uncultured Haloferula sp.
CTCCATGTCGTCGATTGAAACGAAGGTCGGCTCGCCCCCCATGGTGAGGGCGACATCCCCCGCTTGCAGACGCTCGTCCACTTTCTCTCCGAGCGCATCGATCGCGGCCCACTCGGTATCGGAATAGGGGCGGGTGACGCGGGGGTCTTCGTGGACGCGGGTGACTTCGTTTGCCCAGATGAACTCCGTCTTGCAGTCGTCCACCGCCCCCACCACCGGGGCGGCGCTGGCCGGCTCCGGCGTGCAGGAGAGCGGGATGTGGCCCTCTCCGGCGAACAGGCCGGATGTCGGGTCGAGGCCGATCCACCCGGCGCCGGGCACATAGACCTCCGCCCAGGCGTGGAGATCGGTGAAGTCCTCCTTTGGGCCGGAGGGTCCGTCGAGCGACTCCTGATCCGGCTTCAACTGCACGAGGTAGCCGGAAACGAAGCGCGCCGCGAGCCCGAGATGGCGCAGCCCCTGCACCAGCAGGTAGGCGGAGTCCCGGCAGGAGCCGGTGCCGCGCTCGAAGGTCTGCTCGCAGCTCTGCACCCCCGGCTCCAGGCGGATCACGTAGCCGACCGCCTGATGCGCCCTGAAATTCACGTCCACGAGGAAATCGATCGTGCGGCGTTTCTCGCGCGGGACGGTGGCCAGCCATTCCATCAGGCGCGGACCGCTCTCGCGGATTTTCAGGTAGGGCGAGAGCTCGTGCTTGAGATGGGCGGGATAGGCGAAGGGAAATTCCTCGGCATACTCCTCCAGAAAGAAGTCGAAGGGATTGATCACGGTCATGTCCGCGACCAAATCCACCACGATGCGCAAATTGCGGGTTTTCTCCGGGAAGACGATCCGGGCGTTCCAATTCCCGAAAGGATCCTGCTGCCAGTTGATGAAGTGATTCGCCGGCTCGATGCCCAGGGAGTAAGAATGGATCGGCGTACGGGTATGCACGCAGGGCCGCAGCCGGACGACATGGGGGGATAAATTGACCTCGCGGTCGTACCGATACTCTGTGACGTGATGGAGGCCGACGCGGATTGCCATGAGGTAACGCCCATGAAGCGCCAGCCATGCCAAGTGATGCAAGGACCGAAGCTCGGCGCTGGCATCTGGGCCGCGAACTTCCGGGCTTTTCACCGCCCGCCTGAGAGAAAGCGGATCTTTCACCCGTTTCCCCGACAAGATCCGCCGCGGCGCTCGCTTTTGGACGGGAATCCGCTTTCATCTACACGTCGCTCACCATGAACCGGTCCAATCCTTTCAAGCGCCTCTTTTTCTGGCTCTCCGGCGCGGGCACCGAAACCTTGGAGCAGTGCCCGACCTGGGAGCAGCGCAAATACGTAGCCTTCGGCGCCACGGTGCTGGTGCCCTGCGCCTTCGCCTTCATCGCCTGCGCCTACGCGCTTTCCACGCTGACGGACAATCCCCGGGTGATCTACCCGGTGGCGGCCGTGTGGGCGTTCATCATCCTCACCATCGACCGCGCCTTGCTGGCGGGCTACCGGCCGTTCCTGTCCTGGTGGCGGAAGCTTTCGCAATTCTCGCTCCGCCTGGTGGTGGCGGTCCTGATGGGGCTGACCATCGCCCACCCGCTGGTGCTGCTCCTTTTCCGGGACACGATCCAGACGGTGGTGGAGGAGGAGCGGGCGATGGAGATCGGCCAGGAGCGCGGAAAATTCGCCGTGGCGAAGGAAAACGTCCGAACGGAAATCACCAAGCTGGAGGAGTCGATCGCCGCGCAGCGGGAGAAGTGGAACGAGACCTTTCAGGCGCGATTCATCATCCAGGAGCGGGAAGACGCCGACGCGGCGATCCCGGGCCTGACGGCGGAACAGCAGACCGAGCTGAAAGCGGCGACCAACGAGGCGACGAAGCCTTTCCGCGACCGGCTGGACATTATCAACAAGCAGTCCGACGAACTTTCGCCACAATACGCGAAGCTCCAGACCGAGCTGGGCTTCTGGCAGGCGGAGTTCGAGCGCGAGCTAAACGGCCAGCGGTCCGGGATCCGCGGGGAAGGCCCGCGCGCGCGCTCGATCCGCTCCGACCAGCTCGAACCGCGGCGCGAGGAGTCGAAGCGCCTGGGGGCCCTTCTCGAGCATCTGAGCGTGGAGAAGGCGACCCTGCAAACCCAGGTGCGGGAGGCGGAGAAAGGGGCCATCGCCGCCTTCGAGAGCCGCCTCGCCGAGATCGAGGCCGCAAACAAGGCCGAGGCCAGCCGGGTGGCCGCCCTGAAGCGCCAGGTGGAAGAAAATCAGGCGGATTCTTTCGTGACGCAGCAGAACGCCCTGCGGGACACCATCAAGCAGCAGATCGACACGCGCCTGATGGAACTCGAGCGCGCCCAGAACGAGCTGGCGGCCGTCGCCAGCGAGGAGCGCAAACGCCTCGATTCGATCCAGGCGGAGCCCCGGAAGGACATCCTCACCCAGACGCTGGCCCTCCACGGGCTTTTCAGGGCAGGAAGCGAGGGCGGGCAGTTCGCGCTGGCGACTTATCTGGTCCTGACACTGCTTTTCATGCTGGTGGATACCATCCCGCTGATCGTGAAATTCTTCACCAAGCCGGGCCCCTACGATACCTTGCTGGACCGGGACGAGATCGCCTACGACGGCGAGCACCGTGCCTTCCGCACCAGCCACCGCCGCTACATGGAGACGCTGGCGGCCGGCAACCTGATGGCGGTGACGCGCAACAAACGGCTGGACAACGCACTGGTGGATGGCGTGGTGCACTCCCGCGCCGCCCAAGATTTCCTCGATTCCCTGATCCAGATGGAAAAGTCCTTCGCCGAAAAGATCCGCATGGAGCAGGAAGAAGCACGCCACGCGGGTCCCGAAAAACTGGCGGCGCTGGAGGCAATCAAGAAGCGCTTCTACGAGGACATGCAGCACCGGATGGAGGCCTTCTTCGCCGGGCAACATGCCTGACGCGGGGCCCTTTCACTTGCCGCGATCTCCGGAAGGAAGGGCCACGGGGGCGTCCAAAGGGAGCGGGATGACCTTTTTCGGAAAGCCCTCCTTGTCCCACTCCAGTTTCTGCACCCGGGAGCTGCGACCCCGGTAGGTAAATTCCTTGGTCGTCTTCCCGTGGTAGGCGATCCAGTCCTCCTTCCCGTCCGGCGACTTGAAAAAGCTGTGATGCCCGGGCCCGAAGACCCCGGCGGCGTCATTCCGCTCAAGGAGCGGCTCCGGCTCCTGGGTCCAGGAAGCCGGCTTCATCGGGTCCTTTTTCTCGTCCATCCACACGTAGCCGACCTTGTAGTCCGGCTTTCCCGTGTCGCAGGCGGAATAGGTCAGGAACAAGCGCCGGCCGTGCTTCAGGATGCAGGGGCCCTCCCGCACCTCCTCGCAGCCGAAGCCGGAGGCGGGGATCATCACGCGTTCGCCTTGCAGGGTAAAGGGGTCCTTCATCCGGGAAATGAAAAGCCGGTGCCCGGGATGGCCGGCCCAGACAAAATACGTCCGGCCGCGGTTCTCGAAGACCGTGCCGTCGATCGCGTAGAACTCGTCCTTCGGATCCGTAAGGATCTGTACCGGCTCCCCATACGGGCCGAGAATGCTGTCCGTCTTGCTCTCCACCACGAACATCCTGTGCCGGACGTCTTCCCCGTCGGTCTTCGTGAAATAGCAGTACCATTTCGGGCCTCTTCGCCCCTTCAATTGGTGGAACTCCGCCGCCCACACGTCTTTGCCTTTTCCCCAGATCACCCGGGGCTCTGCCTCTTTCAGCCCGGCGATGGAGGGGGAGCTCCACAGCATTACCCGGTCGCCCCGGGTGGTGGAGAGGTGATAGCGGCCCTCGGTGAAGCCGAGCCAAGGGTCCGCGGAGGGGTTGACGGGATTCCGGAAAGTTTCCTCGGCATGGATTGCGAGGGGTAGAACCAGTCCGGCCATCAGCGTCGTCGTGCACTTCATGCGGCGGAGCATACGGCCATCCGGCCGCGGTTTTTCCCACTCGTCCATGTCAGCATTTGCCCGCAGGCTGCGCGCGTGAACGCGTACACCTCGCTCGAAGCCCGGCTGCACGATGCTTTCTGGGCGGAAGAGGGCGAACCCGCAGAGCTAGCCTTGCTCGATCAAACCCTGCGGGAATACCCCGGGAGGTCGCTGGAGGTCGGCTGCGGGTCCGGACGCCTCTTGCTCCCGCTGCTGCGAAAGGGCCACGAGGTGGAAGGCCTGGAACTTTCCCCGGAGATGCTGGCCCTGTGCTGTCAAGCGGCAGCGGGGCTCTCGCCCGCGCCCATCCTCCACGAGGGCGACATGACCTCCTTCGATCCCGGCCACACCTACGCGTCCCTGCTGGTCCCGGCCTTCACGCTGCAGCTGGCCACCGACCCGGCGGCGGCGCTGGCCCGCTTCAACCGGCTGCTCGGTCCCGCCGGAATCATCTACCTCAGCGTCTTCATCCCGATGGCGGAGCTCCACCGCGAATTGCCGGAGGGGGAATGGTACGACGATCACGGCACGACGCTGCCGGACGGCCGGTCCGCGACCGTGCAGACCCGCCACCGGCTGGACCGGAAGGCCCGGATCCTGGAACGCGAGCACCGCTACCGGCTGCTCGCCGCGGACGGATCGCCGGAAGCGGAACACGAGTCGAAACAGGTGATCCGCTGGTTTACCGCGCGGCAATTCCGAGGCATGCTCGCGAGGGCAGGCTTCGAACCGCTCCACGCTATCGCCGATTTCGACCCGGAGGCACCGGTGGACGAGGACACCCAGATCATCACCGTGGTGGCGCGGAAAACGGCGTGACGGGGTCTTGCGGTGGCGCGGGATTCGCCCATCCTAGCGGCATGCGCTTTCCGCACGGTCACCTCGCCTACTGCACGAATATCCATCCCGCCGAGGATTGGGAGAGCACCTTCCGCGCGATCTCCACCCATACGATGCGCGTGCGCGAACTGGTGGCGGACAAGGAGGCCTTCGCGATCGGCTTGCGGCTCTCGGCCAAGGCTGCTTCCGAACTGCTCTACGGGGACGCGCTGGCACGTTTCAAGGACTGGCTGATTTCGGAAAACGCCTACGTTTTCACGATCAACGGATTCCCCTACGGCGATTTCCACGGGACGACGGTGAAACGGAATGTCTTCCGCCCGGATTGGACGGACCCGGCCCGGCTGGAGTACACGAAGGAGCTTTTCACCATCATCTCCGAGCTGGTGCCGAAGGACATCGAGGGCTCGGTGTCCACGCTGCCCGGGTCGTTCAAGGAATTCGAGGCGGATGAAACGGTGATCATTTCCCAACTCGTCGAGCTCGCCGGGTTCGTGGATGCCCTCAGCGACGTGTCCGACCGCGATCTTCACCTCGGCCTTGAGCCGGAGCCACGGGGGCATTTCGAGAACACGGAGGAGACCCTGCGTTTCTTCGACCGCCTGCTGGATGCGGCGCCGGACCACGAACAGATCAAACGGCGCATCGGCATCAACTACGACTGCTGCCACTTCGCCCTCCAGTACGAGGAGGCAAGGAATTCCCTGAAGGCTCTCCGCGGCGAGGGGCTACGCATTTCAAAGATCCACCTTTCCGCGGCCCTCGCGCTGGACCCGCGGGTGCCGGAGGCGGTGGAAGCCGTGAGCGCCTTTGACGAACCGACCTACCTGCACCAGGTGTTGGCCCGCCACCCGGACGGGAGGATCGAGCGCTTCACCGATCTGCCGGACGGGCTCGCTTCGCTGGACACGGCAGACGGACGCGATGCGGAGCAATGGCGCGTGCATTTTCACATCCCGCTCGACGCCGAACCGGCCGCACCTCTGGCGACAACACGCGAGAATGCGCGCGAGGCGCTGAAAGTGGCGGAGGAAATCCCGGGGCTCTGCCAGCATTGGGAGATCGAAACCTACACCTGGGGCGTGCTCCCCGCGGGCATGCAGCGTCCGGTGGAGGAACAAATCGCGGCGGAATACCGGTGGGTGCTCGGCTCATGAGTAGCCCGGGAAAGATCCGGGCCCTGCTTGCCACGCTCCGCATCGCGAACGCGCCGAGCGTGGTGAGCAATGTGTTTTTGGGGTATATGGTGGGGTGGGATGTAACCCAAGGCGGATGGGACGCCAGCGACACCTCCCGCATCCATTGGAATTCCGGCTTACTTATAAGCCTTTCCTCCCTTTTACTGTACTTCTCAGGCAATCTGGCCAACGACTGGTTTGACCGGAAATGGGACAAAACCCGCAGGCCTGAGCGCGCATTACCCTCGGGGCTTTTTCGCGCAAGGAGCTACTTCGCGGCATCAGTAATCCTCGCCATCGCAGGAGTAATCTCAGCCTTTCTGGTGAAGCCCGCGTGCGCGATCTGCGCATTGGCAATCCTAACATTAATCTGGATTTACACCCTGATTCACAAACGTTCGATTTGGTCCGTAGTTCCGATGGGCCTCTGCCGCTCGGGTCTATACGTGATCGGATTCCTTGCCACATGGCCGGGCTTGGAAGCATTGGAAAATACGGGGTATGATTCTGGTTCGGTGGCTCTTCACGACTTCGCGCTGATTGGCACCTTGGCTGCCGGGCTTTTCTCCTACATCGCCGGCCTGTCGCTCTCGGCGCGCTACGAGGGAATGGAGGACGGCCCTGAAGGACCTCGCGTCATCTCAAAGGCCCTGATTCTGTTGTCTTTTCCCGCGATGTCATGCTGGTTCATGCACGACCACCCCTATGCCGGCCTCATCGGGATGATTCCTTTAGCGGTCTGGCTTTCGTTTTGTTTCAGCCGATTTTCAAAACCAATTCCGTGCTACGTCTCGGCACTTCTTGCGGGAATTCCACTCGTCGATTTCATCGCGGCATGTGCGATTGCTTTGGGGCTGGCTTGGATGCCTTGGGTGAAGCCGTATCCAAACTTCGATGGGCTCCCCCATCTTGCTTTGATCATGATCGTGCCTCTGGCGGCCTTCGCTACAGGCCGCGCTCTTCAAAAACTCGCGCCCGCAACCTAACTCGGGCTCCCGCGTTCTCACGAACGCCCCTACGTTCGGCAGCCGCGGCTTAGAAACCCTCCCGCCACACCTCGCAGGCATGGGCCGCGAAGCCTGCGCCAAAGGCGGTGAGCCACCAACGGCGGTCGCCATTCGCGGTGGCGAGGGCACGATCGAGAGCGAAGAGCACCGAAGGACTGCTCATGTTCCCGTGATCGCGCAGGACCTCGCGCGTCTCCGCAAGACCATGGGGAAGCACGGCTTCCAGCGCCTCGATGACATCCCGTCCTCCGGAATGCGCGAGAACCCGGTCGGGCTCGGCGTGGCGCTTCGCGTAAAGTTCCGCGACGGCCTCCGCGGCGAGCCCGGGGACGGCCTTGTCGAGCTGGTTGCGCAGCTTGCCTCCGGCATTCACGAAGCGGATCTTCTCCCGCTGTTCCGGGCGATGAACGGTGGTGAAATGTCCCGCCTGCCATTTGCCTTCGCCGGGAGAGCCCGACCAGACCGCGGCCGCAGCGCCATCGCCGAAGAGACAGAGGGAAATCAGCACGCCGGGGTCATCGTCGGCGAAGAAGGCCGCGGAGCAGACCTCCACCGCCACTGTCGCTACTTTGGCACCCGGATGGGCGGCGAGGAAACCCGCGGCGGAGCGCAGCATGGGAATCGCCGCGCCGCAGCCGAGCCCCACGAGAGCCTGCAAGTACGCCGTTTCCCGTAGCCCCAGCTGTTCGGCCACATGGCTGGTGACACCCGGACAGAGATAGCCGGTGCAGGTGCAGATAAAGAGGGCGTCCAAATCCCCGGCGGAAAGACCGGCCTTTTCAAGAGCCTGCGTCAGGGCGGCCGAGGCCAAGGCCGGAGCTTCCTGCTCGAAGCTCTCGTTCAGCTCCTGCGCGCTGCGCTCCACCCCCGGCCCGATCTCCGGCAGGCAGAGGCTGCGGGTGGCGATGCCGGAGACCCCGTTGCCCATCACCTTCTCGACAAGCACCTGGGAGCGGCGGGACAACCCGGCAAAGGCCGGAGTCTCCCGGAATGCGGCGAGGCACTCCGGCTGGGTGTAGCGGTGGGGCGGTACCGCGGTGGCGAGGGATTCGAGAAACATCAGCGGACAAGGGAAAGGAGCGGCCGGAAGGGCAGGAGACGGGCGTGGGACAGGGCTTCGATGAGGCGGCGGCCGCTTGAATGCAAGAGCAGCGGGTGAAGCGCCCGGGCGACGGCAAGCCGCTTCCGAAAGCGCCGGTGTAAACCGGTCCGGATCTCCATGACGCAGGCGTCCCACGAAGATCTCCCCCGGCTCCAGCTTTCCAAGGGATCGAGCGCAAGCCCGGCTGCCTCGAAGGCCATGCTCATGCCATTTCCGGTGAAAGGCGGGATCATGCTCTCCGCATCGCCCAGCGTACATAGGCGCGGATCGGCCCGTTGTTTTCCGAGGGCGAAGCCGGCGACGGCACAAAAGGAGACGGCATTCGCGGACGTTTCACGGAGGCGATCCGCCAGTGGTTCGTTTCCTCCCGCACGGAGATAGCTTTCCAGCAGCGGGGCACCGTTGCCGCGAATCGAACGATCCACGCGGAAGAGGGCGCAGACGTTCGCCCGCTGCTTCCCATCGGCGGAAGCTGGCTCCACCCCCACCAGTCCAGCGTATCCGTTCCTCCCGAGATGCATTTCCAGATCCGCACTCATCGGCAGATCCTCGTAATGGCATTTCAGGCCGATCCATTCGCTTTTCGAGGGAATGCGTCCCGCGGCCCACACCAGTCCCTCCCGCGGCTCCCGCGGCTGGCGGGAGTGCTCGGTCACCACTCCGCCGAGTGCCACGACCCGCTCCCTCAGCAGCGCGTCCAGCCGGTAGCGGGAGATGCCCACCGCAGGCACCGGCAACGAATCCTCGTGGATCCTCCGTCCCTCGCGAAACCACGCCGCGCTCGTCTTTTCCGGCAGACCGGCGAAAAGATCTCCGATCCCCAGCGCCGCCAGCGTCCGCGCTTCCACTCCTGAAATAAACTCGCCGCAGACCCGATGGCGCGGATAGGCACCCGCCTCGTGAACCGTCGCCGGAATCCCGCGCAGGCTTAGCCCGGCCGCCAGGGACAGCCCCGCCAATCCCCCGCCCGCTATGGTCACCGCTCCGCTCAAGCACGTGAAGCTAGCACGCGAATCCCCCCGCGCCATGAGGTTTCCTCCCGCACTTTCCATGTCGCGGCGGTCAGGCCGAGCCGCTCCGGAAGTTCGCCGCGGAGAAAGCCCGCCCGGATACTGACGATCATGTCGTGCTTCGTGGCCCGGCCGACGAAGGGCAGCAGGAGCCGCGCGTCGGCAATCGTCCGGGGGGTGCGATAGGGTTCGTTAATGCAGATCACGTCGAACTTCGCAAGGTGGGGCCGGAAAGCTTCCAACTCCTTGTCGTCGAAGTGATGGAGAAAAAGATTGGCAGCCAGGATTCCACCGGAAGCGGCGGCGAGGCATTCAAAAACATCGCGCTGGTCCCAGGCGATGCGCTCGTCCAGCCCGGGAGGCCGCGGCGCGAGATCGCAACCGGTGAGAGGAAGAGCGGGATGCCGCTTGGCCAGGCGGGCAAGAAGCGTGCCCTCCCCGGCACCGATTTCGATAACGCCCTGGCTGCATCCCGCCGCAAAAAAGCCGATCTGCCGCGCGATCCAGCGCTCGTTCCCCATCAGGAAATTGATGACCTTCAGGTCTTTGCGGCTACGGATCACGTCCGGGTGACCGGGAGGCAACTCGTCGATGATTTCAGGCTCCACAACGCGCTGCATCGCGGTTAGATCGTGGCTACGGCCCACCGGATGTGCAAGCTCCCTGCTGTCATCGTACGAATTGTGGCAGGCGCGGGGTGCCTGCTTCTCTCTTCGTGCTTTGATATCCACGAGGAAGTGTGGATCGCCGCGGACGGCTCGGGCAGGGCGGAGCTGGTATATTCCGTCCCCTCCTCCGCATTGAAGCTGGCCGGCGGAAAAGATGCGCTGGAGCTGAAGATCCGCGAGGCAATCGCCGCGCAGCCGGAACTTCGCCTGGACCGCCTGGAAGTCCTTACGAATGGCGAACGTTCGGCTGTTGAAGTCGCCCTATCGACCGGGTCGGTTTATTCGCTGCGGAATCTCGACGAGAAAAACGAGCGCCGCGATCTCCCCGCCGCCGCGGTCGATCTGGCGGGGAAATTCGACGTGCGCTTGAGCGGCTTGAACGTTGATTTCTCGCGCACCGTCCGCGTCCGGGAAGCACTCGGCCTCGCCGCTCTCGCAATCCGGGAAAATGACCGGGAGCAGCGCAGGCTGCGCTATATCGTTCATCTTCCCGCGCCTGCCCTCGAATCGAACGCAACGGAAACCGCGGAGGGTGGCAGAACCCTGGTGTGGGAATCGAGCTTGGGCGAGGCGCTGCGAACGCCGGTGATCACCCGTTTCAAGGCCCGGCTCCCGATTCCGCGGGCGGTTTGGCTGGCCACGGCCCTGGTCGCCGCGGCGGTCACGGGTTTGCTTCTGCGGATCCACATGCTGCGCCGGAAGCGCCGGACATAGCCACCGCAGGAACGCTGCTCCACTGCCTCCGCACCGTCTCCCGGCCGGCCTCGAAAAACCCGCGGGACTTCTTCCCGTGCAGGAGGCCCGGGTGAGCGTGCTCGGTTTCCAGGAGAACCAGCTTCTTCCCCGTTTCTTTCGCCCGGTGGATCCGGTGATCCATCAACTCGTTCGAGGCCACCAGATGGCATGCACCGAGGATACCGCCCGGCGTCTCCCACGGGAGGCCGCGGATGCAGGAGGTATGCCGGATGCGATGCACGATGATCGTGTGGATCACCGGATCTTCCAGCCAGTGGTCGAAAGGAGTCTCGTGAGCCACGCCGCCATCCAGGAAATCTTCCCCGTCGATGCGTTGCGGCTTGAAGAGCACGGGCATCGCGCAACTGGCGATCAGGAAATCGTTCAGGGGGCCGCGGGTGCGGATTTCGCCGCGCTCTTTGGTGAGGTTCGCCACGGCGATTTCCAAGCGCGGGCTACGCAGGTCCTCGATACGCCGCGAGCCGAGGCAGCGGCCGAGATAACGGCGCATCCGCACCCCCGACAAAAGCCCGCTTCCGGCCAAACCGGTCACGATCCCGGGCAAGCGCATGAAGGCACCGAGATCGAAAAAGGCGCGGCGGAAATGGAAGTCGTAGATGACTTGTTCCAAAGCCTCACCGCGCAGGCCCGCGGCCCAAAAGCCTCCCGCCAGCGCACCGGCCGAGGCACCCGCGATCCGTCCCGGGAACAACCCCGCCTCCTCGAGTCCGGTGAGGACGCCCAGGTGCGCGTAGTAGCCGAAGAAGGACGAGGAAAGACATACCGCCAGGCCCGGATCACGACCGGTATCGGGTGGCATGCCGCTCATGATTCGGCGTGGGTGGCTTCCTCGATCTGCTTCATCGATGTCCGGTCCGCCGGACGGACGAAGAGAATGCCACCGATCAAGGCCCAGACAAGGCTACATGCGAAACCGATGATCGCTCCCGACACCGCCACGTCCGCCGGAAGCCCCGCAAGGTCGTCCATCAGGATCTCCAGGGTCTTCTCGCGCACGCCGATCCCTGAGATCGAAAACGGCATGGCACTGAGGGCATCGACCACCGGCATCGCGGCGAAGACTTCGCCCAGATCGACATCGTTCCGGATCGAGCGGGCACCGCACCAGAAGGTCGCGTAATAAACCGGCAGCATCAGCGCGCTGACGGTCAGCGCCGCGAGTGCATGGCCCCATTTCCTACGATAAACGTCGTAAATTTCGGGCACCTGCATGAGGAAGTCCCATTTCAGCTTCCGGCCCGGCTTGTGGATCCGGCCGTGGACCATGGGACTGGCCATGATGAAAAGAAAGGTGATGAAACCCAGGCCCCCGCCGAAGAATACCCAAGCGAACTTGATCGCCCCCTTTCCGAGGACGCTCTGCGTTTCCAAGGCCTCAAAGCGGCCCGCCGTGACCGCGAAAAACACGATCGCCATGGCGGCAAGTCCCACCAGGTGATCGATCATCACCGTCATCGTCACCGCGAGCTTCCGCTCGGGGTGATCCCGGATCAGCAGGAAGATCTTCGCGGCATCCCCGCCCACCCCGCCGACGGCGAAGAGATTGAACAGGTTTCCGATCAAGGTCAGCTCCACGATCCGCCAGAGGCCCGCCGGGATCCCTTGGGCGCGGAGGAGAAGCCACCAGCGCAGCGCGGAGAAAAGGACCGTGGCCCCGCCGAGGATCACGCCCCACGCGATCCAGCGCCAATCAAGCTCCGACGGCCGAGCGAGTGCCGAATGGGTAAGATCGATCCCCGAAAACGCCCACCAGAGGCAGGCCGCGGTAAAGGCCAGCTTGACCAGAAAGAGCAGCCACTTCTTCATGAAATGACGGATTCGGAACGGCGCATGCCGACCGGGGCAAGTTGGGGAGAGAAGTTCCGGCTCACGTTCGAATCATGCTCTCTCCGGAATTTCTTCGTCGTTCGGCAAACCCGTCGTCCTGGCCCTTCAGGCCTTCCCCTCGATCGCTTCCGCAATGGTCTGCACGCTTTGCAGCACTCCCTTGGCTTTCTCGGCGTCGGCGATCTTGAGCCCGAAGTGCTTCTCGATGGCGACGACCAACTGAAGCGCATCCACGGAATCGAGTCCCAATCCCCCGGCACCGAAAATCGCGGTCTCGTCGGCGATCTCCGCCGCGTCGAAATCGAGCATGAGCTCTTCCACCATCACTTCCTTGATTTTCTGCCGCAATTCCGCGCCTTGTGCCATGAGTATGAGCTTGTTAGAAAATGCCTCCGTCGATTTTCAGGGCGGACCCTGTGACGTAGGCCGCATCCTGGCAAGCGAGAAAGAACACCGCGGCTGCCACTTCCGAGGTAGTCCCGAAACGCCGCATCGGAATGCCTGCCTTCGCGCGTTTCGCCGCCTCCTCGTCCATGTGGGACAGTGCCTCGGTCTCGATATATCCCGGTAACACGGCGTTCACGGTGATGCCCGCGCGCGCCACCTCCTTCGCGAGCGTCTGCGTGAGCGCCACCACGCCTGCTTTCGCCGCTGCATAGTTCGTCTGGCCCAGCGGGGGCAGCACCGCGCTGAGGGAGGAAATGTTCACGATGCGGCCGAAACGCTGGCTCATCATCGGCCGGATGACCGCCCGGCAGCCCAGGAAAACCGCGTCGAGATTGGCGGAGATTACCGAGGACCACGCCTCGTCCGGCATGGCCGCGAGCAAATGATCCCGGTGCATGCCTGCATTGTTCACCAGGACGTCGAGACGCCCGTCGCTCTCCAATACGGTAGCAATCGCATTCTCCCAGGCTTCCTTCGAGGTCACCTCCAGATCGACCGTGCGGCAACGGCCGGGATACTCGGCGGCCAGTGCAGCGGCCTCCGTGCGGTTTGCCCGCACCCCGAGCCAGACCCGCGCCTCCGGATCCTTCTCAAGAAAGTATCGTCCGATTCCCAGGCCGAGCCCGCCGTTTCCGCCGGTGATGAGGATGCTGCGCACGAAGCGGAGCTACCTGATCCGGCGGCAAGGATGCAATCCCCGATGATACAGATACTTCCGCTCGGAGGCAGTTCCTGATTCAGAGCATCGCCACCAGCTTCCCCGCTACCGCGGAAGGGGCATCGAGATTCTCCACCACCGCGACATCCTCCCCCAGCTCCAGGGTCGCCAACTGTGAATCCAACAGAGCGGGAGGCATGAAGTGCTCCCGCTCCTCAAGGCGCTCGCGGAGGAGCGCTGCATCCGCCGTGAGCACGAAGAAACGGATCGGCCCGGCGAGCTCGCGCAGGCGATCCCGGTAGGCACGCTTCAGGGCCGAGCATGCCAGGACGACGTGGTCGCGCTCGGCGAGATAAGCTCCCATGGTATCGAGCCACCCCGCACGGTCTTCATCGGTGAGAGGCGTTCCCGCACTCATCTTCGCGATGTTCTCCGGGGGATGGAAGGCGTCCGCGTCCGCAAATTGGTACCCGAGCCGCTGCGCCACCAGCATCCCGATGGTCGTCTTGCCGCTGCCGCTCACGCCCGCCACAATGATCTTCATAGCTCGATGGTGACTTGATGGCCCGGATTCCGGGGCCGGTAAAGCGCGTGGTGAATGGAATGGCTTTCATGGCATGAGCAGGGATGGCTCCGCGGATCCCCGGGTAGAGACATGGCGAGATCGGGCGGCTCTCCGCAAATCTCGTCGGGTTTCCACTGGAAGCCGCGCGCTCCGGCGGCCTAGGCTGGCGGCGTGCAACGTAGAAGCGCCCAAATCGCCGGAGAGCTCGAGCAGGAAGTGCTGGCTGGCAAACTGCCTCCGGGCGACCGGCTCCCCTCCGAGGAGAAACTCTGCGAACGCTTCGGCGTCAGCCGCACCGTCATCCGGGAGGCGATCCAGCAGCTACGCGGCCGCGGCCTCCTCCGCACCCTGAAAGGCTCCGGGACCTACATCGCCGATCCGAGCTTGGAATCGCTTGGAAACGCCGTGGAGAGCTACTCGGTGCTGGCTGAGGAGAGCGACTTCCTGGAGCTGATCGATTTCCGCATTCTCATCGAAACGGAATGCGCCCGCCTGGCAGCGAAAAACGCCGGCGAAACGATCATCCGCGAACTGCGGCGGATTCTCGACACGATGGAGAAGGTCCGCGGCACCAAGGACAAGTTCAGCAAGACCGACATCGCCTTCCACCTGGCCATCGCCCGCGGCTCCGGAAACGGGATCTACTCGATCCTGCTCGGCGCATTGGAGAAGCGCTGCATCGAATACGCCCAAGCGAACCGCGGCGACGGTGACTGGTCCTCCCCTGTCATCGAGGGCCACCGCGACATCCTTCAGGCGATCGAAGCCGGCCTGCCCGACCGGGCGGCCGAAGCGATGCGGAAGCACCTGCTTTCCTCCCGCCGGCATTTCGTGGATCTGGAGCAGGGCGGGAGGTAAGGAAACGCCTCCGACGAGGGAGGCATACCGCCTATTCCTTCAGGCGGATCTTGAGCTGGCCGGGTTCCACGGAGACATCCTCGATGCCCGCCACCTGACCGCCCTTTCCGCCGCCGAGCACCTCGGCGAGGATGTCCTTCCCCTTGAGCTGGGCGAGCCAGTCGTTCGGCAGTGAAACGCCCCACACCGCGAGATCTTCCAGGATCAGGCTGGGCCTGCCGCTTTCGGTCTTCACGACGAAGCGGGCCTTCGCCTTGAGGTGCTTGCCGCCGACCACGGGCAAGTCGGGATCCAGATCGGTCTCGATGCGGGCATGGATGGCATCCGTCGCCAGCTCGAACTTCAGCTGCCCGCCCATCGTCGTGTGCTCGTTGAGCAGACCGTTCAGCTCGCGCTCGGTGAGGATGATTTCCTTTGTCCCCTTTTCATACTGCGGCTCAGCGGGTGCCGCCGGGGCCTCGACATTCTGAATCGCTTCCACCTTCGCGCCCACGGCGGCTTTTTCCTCCGCAGTGAGCTGCACGGGCTTGATGGGTCGATTGTTCCACCAGATCACGCCGATCACCGCCAGCAGAATGACCACGAGGCCGATCAGGACGGGTACCCAGTAGGACCTGCGCTTCGGAACGGGTGGCGGGAGTTCGGGCATAGTGGCCATCCGCAGAAACTAGGGCGTGACCGCCAGGCCGGAAGCAAAATCCCGGACCGGAGACGGGCTCCGGGCCGGGATCAGGAAAGTGGTGGAGGCGAGGGGAGTCGAACCCCTGTCCGAAACATCTTTCATGCGGGCATCTACACGTTTATCCGCCGGTCTAAAGCTTCGGAAAGCGTAGGCCCGACGGCCGCGTCCTCTTTCCTAGAAACCTGTTGAATCTCGCCAAGGAGCCCGGTTACCCGGCTTCGAGGCCAGCACGCTAAGTGTTCACCTTCCCCCGCAGCGTGCGTCTGGGTTCCGGTGTCGCTGTCAATTAAGCAGCGAGGGCAAGCTCGTTAGAGTCTGCATTTATTTGTTTTGAACGGCTTTTTAGGAGGCCAGCCGATCAACCTCCACGTGCAGCCAGCACTGCGAACATCCCGTCGAAACCGAAACGCCCCCTTTTGCTGACACGCCCATCATGCCCCCGGAATGCCCCCGCAGCAAATGGAATTTCCATGTCAGGATTCCACCGCCAATCTCGGGCCGGAATGAAGGTGAACCACTATCAAGTCCAGGCCGGCCTTTTCGCAGGGGAGTATCCCGGCCATCCGTGCCCGGATGTCGCGGAAACCCGCCTACGGGAATTGCTCGGGCGGGGCATCGTCACCTTCATCGACCTGACCACCCGTGCCGATGCGAAGCTCGGCCTGCTGCCCTATGGGCCCCATCTGGCGGAGCTGGAAGCCGCCGCCACGGGTGGCCTCAGGCACCATTCCTTTGAAATCCCGGACATGGGAATCCCCTCCTCCCCGGATGTGATGCGCGGCGTACTGGACTTAATCCGCACGGAAATCTCCGCTGGCAGGACCTGTTATATCCATTGCTGGGGTGGCATCGGACGGACCGGCACGGTGGTCGCTTGCTGGCTCAAGGAAAGCGGCATGGGTGCGGAAGACGCCCTAGCCCGCGTGCAAAGCCTCTACGAGAGCCACATGGACGAGCGGAAGCGAGCAAGATATCCCCGCTCCCCGCAACAGCCGGGGCAATTGGACTACGTGAGGAACTGGAAGCAGTCCCCGCCTGGAGCGCCGGGCTAAAACCCCTCTGCCAGCCGTTTTTCCGACACCTTCATCTCCGTGCCGATATCCGGGGCGAAAAGCGACAGGCGGTAATCCTCCAGCAGCCACCCGTAATCCCATAGGGCCGGGTCCTCCGGCCGGGCGGTCCAGGCAATGAACCACGGCTGCCAATATTTCCGCACCCGCTCCATTTTCTCCAGATCCTTCACCAGCGGCAGGCTGGAAATCCGCCCGATGCGGGACCGGATGCCGCGCAGGTAACGGTCGTGGCCCTTCATCCGCGCGAAACCGGCCTTCCAGAGGAACCGCGGGCGCAAGAGCCAAGAGAGTTCCTCCTCCAGATCCGCAGCCACTTGGGAAAGATGGCGGTCCTTGGAATTCCCGTGAATCCATTCCCTCACCGGTCCGATGGCCTCGAACGAGGCATCGAGTGACTTGGAAATGGCCGCGGCCGCCTCGAACCACCGTCCTTTCGCGTCTTTCGCCTTCGCGGCAAAATCCTGCGGGGTCGAGATCCGCCGGCTGCCCAAGGCCCCCTCCCCTGCCAGCGCGATCAGATCGTCCATCGTGGTTCCGAGGCGCGGGAGCTCGACCTTCGCCATCAGACCCAAAGGATACTTCTTCCGCAGGTACGACACCTGATCCGGCTGGGCGAGGAGGAGAAGACGGACTTGACCCGCCCGATGGGCCTCGCCCGCTTCCGCCGCGCGTGAGAAGGCTTTCACGCCCACGGACGCGCCTTCATCGACCAGCGCGGGATAGGCCGGACCGGCGGGTGTTTCGACCTGCTCGGGAACCTCGCCCTCGGTCCACACCTTCATCCCGGTGCGCTCCCATTCGGCATTTGCGGCCGCTTCGAAGCGCTCCGTCACGACCTTGCCGAGCTTGGCCCGGAGTGCTTTCGCATCCCTGCCGAAGGCCAGTTCCCGCTCCTCGTCGTCACAGATCCAGATCTTCGTCACCAGTTCCTCGGGCAGGCGCTCGAGATCGAAATCGCGAGGGGTCACCTCGAAGCCGGAAAACTTCGTCAAATACTGCGCCAACCGCAGCTCCAGCGGGCCGTCCGGCTCGCGATCCCGCCATTCGTCCGCGAATCCGCGCGCGGCACCGGCGACCGGCTGGCATTCGCGGCGGAGGTCCTTGGGCAGCGAGCGGATGAGCCATTCCACCCGCCAGGCCATGTCCCCGGGCACACCCCAGCCCGGAAGCCAGTCCGGCAAGCGTGGCAGTTGGTCGATGTGGACGCCGAGCGTCACGCCATCATCCCGCTCACCCGGGGCGAACCGGTAATAGAGCGCGTAATCCTCCCCGGCGTGATGGAGCCAATCCGGATAGCCGTCCAGATCGAGGGAATCCAGATCCTCCAGCACGACGTCGGAAAGAGTCGCCATCAGGCCGCCCTCGTGCTTCGCCTGCCAATCATGGAAGGCCTTCGTGGTATGAATGTCCGCGGGCAAGCGGCTCTCGAAGAAATCCAGCACGGCTTCCTCGCTCCACAGGCCGCCCGGACGCCTCAGCTTGTGCTCGATTCCCTCGATCTCCTCTTTCAGCGCGGCGAGCCGCTCGACCGGGCGCAGCTTGCCTTTGATGCGGTTCTGGAGGAGCCCTTCGCGGACGAAGATCCGCCGTGCCCCGGCGGGATCGATTCGCCCGAAATGCACGCGGCGTCCGGCGATGATGGGAAGCCCCCCGCACGTGACCGTCTCCTTCGCATAGACCGCGCCGTGCTGCTCGTCCCAATGGCCCTCGCCATAGCGGCTGGTGCAGAGATGCGGCGCGACTTTCTCCACCCAGGCGGGATCAATCCGGGCGATGCGCCGGGCCCAAAGACGGGTGGTATCCACCAGTTCCATCGCCATCACCCAATCCCAGCGCTTGCCGCCGAAGAGGCCCGAGCCGGGAAAGACCGCGAAGTGTCCGCCGGAGGCGCTACGATAGGCCCTCTCCTCCCGGTCCCACAGCCCGAACTGCCGGGGCACGCCGGAGAGCAAGGCGCGGTGGATGACCTCGTAGGGCGCGGCCTTTTCCACCGTGGCGGCCAGCGGCTTCATTTGCCAGCGCAGCTCGCGCTCGATGAGTTCCTTCAGCTCGTCATGGACGTTTGCCCACTCCTGCACCCGCCGGTAGTTGAGGAAAGCCTCGCCGCAGTACTTGCGGAGCTGGTTCCGCTTCCAGCCCCTCCCCTCGCGGAAGCGCTGGACGTCCAGCCACAGCCGGAGCATCCCGCGGAAATCCGAATCGGCGTCTTTCCAGCGGGCATGCGCGGCATCCGCTTCCTTGGTCTTTTCCGAGGGGCGCTCGCGCGGATCATTCGACTCCAAGCCGGAAACGATCGGCAGGATCTCCGCCAGGCAACGCTCGTCATGCGCTTCCAGGAGCATCCTTGCCAGCCGGGGATCCACGGGCATGCTCGCCATGATGCGCCCGCCGCCGGTAAGTTGTTTTTCCCTATCCAGCGCGCCTACCTCCCTCAGGGTGCGATATCCTTCCGAAATGGCTTTCGGCGACGGCGGATCGAGGAAGGGGAACTCCTCGATATCGGGCAAGCCAAGCGACTTCATCCGCAGGATCACGCCGGCCAGGGAGCTGCGGCGGATTTCCGGGTCGGTGAATTCCGGGCGCTCCTGGAGGTCTTCCTCCGAGTAGAGACGCACGCACACTCCCTCCCGCAGACGACCGCAGCGGCCCTTGCGCTGCCGGGCGCTGGCCTGGGAGACCGCCTCGATCTGCAAGCGCTGCACGCCACGCCCGGGGCTCCAGCGGCTGACGCGGGCCAGGCCGCTATCGACGACGCTGACGATGCCGGGGATGGTCAGCGAAGTCTCCGCGACATTCGTGGCGAGAATGATGCGGCGCTTTGAGCCGGGCGAGAAAATGCGCTGCTGGTCCGAGAGACCCAGCCGGGCGAAGAGCGGGAGAATCTCGGTATGCCGGTAGTTCCGGCCGTCCAGCGCGTCGGCACAATCGCGGATCTCGCGTTCCCCCGGCAGGAACACGAGCACATCGCCCGTGGGATCGACATCGGTGAGCCAATCGACCGCCCGCGGCACTTGGCGTGATAGCTCTTCATCGTCCTCGGCGGGCAGGAAAAACTCCTCCACCGGGAAGGTGCGGCCCTCCGCCTGGATCACCGGCGCGCCATTGTAGAAGGCGGCAAAGGCACCCGCATCGAGGGTGGCGGAAGAGATCACCAGCTTCAGATCTTTCCGGCGCTCGAGGAGACGCTTCAGGTACCCGAGCAGGAAATCGATATTCAGCGAGCGTTCGTGCGCTTCATCGAGGATGAGGGCGTCGTACTGCCTCAAGTCCGGGTCACCCTGCGTCTCCGCGAGCAGGATGCCGTCGGTCATGAATTTGATCCGCGTGTCCTTCGACGTCTTGTCCTCGAAGCGCACCTGATAGCCGACGAAGCTCCCGAGCGGCGTTTTCAGCTCTTCGGCCACGCGACGCGCAACGCTTGCCGCGGCGATCCGCCGGGGCTGGGTGCAGCCGATCTTGCGCGTGCTGCCCGAGAGCGCCTCGGCGACCATCTTCGGGAGCTGGGTGGTCTTTCCGGAGCCTGTCTCGCTGACCACGACCGTCACCGGATTTTCCCGGATCGCGGCCACGATCTCCCGTCGCATGCCCACGACGGGCAGGCCTTCCGGGTAGTTCAGCGGCGGCAGCGCGTCCGTCATGGCGCGCGGGGAATAGCCCGGCACGAGAGACGGCTCAAGCATCCTTCCGCAGCCTAGCGACATCCGCCAGGTCCTGGGGCCGCCCGGCCGCCAGTTTGTTTTCCATCAACGCAGTCTTGCCGATCAGAGGGATTCTCAGGCCACCGAAGTCCGCCTCACTCCGCGTTGCCCAAGCGCGCTCCCATGTCACTCCGCTAATCCCAGTCAGCAAATCGATGCGATTGGGCGCGCGCCCCAACTGAATCACCTGATCGGGTTGGGTGAAATCCTCGGGGAGTATCCCGAGGTCGCCGAAACCAAACTCCCTCAGGACTTCCGTCAATTTTTCCGCATTTCGCGGAGACGCCACCACCAGAAAATCTATGTCTTCTGTGAATCGAGGTGCTCCATGGAAAGCCAGCGCGTAGCCGCCTACCAGAAGGAACTCAACTTCCCTGGAGATCAATAACCCGACAAATTCGTGGATATCCTTCTGAAGCTTCATCATCCGCATAAAAAAGACGGCCCCGTCGCAGGATCTCTTCGAACACCTCCAAAGCGCCCCGGGGATCTTCGATCAACGCAGGCACGCCCTCCGTCGCCAGCGCCCGTTTGATCACGACCTTCTCCACTTCGAAAGCCTACCATCCCCGCTCCGACTGTCGAGTATCGCCTCGGCTTCGGGAGGACGATTCGCCTTCTCCCGGGAAAAACGAAGGGATCGAAGAATGAAACTGCAAAGTAAATGCGGGGAATCTCCCCCTCTCAGGCTCCCGCCCGCATAACTTCCGTTATTTTCAACATTTTTGCTTCAAGCAGCTCGACAAGCGCAGCCCGTTTGATACAACAGGGTATGCATATTGTATTTTCCTTCGATCTTACAGATGCGGACTCGGAGAAAAACCGCGGGGTCTTCGAGCTCTACCTCCGGGCACTGGGGTTCATGCGCGTCAGTTCCGTCTCCACGCTGTGGAAAATGGCCGGTAGTCCCCTCGCGCTCGGCCAGATCCGCGACATGATCGTGGATCACGCCCGCTCCGCCAAAGTGAGGCTCGGTGGCATCGTATTGAGCCGGGGCTCGGAATTCATCGAAGAAAATCATCCCACTACGACAGCCTTGGACCGCCTTCTCGCTTTGGGGATCTGTCCCGCGGGCGGGCTGACGCGACCTGCTTCTCCTTCCTGGTCGAGCCTGCTGGCGGTTCCGCCGCCGCACTCGAAGCCTCTCGGCATTCTCCCCCAAGAGGTTGCCGGTTAATTAGATCGGGCGTCTTGCGGAGAGGGAATCCCGTCCCGCTTTTTCCTTCCGCCGCCCCCTGCCATCGCGTGAGATCGGGCCATGCCGGAGCGCGTGTTTTTGGGTTGGGACCGGCCTTTTCTCGGACCGCTGGTCGAGTGGCTACTGGCACGCCAGCCGGACCTGCCGGGGATGCTGCTGGTGGTGCCCACCGCCCAAGGCGGCCGCCGCTTGCGTGAAGCCTTGGCGGAGACCGCCGGAGCGGTCCTCGCCCCCAAGGTGGTGACACCGGGCTATTTCCTCCGCACGGAAGGAGCCGCGCCCGAGGCCGTGGAGCATCTGGCGTGGGTCGAGACGCTCGAAAACATCGCGGACTGGGAAAGCTTCGAGGCCGCCTTCCCCCTTCCGCCGGGCGAAGGAGAAGCGCCGGGATGGGCGCTCGGCTTGGCCCGCTCTCTCGCCGGACTGCGCACCAGCTTGCAAGAAAACGCACTGACGCTGGGCGAAGCGGCACGCCGGCTCTCCCGCACGGTGGAAGCGGAGCGCTGGCAGGCGCTGGCCGGCTTGGAAAAACGGGTCGAGCGCACGCTCTCGCAGTGGGGTCTCTCCAGCCGCAGCTCCTTGCTCGCCCGCAAGCGGCCCGAGGCCTTTCCCGGGATTCATAGCATTGTCCTGGCAGGAGTGGCGGACCTGCCACCTGCCGCGGCGCGCCTGATCGGGGAATCTCCTTTGAAGACCATCGCGCTGGTGGGTGCGCCGGAGACCGAAAGCGACCATTTCGATGCGCTGGGACGTCCCGGGCAGGAGCACTGGTTCCACCGGGCGATCCCGTGGCCGTCCGGGGACGGTGGCGGTATCTCTCTCACCGCAAATCCCCGCCAACAGGCGTCGGAGGCGCTTCTTCAGGTGGCCGCGACCGGAACGACGCCGGAGCATCTGGCGCTCGGGTCAGCAGACGAGGAAACCGCGGGGGAACTGGTCCGGAGTTTCGGCCGCGCGGGCTGGCCGCTCTACGATCCCTCCCATGTTCCGCCCTCCCCCCTGTCCACGTGGTTAGGAGCGTGGCGGAACTACCTCGCCAATCCCGGCACCCCGGCGGCAATCGATTTGCTCGGCTGCTCCCGCAGCGACGCTCTTGTCCGGGGCAAACGCGCACAACGCGCGGAAGCGCTCTCCATGGCCCGGGACAGGTTCCTCGCACGCGATGCCGCCGATCTGGCAAACGCGGAGGCCCTCAGCACCCGGGAGACCGAGCAATCGCAGCTAGCCCTGGCGAGGGAAACCCTGGCCGGACTGGACCGCATCCGCGGGGCCTTTCTGCGGGACGGATTTCATCGGGGTATGAACCGCATCATGGAGACGATCGATCCCTTGGGGATGGAAAGCGGGGAAATCCTCGCATGGGTGGAGGCGACGGCCCCGCTCCGCGAAAAGGTCGCACGCGACACCGGGTTCTGGCTCGATCTGCTGCGGGCTACCTTGCCGGAGGCGGTCGCCCTGCCCCCGGAAGACAGGGTGCTGGACGTGCAGGGCTGGCTGGAGCTTTTCCACGAGCCGGGCAGCCATCTGGTGATCTGCGGGATGAACGAAGGCAAGGTACCGGGCAAGGCGAGCAGCGATGCCTGGCTGCCGGAGAATACCCGCCGGACGCTGGAGCTTTCGCACGACGCCAGCCGCGCTGCGCGGGACGCCTACCTGCTCACCGCGATGCTGGAAGCCCGCAGGCGATCCGGCCGGGTGGATCTCCTGCTGGCAAAATCCGGTGCCGGCGGCGAGACGCTGCTGCCTTCGAGGCTCCTGCTCGCCTGCACCGGGGCGGAACTCCCGGAGAGAGTCGCGCTGCTCTTCCGGGAGATCGAGCCCCCCGAGTCGTCGATTGCCTGGACCCATGACGAGGCCTGGAAATGGCGGCCGACGGCGATCGAGAAGGAAGCGCGGATCAGCGTCACCGCCTTCTCCGACTATCTGGCGTGCCCTTTCCGCTTCTACCTGAAGCACGTGGTCGGAATGTCGGAGCCCGAACCGGAGCGGATCGAATGGAACGCCCGCGACTTCGGCAATGTCGTGCATATCGTGCTGGAACGCTGGGCGCTCGACCCCGAGGCCAGCGATTTCTCGAAGACCGAGGCCATCGAGGCATGGGTACACGGGGAGTTGGACCGGGTGATCGCCGAACGTTTCGGGAGAAGGATTCCCCTGGCGGTTCGGATCCAGCGGGAATCCATGCGGCAGAGGCTTTCGTGGTTCGCACGGGTGCAGGCGACCGAGCGGGCGGGCGGCTGGCGGATCGAGGAGGTCGAGAAGCGTTTCGAGGTGGAAATCGGCGGAGTCACGATTGTCGGCCGGGTGGACCGCATCGAGCGCCACGAGGACGGCCGGCGGCGGGTGCTCGACTATAAGACGGGCAACGTGGGCGCGGGTGTCGAAGGCTCGCACCGCAGCGGCGTAGTCGCCGGCACGCGATTTCCCGCTCATCTCGAGGGCGTCCCCGCGATCCTCTGCACCTCTGCGGATGGAAAAACGAAGCGCTGGAGGAATCTGCAGGTGCCGCTCTACTCGGCGGCATTGGCGGATGTCGCTGAGCTAGGCTACTTCTCCCTCGGGACCACCGAAGCGGATGTGAAGCTTTCGCTCTGGGAGAGCTTTTCCCGCTGCGACCGCGATTCCGCGATGGCTTGCGCGGAGTGGGTGATCGGGAAAGTCCGCGACCGGGTTTTCTGGCCTCCTGCGGAGAAAGCCGACTTCGACGACTACGCGGTGCTCTCCCTCGGGCGTGCGCTTGGCGAAGCCATCCGATGGAATGGAGGGGCGGCATGAGCGCCGAGATCCTCTCCAAAAATCTGATGATTCTCGCCTCCGCGGGATCGGGAAAGACCTTCCAGCTCGTGAACCGGATGATCGGCCTGATTGGGGCGCGGGAGGCCGATCCGGCACGGATCGTGGCCCTGACTTTCACCAGAAAGGCCGCGGGCGAGTTCGCCGACTCGGTCCTCTTGAAGCTCGCCGCCTGCGTCGCCGATACCGCGGAGGCCCGGAAGCTGTGCGAGCAGATCGGCGCGGATTTCGAGGCACGCCCGGTGCTTGCGCGCGTCGTGCGGGCCTTGCCGGCACTCCAGCTGGGCACGATGGATTCGTTTTTCGCCCGCATCGTCCGGGGATTCCAGTACGAGCTCGGGCTTACCGGCGGCACCTTCGAGCTGATCGAGGGTGCCCGGATGGAGGCGGCGATGTCGGACATCCTGGGCGAAATCCTCGGCGATGCGATCGAGCACGGCCAGGCGGCGGATTTCCTGCATGCCTTCCGCCGTGCGACGCTCGGCAAGCAGGGCCAGGGAGTGCTCGGTGACGTCGAAAGATTCCTAGGCTCATGGCACGGGCTTTGGAAGTCCGGCATCCCCCTCGACGGCTGGGGCGGTAGGGGTGCTTTCGGCTCCCTCCCCGAAATCGACCGCTGGGAGTCGGACAAACGGGCGATGGTATCCCGGCTCCGGACCGGCGAGTCGCGCGAAGCGGTCCTCAAGCTACTCGATCAATTCGAGCTGCACACCGTCGGCAGCGGGAAGATCGCGAAGGCGGGGCTGCTCTTCGAGCGCTTCCTGCCGGAGATCCGCCGTCAGGGGGATATCGAGATTCCCTTCAACCGGGCGACCCTCCGCTTCTCCGGGCCGACAGCGGACTTATGGCGGGAGATGTTCCTTCTGCTGGCCGGCTGCGAACTCTCGGCCGCGATCGCGCGCACCCGCGCCGTGGCGGATCTGGTGGGGGCGCTGGACGGGGAATGCGAGCGGAGGCTGAGGCGGAAGGGTCTGCTCGGCTTCGATGACGTGAAGCTGCTGATGGGCCGCTGGGCGGGAGACGAGGAGGCACGGCTCCGGCGCGAGGCGGTGGATTTCCGCTTGGACGCCCGCTATGACCACTGGCTGCTCGATGAGTTCCAGGATACCAGCCGGGCGGAATGGCTGGGGATGGTCCCGCTGCTGGACGAGGCCGCGACCCGCGAAGACGGCACTCTTTTCGTGGTGGGCGACCGCAAGCAGGCGATCTACGGCTGGCGCGGCGGAGACGTGGCGCTCTTCGACGAGGTGGAGCAGCGCTACGGGACGCACGGCAACCTCGCCATCCGCACGATGCCGGAGTCGTGGCGCTCTTGCCCTGCCGTGCTGGAGCTGGTCAACCGGGTGTGCGGCGATTTTGAAACCATCCGCGGACTCTTCGGCGGAGAGATGGCGGAACGCTGGCAATGGGAGGATCACCAATCGGCGAAGCCACAGGTTTCCGGCGAGGCGAAGGTGGAGATCGTCGCCAAGGACAAGCGCGACGAGCATCTCGTGAGCCTCCTCCGGGACAGCGGCGTGGGAACAAGAAGCCTGACCTGCGGGGTGCTGGTGCGGACCAATGAACAAGTGCGATCGACCGCAGCGCTGCTCAGGGAGCACGGCTTCGATGTCATCGAGGAGGGAAGACGGCTGCCGGTGGCGGACAACGCGCCCGGCGTCGCGCTTTTCCATCTGATCCGATGGCTGGCCGATCCGGCCGACAGGTATGCCCGGGAGGTCATCTCGATGTCCCCCTTGGAGGGCGTGATCCAAGGCAGGTTCGGAAGCTCTTGGGCCAAGGCTTGGGAAGCCCTGCTGGAGATCGCCCAAGAGAGAGGCTACGCCATGATGGCCGAGCACCTGATCGATCCGCTGTGGGCGGATCTCTCCGAATTCGCGCGCGGTCGCACCGGCGATGTGATCGGAGCGCTCGCGGAATTCGATGCGACGCGGACCGCGACGCCCCGCGAGGCCGCCCGCTGGCTCAGCGGCTTGGAAATTCCGCAGGGCCCGGGCACTGCCGCGGTGCAGGTGATGACCATTCACAAGTCGAAGGGCTTGGGATTCGATCTCGTCGTTCTGCCGGCGGTGGACGATGCCCGCGTGCCCGATCTCGGGAACTTCAGGGTGGCGCAGGGCACCGAACCCGACGGGCCTTGGGTGCTTGAAACTCCGGCCGCCTGGGTCCGGGCTCTCGTGCCTGCCCTTTCCGCTGCCGAAGAGAGCTGGGCCGATGCCCAGCGCTACGAGGCGATGTGCGTGATCTACGTGGCCCTCACGCGGGCGAAACGCGGGCTCCATGTCCTGCTGCCGGAAACGCCGCAGACCCGCAAGGACGCCCACGATTGGGCGTCACCCGCGAACTGGATCGCACGCTCGGCCGGGGGCCAACCCGGGCCGGTCATCTTCCAATCGGGAGACCCGATGTGGTGGCAGGACGTGCCTGATAGGAAGCCGCTGGTCCGATCCTCCGCACCGTCCCTTTCCCCGGCTTCGCTGCGTCGCCCCCGCGTGTCTCCTTCACGGGACAAATTCGCGGGCGGCGAAGGCGGAAAGAGCCTGGCCGGGGGCAGCGAGATCCACAGGGCCTTTGAAGCCGTCGCCTGGATCGATGACATGGAGCCGGTGCTGCCCTCCGGCAATGCCGGGGCCACGGTGCGGGAACTTCTTGAGATACCTGCGATCCGGAGCGGGTTCGAACGCCGGGGAAGGAAAGTCGATCTCCACCGCGAACAATCCGTGGAGGCGATCGTGGCCGACGAGTGGTTCAGCGGGGTGATCGACCGTCTGCATGTCTTTCGGGATCCGCTCGGGCTCCCCGAGCGGATCGAAATCATCGATTTCAAGACGGACCGCGTTTCCTCGCCGAAAGAATTGATCGCCCGGCATGGCCCGCAGATGGCCGCTTACCGCGAGATCCTCGGCAAGGCTTTCAGCGGTGTCCCGATCACCTGCCGCATGCTATCGACTGCACTCGGCCGCTGGATCGACTGTCAGGCATCCGGTCCGCCCTTCTCCCGATCATGAAGAAGCCCGCCCCGGCATTCCGGGGCGGGCCGATCCGATGGAAGGAATCACTCTTTGATATCGATCGCCCCGTATTCCCCGTCCTTGCGGCGGTAGATGATCGTCAGGCAACCGCGACGCGCGCTCTTGTACAGGACGAAGGGCCGGTCATTGAGCTCCAACTCCATCACGGCGTCTTCCTTGTACATCGTGCGGAGGCGGTACTTCTCCGGATGAACGATGAAAGGTTCCGGGTCATGCTCGGACTCTTCCGGATGGTCGATGATCTCCGGACTGAAATAGCGCTCTTCCAAGTGCCGGATCGAGTCGTTCCGGTGGGGGCGCTTTTTCTTCATCAGCCGCGTCTTGTGCTTCCTCATGCGACGCGCGATCTTGTCGATCGTTTCGTCGATGGCGGCGTACATATCCTGCCCTTCCGTGTGGGCCTCGATCGTGATGTGATTGGCGCAGAAGAGAATGATTTCGGCGATGTGCCGGTTTTTCTGCACGTCGAGAATGGCCTTGGCCTCGATGATGCGCGGGTAGTCGAGATGGAGTCCCTCGATCTTCTTTTGGGCGTATTCGCGCAGCGAGTCGGTCACGGATTCGTGTCTCACGGTCACCGTGATGGGCAGGTTCACGTTTGCGGTTTGCATGTCTATTCTCCTGTTTATTTGTGGGTGAGTGGACGGCGGTTCTATCCGCCTTATCCACCTCGCACGATGAACCGGAATCCGGCAAATGGCCACCCAGTTCTTGCGAAATCCGCGGCATCCTTTGACAAGTGCCGCCGGGAGGTTCGCGCGGTAACCCCATTGTATGGACGTGATTTACGACCGGTTCAGAAGAGCTTGAAAAGCGCTTTGAGATCTGCCACATTGAGCGTTACCTCTCCTGCTCCGGCCTCTTCCAGAGCCGCCACGTCGTGGTAGCCCCAGGCGACAGCCAGCGGCCGCATCCCGGCCCTTGCCGCGGTCTCCAAATCGATGGTGGAATCTCCGATGAACAGACACGCGGAGGGATCTTCTCCCCACATGCGGGAAATTTGGATCGCAGCATCGGGGTGCGGCTTTCGCGGAGCCTCCGGGCGGTGCCCCAGCACGGGATCTAAAGGAACACCCGGAAAGAGCCGTTCCACGATCTCGACCGTGAAGGGATGGGGTTTGTTGGAAAGAACCGCCATCCTCACCCCCGCTGCCGCGAGCATCTTGAGAAGTTCCGGGATGCCATCGTATGGAACGGTCCCCTCGGGCCACGTGGTGGCATAGTCCTCCTTGAAGGCTCTCTCCACCGCGAGGATCGCCTCGTTGGGCGTGCCCTTTGGGGATGCCTGGCGGGCGAGTTCATAGGAGCCGTTCCCGATGAAGCGGCGCACATCCGGATCGGCATGTTGATCGAAGCCGAGAGAGGCAAGCGCCCGGTTCAGCGAACCCGCGATACCCGGGAGCGAATCGACCAAAGTGCCGTCCAAATCAAAAATCACACCTCCGCGCATCGCGGCGGATGAGACCCTGCCCGCAGGAGCCTTGGCAAGCGCAGCTTGGATTGAATTCCACCGATCGGGGGAGATGCGCATCAAAAAGGGCGCGCCCGGCGGGCGTGCCCTTTTTGTGACATGAGATGAACAACTCCGGGATCAGGCGATGACCGCCAGCGGCTTGGTGGTCTTCCAGCCGCCGCGCGTGAAGTCCGGGAAATCCTGCGGCATGCCATCCTCCTTCACCGACTTCTCGCTGAGCGGCGCGACGGAGGACCAGAAGCACCCTTCATAGACGTTCTGGTCAAGCGGTTCGCCCTTGCGGAGGCACTCGATGATGCGGAAGAGCATGAGGAAATCCATGCCGCCATGGCCGCCCATTTTCTGCGCCATGTCACCCACGCGCTTGAAGAGCGGGTGCTCGTATTTGGAAGCGATCTCTTCGAACTCCTCGCTGCTCGTCCACTCGTGATAGCTCTTGGTCATGCCCTCGATGGCCATGCCATTGGGGAAGCCCTTCAGGGTGCCCTTGGTACCTTGGATCAGATTGTGGCGCGAGTACGGCCGCGGTGATGTTTCATCCCACTGTACCAGCACGGTACGGCCGAGGACCGTCTTGATGATGGAGGTGTTCATGTCCCCGCCTTCGAAGGCGAGCGTCTTGAACTCCGGCTTGGTGAGCTTCCGGGATTTCTGAGCATAGAGCGCACGGCCCTTCGCCGGGGAGGAGAAGGAAACCAGGCGCCGGAAATTGTCGTCGCCGCGGGCGAGACTCATGTACTGGGCCACCGGACCCAGGCCGTGGCAGGGGTAGAGGTTCCCATTGCGCTTGGCGTAGTGATGCGTGCGCCACGAGCCCGTGGTGTCCCCGTTCTCCATCTGGCCGCGCAGCTCATGGATGTAGGCAGCCTCGCCGTGGAGGAGCTCGCCGATGACGCCTTGCCGCACCATGTTCAGGTAAAGCAATTCCTCGCGCCCGTAGTTGACGTTCTCCATCAGCATGCAGTGGCGGCCGGTGGCTTCCGACGTGTTCACGATGTCCCACATCTCCTCGATGGTGATCGCGATCGGAATTTCAACGAAGGCGTGGGCGCCCGCTTTCATCGCGCCGACGGCCTGCGGCCCGTGGAGCTGCCACGGCGTGGCGATGAAGACCGCGTCCGGCTTGGTTTCCGCCAGCATCTTCTTCCACGCGTTCTCATCTCCGGAGTAGAGCTTCGGCTTGTGGCCGTTCTTGCTGACGCGCGCTTCCGACCGCTTCACCAGATCCTCGCGGAGATCGCAGATCCCGACGAGCTCGACGCCTTCGATCACGGCCAACTGGGCGGCGTGACCGGAGCCCCGGGCACCCACCCCGATGATTGCGACCTTTACCTTGTCCAGCTTCGGAGCCGCAAAGTCGCCCATGTATTTCGCGCCGGATGGACGGGCCGGCGAGCCTTGGCCCTGAGCCAGCGCGGTGGCTGCGGCCATTGCGGCGCTCGCGCCACCGATCGCTTTGAGGAAATTCCTCCGTCCGCTGGCGGAAATGTTCACTTTTTCGTTCGGGTTCATCTGTTTGGTGTCGCGCTGAATACCGAGGACTAACGGATTCTCTTTCGCATGACAACCCCCGGAGCCGCCGGCTTTTTGCGATTTTGCGTTTTGAATGTGGCCTGCCCTCCGAGAAATCGGTGGGCAAGGCGCGGGAGAACCGGCACGTTCGCGTCGATGAAGATCGATGGCATCGTCGGCTGCTACGCGAAGACCCGCGGGATGTTTTACTTCGCGCGGATGTGCTCGAAAATCCGCCTCCACGCGGCAGGTACCTTGCCCGAAGATTACTTCGACATGCTCGGCCAGGGATTTGACGGACGCACTTGCCGCTATCTAGGCGTCCGCTATGAAAACGTGAGGACGCAGGTGCTTGCGGGAAAACCCGACGAGGAGGTGCTGGAATGGTGCTTCGTGAACGGCCGCCGGCCGACCGACGAGGAGATCCTCATCTACAACAGCTTCATGAGCAAACGCGGGTGGCGCGACGACGAAACCGATGCTTTCATCCCGCAAATGATCAAGGAATACGGTCTGCCCGACGATGGCAGGGTCATCACCGACTTCGACCTCATCGAGGTGGACGAAGGCCGCTGGTATCCGGAGATGTGGCGGGACGCCTGGAAGTAACCCATGGCCCCGCGCTGGACATTCCTGCTGGCGGCACTCGCCACGCTCAATTCCTGCCAGACCCTCCATTTCTACGGTCAGGCGGCGGGGGGCCAGTGGGAGATCATCCGGAAAAGCCGCCCGATTCCCCCGATCCTCGCGGATCAAGCCACCGATCCGAAGCTCCGGAAACAGCTCGCCTCCGTTCAAAGGATCCGCGCCTTCGCCAGCGATCACCTCACTCTTCCCGGGGATGAAAGTTACGGCCGCTATGCCGATCTGGGCCGGCCGCACGTGGTATGGGTGCTCTATGCCGCGCCGGAGTTCTCCCTGGAGCCGAAGACCTGGTGGTACCCCACCCTGGGCCGGCTCGATTACCGCGGCTACTTCCGCGAGGAGGATTCTGAATCCCTCGCGGCACAGCTCCGGTCGCAGGGTTACGACGTTCAAGTCGGCGGGACGGACGCTTATTCAACGCTCGGGTGGCTCCATGATCCGGTGCTGAATACCTTTGTCCACTCGCGCGAGGTAGACCTTGCCGAGCTGATCTTCCACGAGCTCACGCACCGTAAGCTTTTCCGGAACGGCGATACCGCCTTCAACGAATCGCTCGCCAATGCGGTGGCGGAGGAGGGCGTGCGCCGCTGGCTACGCCACGAGGGCCGCACCGGTGATCTGAAGCGCTACGAAATGCGGCTGATCCGGCGAAGCCAGTTCTACGACCGGATCGAAGACGCCCGGGAGGAACTGACAGCACTCTACGCCTCCGGTCTCCCCACGGGGGAAATACGGAAGCGGAAAGCGGCGATCTTCCAGGACTTGCGGGAACGCTTCCGGGAGCTGCGCCGCCGCTGGGGCGGACGTGGTCTGGAATCCTGGCTGAATGAGGACATCAACAACGCGCACCTGGTGGCTCTGACGACCTACCACCATCACGTCCCCGTCTTTCACCGCTTGCTTGCGGAGTGCCAGGGCGACCTCGATCTCTTTTTCCGTCGGGCGAAAGATCTGAAGCTGCCAGAGGAGTGAGCCCCATCGCGCAACCTCAAGGCGTCAAAGAGCTAGCTTTCTCCCACTCTTCCGCGGTACTGACCGGCGGCAGGCACACCTGTCCCGCGCATACCACCACGTCTCCGCCGCCCTCGGAGGAGGTCCAGACCGCCCGCGGGATCCACGAGCTCCGTAGCGCGCCCGCCAAGGGTTCCGCCGGCTCTCCGCGCACTTCGATTTTCACCACGCCGCGCCCGTGCAGATCGAGCGCGCCCAGTAACACCGGCACGGCGAACGGCTGCGCCTCCGCGGTCCTGGCACCGGCACGCAGGATCGCTTCCGCACGCTTTGCATAGGCGGGTTCGTCCAGCAGCACCGCCAGCTTCAGCAGGTTTTCCGCGGCGACATGATTCGCGGCCGGCTCCGCCCCGTCGTAATCCTCGCGGATCACCAGCAAGGCCTCGCCAGCCAGTTCCGTCCGCATCACGTAGCCCGCGCGCGTTTCATCCCAATGTTCCGCGTCCAGCGCCGCCTGGACCTCCCGTGCCCATTCAAGCCATTGCGGGCCCCCATCCGCCGCGTGCATCTCGATCAGCCCGGAAATCAGGAAGGCGTGGTCGGCCGCGAAAGCAGGAGCATCTCCCCGCTTTCCGCGGTAGCTCCGCCATAAGCGCGTGCCGTCCCACAGCTCCCGCCGGATGAAGTCCACCGCCCGCGCAGCGGCAGCGCGCAGATCCCGCCGGGCGAGAACCCTTGCTCCGCGGGCGAGCGCGGCGATCATGAGGCCGTTCCACGCGGTGACGATTTTGTCGTCGCGGTGCGGCAGCGGCCGGTGCTTCCTCGCCTCCAGCAGGGTCCGCTTGGCCTCGGCCAGCAGGGAACGGACCTCCGTCTCCGGCAGGTCGAACTGCTGCGCGAGGGCTTCCGTGCTCTTGGCGCGGAACAGGGTGTTGCGTCCTTTCAGCTCCTCATGCGGATCGCTTTCCGGTCGCGAGTTCCCTCCTTCTCCCACACCGTAAGCGGCGCAAAAGACCGCCGCCGATTTCGGATCGAGGAGCCGGTAGATTTCGGCGGCTTCCCAAGTCCAGTAGGCCCCCTCCTTCTTCTCCGTGTCTCCGGCCGTGGGAAGGCTGTCGGCATCTTCCGCCGCGTGGAAAGCGCCGCCGGGATCGCGTAGTTCGTCGAGTACGTACCGGAAAATCTCCTCCGCCACCTCGCGGTCGTGTCCGTCTCCGCCCGCCTGCCAGGACTCCAGATAGAGCAGGGCGAGCTGCGCCTGATCGTAGAGCATCTTTTCATAATGCGGGACGTGCCAGTAGCGATCGACGGAATAGCGATGGAAGCCGCCGGCCAATTGGTCGTTCATGCCGCCCGCCGCCATCGCGCGCATGGTTCGGCTGGTCATCTGCAGCGCGGCCTCCGCTTCATCGCCACCGAAGCGATCGGCAAGTTGAAGGAGCAGGCGCGGGACCGCGGGACGCGGGAACTTCGGCGCTCCGCCCCAGCCCCCCAGCGCCGGGTCGAACATCGCCTCGCAGCGGTCGATGAAATCGCCGAAAACCTTATCTCCCGGCATACTGCCGAGAACGGAACCGGCCGAGGCCTCGGCACGCAGGTGGGCCATCACTTTCTCCGCGCTCTCCGCCATGCGCTCGCGATCCTCCTGCCATAAGCGGCCGATCTCCGCGCAGAGCTTCGGGAATCCCGCCCGCCCGTACCGGTCTTCCGGCGGGAAGTAGGTGCCGCCCACCACCGGCTTCCCTTGCGGGGTGAGCCAGACGCTCATCGGCCAGCCACCCTGTCCGGTCGTTGCCTGGACGAAAGCCATGTAGGTCGCATCGATATCCGGGCGCTCCTCGCGATCGACCTTCACGCAGATGAAGTTCCGGTTCATCACTCCCGCGATCGCTTCGTTCTCGAAGCTCTCCCGCTCCATCACGTGGCACCAGTGGCAAGTGGAGTAGCCGATCGAGAGAAAGACCAGCTTGTCCTCCGCCTTCGCCCGCGCGAAGGCAACCTCGCTCCACGGCTGCCAATCGACCGGATTGTGCGCGTGCTGCAGCAGGTAAGGAGAAGTTTCGTGCGCGAGGGCATTTGCCATGGTGGAACAAAGCAGGAAATGCCGAACGGGGAAGGGCGGAATGCACGCGATCCACCGGCCTTCGCCTCCTCAGGGCGAGTAAACCACCACCGGCCCCGTATTTCCGCCTTGGACGCGGCGCAGCTTCTCCACCGCTTTCGCCACCGCGTCGGCGGCGGCCGTGGCTTCCTCCATGGTATTCATGCAGGAGAAACCGAAACGCAGGCTGCTCTTCGCCTTGGCATCGGAAAAGCCCATGGCCTTCTGCACGTGGGAGGGCTGCTGCTTCCCGGTCATGCACGCGGAGCCCGCCGAGCAGGCGATCCCGAGGTCATCCAGCAGGATGAGCAGGCCGGCGGCTTCGCAACCGCTGAATGAAAGATGGCTGGTGCCCGGCAGGCGGTGGAGCAGATCGCCATTCACCGTGACGCCCTGAACCGCCCCGACGACCTTGCTCTCGAACGCATCGCGGAGCGCGGCCGGGGTGCGGCCTTCCGCTAGCCGGGCGGCGGCGAGTTCGGCCGCCTTCCCCAAGCCCGCGATTCCCGCCGTATTCTCCGTTCCGCTGCGCCGGTCTTTCTCCTGGCCGCCGCCGCGCAGGAGCGGCTCAAAGCGGCAGCCGCTGCGGATGTACAGCGCGCCGACCCCCTTGGGCCCGTGGAATTTGTGGGCCGAGAGCGAGAGGAAATCGACCGGGATCCCGCGCACGTTCACCGGGATCTTGCCGACGGCCTGGATCGCGTCGGTGTGAAACGCCAAACCATTTGCGCGGGCAGCCGAACAAGCTTCCTCGATCGGCTGAATGACCCCGGTTTCGTTGTTCGCCCACATGACCGAGGCGAATCCCCCGCCTTCCCCCGCTTCCTCGCAGGCGGTGCGGAAATCGCCGGTATCCAGCCGCCCGCCGGCATCGACGGGTATCCGGGTCACGGCATAGCCCACTTCCGCGAAGGTTTCCACCGGCTTCAGGACCGCGCTGTGTTCGATGGCGCTCGTGATCACGCGGCCGGACTTCCTGCCGACGAGACGGGCCAACCATTTCAGGGCGGCATTCGTGCTCTCCGTGCCGCCCCCGGTAAATACGATCTCTTCAGGGTCCGCGCCGATCAGGGACGCGACCTGCCCGCGGGCGTCCTCGATGGCACGGCGGGCCTCCTTTGCCCCGCGGTAGCTGGCATTCGGATTGTGGAATCCTTCGCGAAGCCAAGGCAACATGGCGTCAAGTACCTCCGGCAAGAGAGGCGTGGTGGCGTTGGCATCCAGGTAAATCACATGCGGACGCTAGCCGCCGTAAACCTCGCCCGCAAGCCAGCCGAGGAGTTCTTCGCCCCCGGGGACGGACCTGGAATTGCCCTCCGATTGCAACGACACCGTCACGCATTGCGCGCGGCTGTGCGCCGATCTGTCACACAATCGGCACGTGAGAATATTGCCACATCGAAAGCGATGCGCACCTGCACGGCCTGTGAGCCTATCACGCAGGCTACCGGAGCCGATCCATCGTCCCGGGTGCCTCGCAACCTAAAATGCAGCGTCTTACCGAAATGAAACTCCAATCCATGCGTACACAGATCGCAGTGACCGCTCTCCTCGCGGGCACGTATGCCTCCATGGCAGGCACCGATATTTGGTTCACCCCGCTGACCCAGTCGGCCCCCGTCGTCCCGCCGAACGATCTCGGCGAGCTCAGCTCTCCCTGGGTGACGCCGGAAGGGATTCACCAGAAAAACGCCCTGAGCCTGCGCGAAGTGGAAGACACGGTGCTGAGCCCGAACCAGTCCACGGTGAGGGTTCCCGGCCTCGGCAGCAGCGCCGCCATGTTCGACATGCTGGCGTACGACCCCACCGGCAACTTCCTCTTCATCCCCCACGAAACTTCCATCGGTGCCGGCTGCAGCCGCCACAATCTCTACGACAGCTCCACCGAAGTGATCTTTGCGGGCGACCAACAGGGCGCCACGGGCAATTGGTCGAATGACTACGGTGCCTTCGACCCCTGCCGCTGGACCCCGAACGACACGCTCTTCCTCGCGGAGGAATGGTCCGGCCTGGGCCGCGTGGTCGAGATCCTCAATCCCATGGCTCCGGCGAATCAAATCCAGCACCGCGTGCTGGAAAGCATCCCGAACGTGGCTCACGAGGGGATCAACTTCAGCCAGAAGTTCAAGGATACCATCTACTTCATCGACGAGTTCAACTCCGGCTCGATCTACAAATTCGTGATGAAGACCCCGGGGGACTACACCGTGGGCCAGTCTTTCGTCCTTTCCGTGAATGCCTTCGCGTCGAGCGGTGGCAACCCGGCCCTGGACTGGAACCAGCAGGCCGCGGGCGTGGTGCGCGAGGGCGAAGCCACCTGGGTGCCGCTCGCCGATGAGGACGGTGTCCCGCTGCCGGGCATTTCCGATCCCTTCCTGGACAACGGCCTTGGCGGCCGTGCCGCCGCCGACAGCGCGGGTGCCACTCCCTTCGGCCGGCCGGAGGACATGTCCGTGGGACGCAAGAACAACGGCAATGAAATGGTGTATGTGGCGATCACTTCCGAGAACAAGATCCTCTCCCTCGAGATGCTCGGCAAGCGCGGCGGCGGCAAGCGCGGCAAATCGCCAGAACGGGTGATGGTTCGCACCATGGCCAGCACCGAGACCACGAAGAACGTCGGTTTCCCGACCACCACGGGGGTCCTGAACTCGCCGGACAACATCGCCATGGATGCCGCGGGGAATATCTATGTGATCGAGGATGCTCCGAACGGTTCTTCCACCGGCGGCGACATCTGGTTCGTCCGGGACAAGAACAGCGACGGCATCGCCGAGTCCCTCGATCACTTCATGAGCATCCGTGTGAGCGGCTCCGAAGCCACCGGGATGATCTTCAATCCCACCGTGCCCACCGAATTCGCTGTCTGCGTGCAGCACCCGGTGAGCACCGACCTCGCGACCGTTCCGGCTGGCCTGGGGGATGCCGTCTGGCTCTTCAACGTGAACAACGTGCCGAACAAAGGATTCGTGAAGGCCCTCAACAAGGGCCGCGCCAACACGAACCAATAAGCTCCGGGAATCCTATCCAAAGGCGGGGCGCGCGATC
>CAMPGU010000011.1 GCA_946885645.1 uncultured Haloferula sp.
GGCAGGCTTTTTCCGCGATGAAGGATGAGATCGCCAATACGATTGATTATGCTGGAGTCGCCGAAGGCTTGAAGGTGCTGGCACTCGCGAAGCCGCGGAAACTGATCGAGACCCTCGCCTCGGAGATCGCGGATCTGGTGCTGGGGCACCCCTCGGCAGCTTCCGTGGAGGTAATTGTCGAAAAGTTCATCCTGCCGGACACGGAGTGCGTGGCGGTGAGGCTTTCGAGAAGCGCTTGAGCACGCTGACAAAGGCGATGAGACCGGACGATACAGACCCGGAGAAAAGGCAGATTGTCAGGCCGTACCAGAGCGGATTCTACCTGACGGTGGCGGCGCTAGTCCTTATTCTTAGTGGATTCACCCAATCGACCCCCTCGTTCAATGGCGTCGTTTTTGCTTTCAGCTTGGTCGGATGGATTAAAGCCAAGAGCCCCGTCTCGCGCGTCAGCGGAGTGCTTCTCACGGGGCTTAGCGGTGGGTATCTGATCCTGAGCCTCCGCTCCTGGTATTTCTAAAATCGTGTTCAGGACGGGCAGCTCATCAAACGGTGTCCTGAGAGACGGCCTGAACATGCGGAATGACCTTTCTCCGCAAGGTCCGGCGTGAGACGACCGGAATCCGGGGGTCCAGGAGCGGTCGCGAGAAAGTCGGACCGCTCGGAGAGCATTCCCTGCCTTTTTTCAAGACAGCCTCTCAATCCACCGGCTCGCCTTCCGGCTTGTAGCCGCTCCGATATTTCGGCACGAAATTCTCCTTCTCCGCCGTGTCCACGTCCTTGATCAGAACCTCCACGGCCTTCTGGAGCTGCGGATCTTCACCGGCGACCAGTTGTCCCGGCTCCGGCCAGACGATGTGATCGGGCACGGCACCGTTCATCTCCATGTCGGTGCCATCCTCTGGCGAGAACCAGCCGCGGAAAGGAATCCGCAGCGTGCCTGCATCGAGGATCTTTTCGCGCGAGGCGGAGATGACGCCGCCGGCGGTCGGCACGCCCACGATTGGTCCGCGCTTCAGCGTCTTGATCGCGTGGGCGAAGATCTCCGCATTCGAGAAGGAGTTCTGGTTGCAGACGACCACGAGCGGCTTGTGCCATGACGCGTAAACCTTGCGGTCCTGCGGGTAACCCGGGCCGCCGCCGCGGGGAATCGTCACGGCGTGCCGGGGCTGGCAGAGCACGGTCAAAAGGTGATCGGTGATGAAGCCGCCGCCGTTGTCCCGGATGTCGATGACCAGCCCTTCCTTGCCATGCCCGGCGGCGTAGATTTCCCGCTCGAATTGTTCGAATTCGTTCCAGTACATCCGCGCGATGTGGACGTAGCCGAGACGACCGCCGGAGATCTCTTCCACGCGTTTGCGGTTGTCCAGCACCACCTGGGCCTCCGCCAGGTCGCGCGCCCGGTCATAGCTGATGGGATTGAGCTCATGGACGTGTTCCTTGCCCTCCTTGTCGCGCACCACCAGCTCGATCTCGCGGTCCAGCCGGCCGTTCATGAAGCGGTGGAGGGGCATCGAGCCGTCGATGGCGCGGCCATTGATCTTCACGATCGTATCTCCCGGCTGCACCGGCGGCTTGCACAGGGCGGCCGGGCTTCCGGCGATGACGGAACCGACCGTCAGAGGCGCGCCCGCTCCGTGGCGCTGGAAGCGGATGCCGAGGTGACGGGTCGATTGAAACTCCGCACCCTCGTTCTCCCACGGTTTCGGCCACACCGCGGAGATGAAAGTCAGGTGGGAGGCGTTGAGCTCGCCGAGCATCATCCCGATCACACCGTCGAAAGTCGGCGAGTCCGGGGCATGCGCCGCGGCTTCCTCATACTTGGCCAGGATCTTTTCCCAGTCCCGGCCGTTCATCGACGGATCATAGAAGCGGTCGCGCAGGGTGCGCCACACGGAGCGGTACCAGAGGCGCTGGTGAGCCACCCGGTCCCGCACCAATCGTGTGCTGATCGGGTAGCGGGTGAGCTTGCCCTTCTTCAGCACCGCGGGCGTGCGATCGACGATCCAGAAAAGGGAGCCGTCTTTCTCGACGCGGATCGGCAGGCCGCGGAATTCCGCTTTCTCCTGCATGGAGGCACCTTGCCGGGCCTCGATCCCGAAAAGCTTGTCGGTCGAGCTGTTCCTGCTCTGGAAAAGCAGCGATTCCGAATCCGCGGACCACAGGATCCGTTCCGGTTCGATGCCGCGGGTATTCAGACGTACGATGCGATCGCTCAGGCCCTCGAAGTCGATGCGCATGCGCTTGCGCTTCGGCTTTTCGAGTGCGGGCACTCTCTCCGGGGGAGCGGGCGTCACCGCGGATTCCTCGGCGGGCTTTTCCTCCGGCTCTTCGTTTGCCTCGTGATCGCCGCGATCGCTGTCTTCCTGGCGGTAGAGAGGATCGTCGCGCATCGCGGACTCCGCATCCAGCTCGCGGCGGTCGCGGGTGGAGCGCACGGCTTCCTCGATCTTCAGATCCACGTAAAAGAGGCCCATCTCGTTGTTGAGGCGCCGTCCGGTGAAGGCGATGCGGCGACCGTCGGGCGACCACTTCGGCGAGCCCTCGAAATCGGGATGGCGGGACAGGTTGAACGGCTCGCGCGAGCCATCGGCGGGCAGGATGTAGATGTCCCTGTTGAAGTTCTGATCCTGCGCGGCGATGACCAGCCAGCCCGAGTCCGGCGACCAATCGAAGGTCGGCGCGTCCCAGCATTTGAAAAGTATCTCGTCCGCGGATCCGTCGGCTTTCGCGACGTGCAGGTTCCCGCCGCCGGACACGTATGCGATCCGCGCGCCGTCCGGGCTCAGGCGCATGCGGCGCTTCGGCTCCGGGCCGCGCGTGACCTGCTGCTCCTCGAAGCTCTCGGCGCGCCACCAGTAGTTGCTCTCGTGTTTGCGGCGGATGCGCCAGACGTTGCAGTCGATCCCGTCGTCCCGGAGGAAATAGATCCACTGGCCATCCGGGGAAAAAACCGCGTCTTCCTCACGCGCGTCGGTGCGGGTGATGCGGTTCGGCTCGCGGAGCACCGTGTCGCTGGTCCAGAGCTCGCCCTCCGCGCAAAAGACATACTCCAGACCGCTAGGGGAGAAGTCCGCATCCACCGTGCCGGTGATCTTCCGCAGCTCCTGCGTGGTGTCTGCCAGATCTTCCTGCTGGCGGATCGAGAGCTGCTCGGGTTCACCGCCGGGTCGCCAGGTCCACAGATGGAAGGCCCGGCGGAAGACGATCACGGAGCCGTCCCCGGAGATCGCGGGCCGCAGCACGCCGTCGTCCTTGAAGACCGTGATCTGCCGGTCCTTCCCTGTGGCAAGGTCGCGGCTCCACAGGTTGAAGGTGCCGTCGCGTTCGGAGACGTAATAGAAGCCGCTGCCATCCGGCATCCACATCGGGGAGCGTGCTTCGCTTTCCTCCTTCACCAGCGCGGTGAAGGCCTGCGTCTTCAGGTCGTGGAGCCAGATCGAGGAGGCCCGCGGACCGCGATAGCCCTTCCGATAGAGCTGCTCGCCCTCGCGGCAGAAGAGGATCTTCGAGCCGTCCGGGCTGTAGCGGGCGGATTGGCCCTTCTCGTTGAAGAGGTAGGTTTCCGGAAGCTCCTTGCGGAGATCGATTTCGATCAGCCGCTCCGGGCGGAAACCCGGTTCATCCCGCAGGCCCCGCACCAAGGCCCTGGTACCGTCGGGTGCGATGTCTTCGAGGCTCGCGCCCTCGGAATGGAAACTATGCTGTGCCGCCGGTCCGCCGGCCGCGGGCATCGAGAAGAGCTGCAGGAACCCGGCCCGGCTGGAGCAGAAATAGAGCGTCTTTCCGTCCGGAGAATAGCGGGGGAAGCTGTCTCGTGCGGGATGAGCCGTCAGGCGCTCGGCGAGGCCGCCCTTTGCCGGGACGGACCAGAGGTCGTCCCGCCACTCGAAGACGACGGTTTTCCCGTCGGGGGAGAGGGTGGGCCAACTCGCCATCAGGACCTCGCCCTCGGCGGGAGCCGCCCAAGCAGCCGGCTGCACCGCGGCGAGAATCGCGGCGGACAGGAGAGCGGAAAAACGCCGGGCAGGCATGCGTCTGGGAACCTACGGGAAAGCCGGGTGCGGGCTTTCAGGTGCTTAAGTGGCCTTAATGATCTTTCACCCGGCGGGAAGGGAAGCACGCACCCTGCCAAGCGGCAAGTCTTTGGGGCTCATACCGGCCCCCCTCACTATCAGGCCCGGGTGATGAAGTCCTCCGCCTCCAGGAAATCCTGCCCGTGGATGATTTCAGCGAGGATCGGCACGCCGGTAAGCTGCTCGATGACGCCTTTGTTCGTGATCGCGGCGGTGTCGAGTTCGTCGGCCAGGTGATTGATCACAAAGCCGGCAATTTCCAAGCCGCGGGCGCGGATCGCGTCCACGGTGAGGATCGTGTGGTTGAGCGCACCCAAGCGGTTGCCGACGACGATGATCACCGGTAATCCGAGGTCCGCGGCGAGGTCCGCCATGTCGTAGCCTTCCGCGAGAGGCACGCGCCAGCCGCCGGCTCCTTCGACGATCACGCCGGCGTGATCCGCGGCAAGCGCGCGGAAACCTTCGAGCAGCACGGCCGGGTTTACCGGGCGATTCTCCAGCATGCCTGCAACCAGCGGGGCTACCGCGGCTTTCAGCCAGACCGGATTCACTTGATCGAGATCCAGCCCGCCGGAGGCATTCGCCAGGAGCACGGCGTCCTCGCGGTCGCCCGAGCACACGGGCTTGTATCCGACGACGTCCCGCCCCTCGGCGCGCAGCGCTTCAATCAGGAGGCAGGAAAAGCGGGTCTTGCCCACGCCCGTATCGGTGCCGGTGACGAAATAGCTCACGCCGCAGCCGTGGCGGCACGCCGTGCGGGGGTCAAGGAGATTACTTCCTCTGCTCCGGCACGGGAATTGCCCGCAGGACCGGCTCGTCCCCGGGCTCGATCAGCTCCCCGTTTTCGCGCAGGTGCTGTCTAATCAGAAACCAGATCGCGGTCGCCAGAAGAAGCGACACGATCTTGGGGATCCAATTCTTTCGGAGCGCTCGTTTCATTCTTGTCGTCGTTGGAGAGGAAGATCTGCGCCATCCGCTTGCGGAATTTTTCCTCGCCGAGATTCCGTTCCAGAATTCCTTCCATGCAGATCGAAATGGCACCGGTTTCCTCGCTGACGATGACTGCCACGCAGTCCGTCTCTTCGGTCACGCCGATGGCCGCGCGGTGGCGCAGGCCGATGGAGCGGTCGCTCAGCTCCTTCTGGCTGACGGGAAAGACGCAAGCGGCGGTGGACATCTTCTTGTTCGCGATGACGACGCCGCCGTCGTGCAGCGGCGTCTTCGGGAAGAAGACCGTCATCGAGAGCTCGGGAGAGAAATCGGCATTCAGGGTCACGCCGGTTTCCTCGTAGGGCTTCATCGAAATATCCCGTTCGATGGCGAAAAGCGCCCCGATGCGTTTTTTCGAGAGTGCCACGACGGAATCCTCGAAGGTCTCGAGGAAATCGAGCTGGCTTTTGTTGGAGAAAGAAAAGAGGCGGCTGCTGCCCAGCTTTGCGAGCGCGTTGCGCAGCTCCGGCTGGAAAATGATCGGCAGGGCGAAAACCAGCAGGATCGCGGCCCGGGTGACCAGCCAGGTGATGACCTGGAACTTGAATTGGAAAAGGACCAGGGTGACGGCCACCAGGATCACGACCAGCCCCACTAGGATCCGGGCCCCGCGCGTGGCGCGGAAGGCCCTGTAAATCTGATATATCGCGATGGACAGGATGAGGATTTCCACCCCGTCCTTCCAATGATCCCTGACGTTATCCCACCCCATGCCGAGCCCGATACTACGCGCGCATCACCCGGACTGTCAGTTCCTTTTGCCCGCCCGGGGAATTTCGTTCATTCACCAGTGGTGGTAATGGCGGTGGTAGGGCCGCGGGTAGTAGTAACCGTGGTAGTGGTGCCGGTGCTCGTTGTTCTGGCCGATGGCGTAGCCCGCGAGCCCGGCGGCGGCGATTCCGACGGCCGCTGCTCCGGGATCCACGGACTGCACCGGGCGCCCGTAGGCATCGTAGGTGGTCATGCAGGAAGTGCCGGCGAGGGCTGCCAGCAAGGCGGTCGCTTTGAGCAGGAGCGTTTTCATGGTCGTAAATCAACCGTTCGGACGCAGGTGGCGCGTGGATATTCAAAATTTCGTCGGCCGGGGGGACGAAGCCGACGTTAGCTGATGCCGTGCAGAATGGCTTCCGTCATCCGCAGCGCCTCGGCATTCGATTTCACCTCGTGTACGCGGTGGATCATCACGCCTGCTTCCCGCGCCCAGGCGGTGATTGCTACCGTCGGCCAATCCCGGTCGGCCAGCTCCTTGCTGCCGATCGCTTTGCCGATGAAAGATTTGCGGGAGACGCCGAGCAGAAGGGGCCGGCCATGGATCCCGAGATCGGGAAGCGCGCGGAGCAGTGCGAGATTGTGCTCCACCGTTTTCCCGAAGCCGATGCCGGGGTCCAGGCAGAGGCACTCCGGGTCGATGCCCGCGGCGGAGAGGGTGGAGAAGCGTTCCCGAAAGAAGGCGGTCACCTCCGCCACCACGTCCTCGTAGTGCGGGGCGAGCTGCATGGTCCGCGGATCCCCCTGCATGTGCATGATCACCACGCCGCAACCGCTTCCGGCGCAGACGGCGGTCATTTCCGGGTCGGCGTTGAGGCCGCTCACGTCGTTCACGATGTCCGCCCCGGCGGCCAGTGCGGCGGCGGCGACGGCGGCCTTGGAGGTATCGATGGAGATGCTCCCCTCCCACTCCGAACGGAGGGCCGCGATCACGGGGCAGGTGCGCGCGATTTCCTCCCCCGCCGGGACTTCCGCCGCGCCCGGACGGGTGGATTCGCCGCCGATGTCGATGATCTCCGCGCCCGCGGCGATCATGCGGCGGGCGTGCTCCAGGGCTTGTGCGGTGCCGCTGTGTTTTCCGCCGTCGGAGAAGGAGTCGGGCGTCACGTTGAGGATGCCCATGATCCGTCCCCTGCGGCGGAGATCCATGCGGGTCCGCGTCGTTTTCCACCACATCGCGGCCGGGAAATGGCCACTTGCCGGGCCTTTCGCCAAGCCCTAATCTCCGGCGCATGAACTTGAAGCCCCTCATCCTTGCGGTCTGCCTGTTCGCCGGAGCCGCGCACGGCCAAGTCCCCGGCCTGGAGGTGAAAGGCCCGTTTTCCAGTATCAAGCGGAACAAGGACGGCTCGTACGAGGAATTCTCCCGGACACCCGGAAACCCCACCATCACGAAGCAATTGAAGGATGTGAACGGGATCGTCCGCACGACCACCGTTTATCGCCTGAGCCCCCAGGGAAATCCTTTGACCTGCGATATCTGGGACGGAAAAGGGACTCGCCTTTTCAAGACCCGCTATGCCTACAACAAGAATCCCAACAGCCCGACCTTTGGCAAGCTGGTGGAGGAGGAAATGTACGACGCGCGGGTGAAGCGGAAGGACCCCAAGACGGGCAAGGAGATGCCGGTGCGGAAATTCATCTACACCTACGACGCCCAAGGGAACCGCAACGCCCCGATGGCATTCACGCTGATTCCGGGGAAGCACGCCGAGGATGTTTTCGGTCCGTCCGGGTTGCAGTACGATCCCTTCGACGCCCGCGAGGGAGCTCCTCTTCAGGAGGACGGCGGCAGGGTCAACCCGAAGGCGAAGCGCCTGGGAACTCCGCGGAAGTGAGCCTATGCGCCCGGAGAAGATTCTCCCTTGGCTGCTGGGCGGTGCCGTGGGTGCCGCGGGCTTGATCCAAGGGCTCCACTGGCGTGGCTCGGCACCCCCGGCTGATGCCGAGGATGCGCAGGGAAAGATCACCGCTCTCGAGACCGAGGTGGCGATCCTGCGCCGGGAAAACGAAAGCCTGCGCTCGCTAGCGCAAGGCGGGGGCGAACTCCCGGTGGACCCCGCGACGATCGATTTCGTGGAGGAGTCGCTGGGGCTGAGTTTCAAAAGCACGCCGCAGGTGCATCGCATCGCCGGGGAGGAACTCCGGGACCGGATCATCGCCTCCATCGAGGCGCGCTACGGTCCCCATGGCCTGGATTCCAGGCAGCAGGCGTGGAGCCTGATGGGCTTGCTCACCGCCGATGACCGCTTCGCGGCGCAGCTCGCCGCCACGAAGTCGGTGGGGGCCCGCTCGTGGTTCGACGAGCAAAGCGGGGAAGGATGGGTCACGGACCGCTTCGACCCCCGGTCCGTGCCGGATCAGGCGGCGCTGATCCGGGCCCTCGCGCGTATCCTCGTTCATCAAAGTCACCCGCCCGTGCCGGGGTGGCCGGGCGACGAAGCCGCGATGGCGCGGGAAGCCCTGCATCACGGCACGGCCATGGCGGTGGAGAACCGATTTCTTGCCCGGCAGGCGCTCGCCAGCGGCTTCACCGGGGTGCAGGAAAATTCGGAGGCCCGGGAACTGATGGCAAATCTTCCGGCCTTTGTGCGGGGCCTCGCGACTTTCCCTGCGGTGCTCGGCCTGCCGCGGGCGGAAAGGTTGATGGATCAGGAGGAGATCCTCTTCGCCCTGCACAAGCCGCCGGCGATCACCGCGGATTTGTTTCCCGAGCATGAGGGGATGGAGGCCGCGCCACCCGAGCTGCCCGCCACCCCGGGCAACGTGCTCCTGGAGGAGTCGGCCGGAATGCTGGGCTTGCTTCTATGGCTCGAACCGCTGGGGGAGGAATTTGCAAAGCTGTCGGACGGGTGGCGGGGCGACCGCTACCGGCTATATGCCACCGCGGATACCGAGGTGCATTTGATCTGGGAGATCCGCTTCGACTCCGAGGAATCCGCCGCCGGATTTCTAAAGGCGGCGCTTTCCGCGGCTTCCGCCCTGGCAGGAACGGAGCGGGACCCGTCGGCGGGGGAGATCTCGGTGACTCCGGAGGAGCGGTTTGTCTCGGTGATACAGTCGAAGCCGGATACCGTACGTTTCATCAACGCTTCATCGGAAGATCACGCGGCGACTCTATCCCGCTAGCATGTCCGCCGCCGCCGCATCTCCGGAGCCTCCTTCCCTTCACACCCGGAAGAGGGGACCGGCGCGCTCCTTGTGGCTGTTCATTCTTCTCGCCCTCGTGCTCGTCTATATCGGGCCGATGCGGACGGAGGTGCATTTCACCAATGACGCCGGCCGTTTGCCCGGGCCTTTCGAGGTCACCCTTCGTTCGGGCAAGCGGCAGAAGAAGGTCATGGTGGAAGACGGGCACCTCCACCTGCTGCGGTACCGGTGGAACCAAATCGATGTGACCGACCTCTCTTACATCCGCTCGATTTATCCGGTGAGAGAGGGAAAGATGAAGTTGGTCATCGATCGCAACATGCTCTTGAGACTGCGGGATGCGGCGCGGGGACAAGCTTCGGTCCCGCAGCGCGGCGATCCGGATCCGCAGGATGATTAGGAGAGGGTCTTGAGAGACCCGAAAGGCCGTGGAGCCGGTAGGTGATTGGAAATAGGAGCGATTTTCCTCATCCTTCACGATCCCCGTTTTCTGGTAGCGGTGCGTGAATGGACGTGAGCAAAAGCCGAACGCGGGAAAGGCTCCAGAGGAATGCCGTGAAGGCGGGAATCCGTGCGGCAGCGCGCCTGAACCATATCCCGGATAAGAAAGAGTTCCGGTCTTTGAAGGTTCAGGTCGTTCCGCTTTGGCTGCGCCTCAGCGCGATGGCCGTCGGAGTTGGCCTCTTCTGGGCCGGGCTAAGCGGTTGGCCTCTTGAATCGAACGCAGTACAGGGAGTCTTCGGCATTGGGGGCATCTTGCTGGTGGTGTTCGGATTGGTGGGCGTCCGTAGAACTCTGGAAGAAATCCTGGATCGGTTGGCTCCCGATGTCGCGGGCGAGATCCTTTGGAAGAGTCTCCAGGCCGTCGCGGAGGCGGTGGATCTCTGAACGACACCCGCTCTCAATTCCAGATGGGCGGAGGCTTTCCAAAATGATAACAAACGTGCCATGAAAGTTCTCCGGATCCTTCTCTTGTTTGCAATGGTTCTTGCGGGCATGGCGAGGCCGCTTCTTGCTGCGGATAAGGATCCTTCGCCGGCCCCGGCCGAGGAAAGCTACCTGCCCGGGGTGACGCTGAGCCAAGGCATCACGGAGATCACCGGCGTGGCGATCTCCCCGCTCCTGGGAGTGAGTTCGGTGGGGGCGTGGCACTATTGGAAGGCCCCCGCGGCCGCGCGGTCGGCCTTGCCGTGGTATTGCCAGCCCTGGGCGTGGGGCCCGGGCTTCGTGCTGCTGGCGCTCTGCTTCCTGAAGGATTCGCTGGGGACGGCGGTGCCGGGCGTGCTGAAGAAGCCCTTCGACATGGTGGAGCTCTTCGAAAACAAGGCCAGTGCCTTGGTGGCGAGCGGCGCTTTCGTTCCGCTGGTGGCGAACCAGATGGCGGCGCAATTCAAGGCGGAGCATCCGGAGGCGGTGACGGTTCCCGCGGCCTCTCTTCTGGGTGCGGTGTTTGGCGGAGTGGATATCGCTTGGTTGATCATACCGGTGTCCATCGCGGCCTTCCTGCTGGTGTGGGTGTGCAGCCACGCGATCAACGTGCTGATTATCCTTTCCCCCTTCTCGACCTTGGACGCGCTGCTCAAGCTGATGCGCGCCGGCCTTTTGGCGGCGGTCGGCTTGATCTACCTGATCGCGCCCTGGGTGGCGGCGGCGCTGTGCCTCGGGATCATCGCCGCGGCGGTCTGGCTCGCGCCATCCGCGATGAGGTTTGCCATTTTCGGTGCCCGCTATGCTGCCGATATCCTGATGCCCGGACGCGGCAGAAAACGCGCCACGCCGGAGGCACCCCACGCCTTCACGCTCGGGCGGCTGGCGGGTCTGCCGCCGCGCACGGGCGGCAGGCTGGTCCTTCTGGAAGACGGGTCACCGGCCTTCCGCTACCGGCGCTGGTGCATTCTGAGCGAGCGGACGATTCCGATGCCCGAGGGCGTCCGGCATGTGGAACGCGGGATCATTTCCCCTTCGCTGATTCACCGGGCGAGCGGACAGGAGGCAGAGGTGACACTGCTCGTCTTCCTGCCCCGCTACCGGGGCCATGAGGAAAGCATGGCGGAACGCTTGGGCCTCCACGGCACCCGCGATCACGCCCTTTCAAGGGGCTTTGCCGCTTTCCGGGGGTGGCTCGGCGACATGTTGCGAAGAGGCCGGAGCCCCAAGTCTGCCGCCTGAGCGGCGACGGCCCCGGAAAAAGCCTTTGCCGCCCGGCCTGCACACCCGCTATTCACGGGCAGATGCCCAATCGATTTTACGGCGCTTTCGACACCGAGCGTTTCTCCGGCAAGCAGGACGCCGGGGATTTCCGCACGCCGTTTCAGATCGACCGGGACCGGGTGCTCCACACGCCCTCCTTCCGCCGCCTCCAGAACAAGACCCAGGTCTTCTGGAGCGGCGAGTATGATTTTTACCGGACGCGCCTGACCCACTCCCTGGAAGTCGCTCAGATCGGACGTTCCATCTGCCATTGGCTGAAATCTCCGGGTGGCCTGCTGGCGGAGGATTTTTATATCGATCCCGATTTGGTGGAGGCCGCTTGCCTTTCCCACGATCTCGGCCATCCGCCCTTCGGCCACGCGGGAGAACGCACGCTCAACCACCTGATGGCCCCGCACGGCGGCTTCGAGGGGAATGCCCAGACACTCCGGCTGCTCACGGAGAGGATCTTTTCAGCGAGACGCAGCGGCATGGATCCCTCCCGCGCTTTCCTCGATGCGGTGCTCAAATACAAGTCCCTCTGGACCGAGCTGAAGACTGCCCGCGGAAAGCCTCCGGAGCACCATTTCCTCTACGATTTCCAGCACTCCTGGCTCGATTGGGCGATGGGAGGAAACGATTTTCCCACCGAGTTTCCGCCGGGCGAGGCAAGGGATTCCGTCAAGTCGATCGAGTGCCAGATCATGGATTGGGCGGACGATACGGCCTATTCACTGAACGATCTGGCGGACAGCGTCCGCGCAGGCTTCCTGCGCATGGAACGGATCGAGGCATGGGCCGAAAAAAACGGCGAGGCAACCGGGGAGGGGACCCCCTTGGGGGAACTCATTACGGCGATTCGCAAGCGCAGGGTCGATCCCTTCGTGGGCTCCCGTATCGGCCGCTACATCCGTTCCACCGAACTCGTGCCGGACAGCAACTTCCTGAGCGGCGCGACCCATCGCTACCGTTTCCGGCTGGTGATCGACCCGGTCGTGAAGGCCGAGTCAAAGCTCTTCAAGAAACTCGCCTTCGAGAACGTCTTCCTTTCCCCGCAGCTCAAGCAGCTCGAATACAAGGGGAACCACCTGCTGCACGGACTCTGGGACGTTCTCGAAAAACGCTACGTCACCGGTGGCGCGATCGACGGCCAAGACTTCCAATTGCTTCCGGAGGACGCGGCCTCCGAAATCTCGCAAGCGGAAACCGTGGAGAAAAAGGCCCGTCTGGTATGCGATTTCCTCGCCGGCATGACGGACGGCTACGCCGCGCGGATGTACAAGCGCCTCTTCACTCCCGATTTCGGCTCGATCGGCGATCTGATCGGGTAGCTGCCCTCTCAGCGGTACGTCGTGGTGGTTTCCTCCGTCGTCACTTCTTCCCCGGTCAGGTGATCCGTGGTGGTCGTGGTCGTGGTGGCAGTGTCCGTAGCTTCGTAGGCGCAATTGGCGAGGCACAGGACGGTGGCGGAGACAGCAAGCAGGATGATCGTTTTCATGGTGTGGGTCTGGTTTCAAGTTTCAGTCAACCTTGTTGATGACGGTACTCGGGCCGTCCGAACCGGTCGTTCCGCTACGGGAGCCGGTCCTGGCGGCACCCATGATTCCCAATCCAAGAATCACGGCACCGATGACACCTACCCAAACCGGTGGAACCCCGATCAGGGTGGCCGCATAGCAGAGTGCTCCCAGCAGAACCAAGGAGCCGAGGATGTAGAGGATGATTCTCATGACCCCGAACCTGTTGCAGAGTTAATGCCGGACCTCCAAGGGAAGGGACTTTGGGTGGAGGCAAGTGTCTGGTGGTGAGAATGTTGCGTTCCTCATATCGGTTGAATTCCGAGTCCGGGAAGGTCTTTTTAAACGCAACTCGCACGCGTGAGGAGCTAGAGCGCGTGCAAACCGCAATGCACAAGGCGGTGTAGGAAGTGACGCCGATGCTTCGCCAATCCTCTGAAGGTCGCCGCCCGCGGCAACCCCGGCTTGACCCTCCGGCTCTTGTAAGTTCATCTGAACAAGATTCATGCCTTCCGCACCGCCGAAAAGACTCGTCCAAACCCCGATCGAGGCGCTTGAGCGGCACTTCGGGCACGGCGGCTTCCTCGACGGTCAGGACGAGGTGATCGAGCGGATCACGAGCGGCCGCGATGGCTTGGTCGTCATGCCTACGGGCGGCGGGAAATCGCTGTGCTACCAATTGCCCGCCCTGTGCTTCGAAGGGGTAACGCTGGTGGTCTCGCCGCTCATCGCGCTGATGAAGGATCAGGTGGATGCCTTGGTCGCCAAAGGCATCGCGGCCACGCTGATCAATTCCACGGTCGCGTGGGAGGAGCAGAAGGAGCGGCTAGACGGGATGCGCAGCGGCCGCTGGAAGCTGGTTTACGTCGCGCCGGAGCGGTTCCGCGCGGAGTCCTTCCTGAATGCGTTGAAGGGGGTGGAGGTTTCCCTTTTCGCTGTGGATGAGGCTCACTGTCTCAGCCAGTGGGGGCACGATTTCCGGCCCGACTACATGCGGCTCGGCAAGGCGCTGGACAGGATCGGCCGTCCCCAGTGCGTGGCTCTCACGGCCACCGCCACACCGGTGGTGCGGCAGGACATCCTGGAGGTGCTGAAGCTGCAGGATCCTTTCGAGGTGGTCAGCGGCTTTTCCCGCCCGAATCTTTCGCTGGCGATCACGCAGGTGGAAAAGAAGCAGCAGAAATTCGACCGCATCCGCGAGATCGTCTCCGCTCACAAGACGGGCATCATTTACTGCGCCACGCGCAAGAAAGTGGAGGAAGTCGCCGAGGTGCTCGCCTCGTGGCGCATCAGGTCGATCGCCTACCACGGCGGAATGAGCGATGCCGAGCGCGAGAAGGCGCAGAATATCTTTCTCCAGCGGAAGGCGGACGTGGCGGTGGCTACGAATGCGTTCGGGATGGGGATCGACCGCTCGGACGTGCGCTTCGTCATTCATTTTGAGGTGCCCGGGAGCGTGGAGGCCTATTATCAGGAGGCGGGCCGCGCCGGTCGCGACGGCGAGGCCGCGCACTGCGAGCTCCTGTTCAATTACGCCGACACGCGGACGCAGGAGTTTTTCATCGACGGGGCGAATCCCGGGGCCTCCACGATCCGCCAAGTCTATCAGTACCTGCTGAACGAGGCGGATAAGGATTACGAGGTTCATCGTAGCATCGAGGACATCGCCGAAGGTGCCGACGTGAAGAATCCGATGGCCACGGGCAGCGCGCTGGCCTCGCTGGCGAGAGCCGGCTACATCGAGCGCTTCGATGTCCCGGGGAAGCGCCTCCGCGGCACGCGCCTGAAACGGCCCGAGGTCTTCGCGCGGGCTCTCCAACTCGACGAGTCAGCCTTGGAAGAAAAGGAGCGCCGCGATCGGGACAAGCTGAAATCGGTGGTCGAGCTCTGCTACGCCCGCGCCTGCAGGCAGCAGTGGATCCTCGGTTATTTCGGCGAAGACGATGCGGAGCCCTGCGGCAATTGCGATGTCTGCCGGGACAACAGCAGTGGCGAGATGCGCCCTCCGACCGCGGAGGAGGATCTGATCGTGCGCAAGGCGCTCAGCGGGGTGGCGCGGATGTCGCGGAAGAACGCCGCCGGCTGGGAGGGGAAGTTCGGCCGCGGCAAGATCGTCCAGATGCTCTGCGGCAGCCGCTCCCAGGAGATCCTCTCCGCGGGCCTCGATCAACTCAGTACCTACGGCATCCTGAAAACGCAGGGCACGGGCTACGTCAATGCCTTGATGCGCGCCATGGGGGATATCGGCCTCTTGCGGGTGGAGACCGGGGAGTTTCCCCTCATTACTCTCACGGAGCAGGGAGAAAAGGCGATGAAGGGTGCCGCGAAATACCGTCTGGCATGGCCTCCGGCACCGGGCGGCGGAGCCACCGTCTCCACGCTGGCGGATCACGGTTTCGAGCCGATCCTCTACTCCATGTTGCGCGATCTCCGCGCGAGGCTCGCGAAGAGGGAAGATGTGCCGCCTTATGTGATCTTCAGCAATAAGACACTGGAAGCCCTGAGCCGTTACCGGCCGATCACATCGGAGGAGGGCTTGGCGGTTTCCGGCATCGGCGAATCCAAGGCACAGCGGTATCTGCCGGCATTTCTAGCGGTATTGGCGGAGTGGAAGCGGAGTCGGCCCTGAGGTGCGGAAAGGATGTGGCCCATAGCCGCGATTTGTTCCCGCTCCGCCCGGGATAGAAGGGTGTGGTGCGGGAGCGAGGATCGAGCGATGTTTGTAACGGCAGCGGGAAATATCGCAACGGACGTGCGGCAGATGCTTGTCGTATCAAGGTCGGAAGGTGACGGCATCGTCATGCCACTCTTTTGGGGGGTCAGGTATTCGCAGGAATTCCATTGAATCCGCGCAAATCATTGATAAAGCGTCTCCAATGATCCCGGTGAAACCCAGATTTCCGGGGCTCCAGCTCTCCTCCCTATGTACTGCCTGCCTCCTCGGGTTGATCCCGTGGCAAGCGGCTGCACAGGCAGGCGGTTTGGATGCTCCCCAAGCGGTCGCTCCTTATCTCGGCGGTGTTTTCCCGCAGACGGCCCCCGGACAAGCGACCGGATGGACGACCGTCAACGCCTTCCCCGGGCTCACCTTCGTCGATCCGCTCTGGCTCACCCCTATCCCCGGGACCACCCAGTTGCTCTTGGTCGGAAAAGACGGCCGGATCTACCGCTTCGAGAACAATTCGGCGGTCATCCAAACGGAGGTGGTGGACGTGCTGGACTGGCGGCAGTTCACCCAAACTTCCGAGGACCAGGGCTTTTACTCGCTGGTCTTCCATCCCCAGTTCGGGGACGCGAGTTCGCCGAACGCGAACTACGTGTACGTGTGTTACAATCACCGGCCTCAACTCGCCGGCGAGGGCCCCAATCTTTCATACTGGAGGGTCTCCCGTTTCACCTGGGACCCTGCAAGCGACACTCTTGATCCGGCCAGCGAGTTCGTGCTGATGAACCAGTACGACCGCTGCCGCTGGCACAACGGCGGGGCGATGTTCTTCGATAACCAGGGTTTCCTGAACATTACTTGCGGTGACGGAGGCGATAGTAATGAAGGTGGCGGCCTGCACGGCACGGACGGCGCGCTCAGCCGCACCCAACGCCTTGACGGAGGCCTCTTCAGCGGGGTGTTTCGCATCGATGTGGATAACGATCCCGCGAAGTCCCATCCGATCCGCCGCCAGCCCCAGAGCCCCGCCAGCAAGCCCGCCGGCTGGCCTGCGAGTTCCACCCAAGGTTACGGCATCCCCAACGACAACCCTTGGCAAGATGTCAACGGCACGATCCTGGAGGAGTACCATTCCCTCGGACTGCGCAGTCCGCACACCGCCCACTACGACTCGCTCACCGGCGAGATCTGGATCGGCGACGTGGGCGAGGGCGCGCGCGAGGAGATGACCCGCCTGCCGATGGGCGGCAATGCCCAGTGGGGCTTTCGCGAGGGATCCATCGCCGGTCCCGGAGCCGTGCCTTCCCCCATCATCGGCCCCAGTATTCCTCCGGTGATCGATTACAATCGCGCCACGGGCACTTGCATCATCGGCGGCATGCGGTACCGCGGTCAGAAATGGAACGAGGAGCTCGGCGGGAAGCTCCTCTACGGGGATCATGCCAGAGGCAGGATCTGGACTGCCACGATCGACGCGGGCGGAGGCGCACCCGTGATCGAGGAGATTTACGCAGGGTTCCCAACCGGCGGCAAAGTCGGGCTCGCCAACTTTTTCACCGACCCTGACGGAGAGATCTATCTGATGAACGTCAACGGCACCGACCAGCCGGGCGGTACCATCCGCAAGCTCGTCGATGCGGGCGCCGCTGAAGAGCCGCCGCAGTTCCTCTCGGAAACCGGGGTGTTCACCGATCTGGCGACGCTGGCCACCGCACCAGGGGTGATCCCTTACGATGTGGCGAATCCGCTTTGGTCCGACGCCGCCGCGAAGAAACGCTGGATCGTCCTTCCGAACGACGGTGCCCATGACAGCGCCGCGGAAAAGATCGCTTTCAGCGAGCAAGGCAATTGGGTGTTTCCGGCCGGGACCGTGCTGGTGAAGCATTTCGAGTTGCCCGTGGACGAGCGCAATCCATCGCTCGTCCGGCGCCTTGAAACCCGCTTCATCGTTTGCACGGAAGCAGGCGGCAAGTACGGCGTGACGTATAAATGGAATGCGCAGGGCACCGACGCGGAACTTCTCACCACGGGCGATGCGGATGACATCGAGGTCACGCTCCAGGACGGCAGCACCGAGATGCGGCATTGGGATTACCCCTCCCGTGCCGATTGCCTCCAGTGCCACAATGCCGCCGCCGGTCAGGCTCTCGGGCTGCGGACGCATTCGCTGAACAAACCCTTCCACTATGCCTTGACCGGCCGCACGGACAACCAGCTCACGACCTTCAATGCGCTGGGGATGTTCAACGCCTCCCTTACCGCGGCGCAATTGGAAGACTTCTTGGAAGCACGCCCGCTGGATGACGAGACCGCACCGATCGAACATCGCGTCCGCTCTTATCTCGATTCCAATTGCTCGCACTGCCACCGCCCCGGCGGTACGGTGGACTTTTTCGACGCACGGCTGGGCACCCCGCTGAGGGTGCAGGGAATCATTAACGGGCTCATCCAAGGCCACTTCAATCTCGGGCCCGACGGGCGCTACATCAAACCCGGCGACGCCGATTTATCCGCGCTCCACGTCCGCATGGCGAACGTGGGGAACGGTGCCGCCATGCCGCCTCTGGCGAAAAACATGGTTGATCAGAAAGCGGTGGATTTGCTCCAGGAATATCTGGAAAGCCTGAACGATGCGGAGTTCCAGACGGCTCCCGCATCCCCGCAGGCCCGCTATGTGCGGCTGACGGCGACAAGGGAAGTTTTCGACCGGGCATGGACCTCGGTTGCCGAGTTTTCCGTGCTCGACGGCGATGGTTCTGCCATCCCGGTATCCGAGCAATCCATCCATTCCGTCGATAGCCAGGAAACGGGCAATGAAGTTGCCCCGGCGGTCCAGGTCATTGACGGAAACCCCGCGACCTACTGGCATACGGAATGGGGTGGCCCGGAGCCGGTTCCGCCGCATTATGTCGTCATCGATTTGGGTTCCCTCAGGCCTGTCGGGGGCTTTGTTTATACACCGCGCCAGAATTCATCGAACGGGCGTATCGGCGACTACGTGGTGGAATACAGTACCGATGCGGTGGCCTGGACCCTGATGACCTCCGGCACCTGGACAGATGGTAATGCGGTTCGGCGCTATGAAGGACTAGTAGGCCAGCGGAAGGCGCGTTGTGAAATCGCCGGGCCCTCCGGCATCGTCAACGGGCCTTTCGAGGCGACCGTCGTCTTCGACACAAACGTCACGGACTTCAACGAGAGCGATTTGTCGGTCAGCGGCGGCACCGTTACCGGACTGCGGGGGAAGGGTTACTACTACGTGGCGACCATTTCACCGAGTGCCCCGAACGTGTCCGTCTCGGTTCCCCTGGACGCTGCAAACAGCGGGGGCTTGGGCAGCAGGGCGTCATCCGTCCTTTCGCTCGAACATCTCGATACCCTGCCGCCGGTTCCGCGCTTCACGGGAGTGCCGGGCGCTACCGCCGGCACCTTCCAGATCGGCCTCACTTTCGACGAGGCAGTCACGGGGCTAACCGCCGCCGATTTCACCCTGCACCGTGCCACGCTCGATTCGATCATTCCGGACGGCATCGGCTATCTCTTGACAATCACTCCCGCGGAGACAGGCCTGGTAGGCGTGGAGCTGCACGCTGGCTCGGTCGTCGATCTCGCCGCGAACCTGATGGGAGAGGGGGCTTTCCTGTCGGTTCCGTTCGTTCCCTATATCCTAGCCATGGAGGCGGAGGACGGGGTCCTTTCGAACGGGGGGACCGGCAGCTTCGTGGAAGTGGCCGACGCATCGGCGAGCGGGGGTGCCTATATCTTGTCGCCAGACGGCAGCCGCGCCGGCGACTTCGCATTGAATGCCGCGCTCAAGGCCACCTATTCCCTCGTTCTCCCGCGCCCCGGCCAATATCACGTGCGGGGGCTCGTGCGTTCGGATTCTTCCGGTAGCGACTCGCTTTTCATCGGCTTCGACAGCCAGCCACCCTCCGAGTGGCATACCAACCAGGTGCCCGGCGAGGTGAATTCAGGCCAGTTTCACTGGGATACCGCCAACAGTTCGCGCCAGCCGCTCACGAATCCGACGATCTTCAGCCTCACGGCGGGGGCCCACACCCTGGAACTCTATGTCCGTGACGATGGCACCCGGGTGGACCGGCTCATGCTCGTCCCTTTGAGGCCTCTGCCGACATGGGATGGCCCGGCGGTGGCGGTGAACGGTCCTTTCGAGGCGGTTCTCTCTTTCTCCGAACCGGTGACCGGCCTCGAGGCGGCGGACATCTCGATCAGCGGGGGGCAAATCCTCTCCCTCACCGGCGGCGGCGATTCCTACACCGTGGAGGTGCAGGGCAGCGCGCCACTGGTGACCCTGCTCCTGCCGGAGAATGCCGCCACCGATGCCACCGCTTCCGGAAATCACGCCTCCGACCTGCTGGAGGTCATTTATCGCACCGGCTATCAGCAATGGGCGCTCGATCGCGGCGTGGACTCCTCGGACGCTTCGCAATTGGCGGATGAGGACGAGGACGGCATCGCGAAATTGCTGGAATACGCCTTCAACCTGAATCCCTCCGCCTCGGATCCCGCGATCTACGATCCCGGCGTCGTTCCCGGAGCCGGTCTCCCGCGGCTGATCGTGGTTCCCGGCGAACCCGACGGCCAGGTGCTGTCCCTCCAGTACCTCCGGCGGAAAGGCGTCGCGGGCCTCGCTTACGTGCCCCAATTCGGGGCTTCGCTCGACGACTTCAACGACGCGGCTTCGGTGCCATTGGTCGAAGGAATCGACGATGCATGGGAGCGGGTGACCGTACCCGACCCCGGCGGAGCCGGTCCCGTACGGCGGTTCGGCCGGGTGATCGTGACCATGGACCCGCCTTGACCGGGCGGGATGCGAAAGGCATGGTGCGCGCGATGTCCGCCAAGAAATCGGTACTTTTCGTCTGCACGGGAAATACCTGCCGCAGTCCGATGGCCGAGGGCCTTTTCCGCAAGGCCGTGGAAGGCCGCGGGGATTATGAAGTGCGGTCGGCGGGCGTCGCCGCCTACCCGGGAGATCAGCCGAATCCGGAAACGGCCAAGCTTCTGGCGGCAAGAGGGATTTCGCTCGACGGCTTCACCAGCCAACCGGTGTCGCAGGAGCTCGTCGAGCAGGCGACCCACGTTTTCGCGATGACCTCGGACCATCTGGAGGCCTTGGAGAATCTCTTTCCCGACTATTCGGATAAGTTCTACCTCGCCTGCGAATTCGTGGAAATTCCGGGACGAGGGGTGGCCTCGGACGTCCCCGATCCCATCGGCATGGGCCGCAAGGCCTACGAGGAGACCGCGAAGACCCTGGACCTGGCCATCCCCACCCTCATCGCCTTCGTCGATCAGACTTGGCAGGGGGGATGATTTCCCTGCCGCTGCTGGGATGGGGCGTGCTGAAATTCCATCATCGGCTCATATCATGGCTTTCATTCCACAGAACGATCTGGAGCAGTCCCTGTTGCGCGCCTCGACCGCGCCGGAATGCCGGCCGCAGTTTTATCGAGACCTGCTGAAATCAGACCTTTTCGTCGTTCAGGATGGCCCGCCGCCACTTGATGCTGGAAAATCCGTTTTGGAGTCGGGCATGAAGTTGCGGATAATGCCCATCGAATGGGAGGGTAGGCCGTATCTCCCGGTGTTTTCGTCGCCGCTGCGGTTGCAGGCGGTCCTGACCCATGAGGCGAGCTATCTTGGCCTGAATGCAGCGGTGTTGATGAAGATCACGAAAGGAGCGGACCTCCTGCTGAATTTTGGATCGGAATGCGGGAAAGTTTTAGAGAAGGGTGAAATCGCCGCGCTGCTGAGCGGCGAAATGTTCGAACCAGCAGCGCGCGTGATTAAGGAAGATACAAATGTGTTGCTAGTCGAGCCCGCGCGATATCCGGCAGCCTTGGTGGAGGCGCTCGCGGCCTATTTCAAAACGATTCCCGAAGTGGAGAAGGCCTACCTCGCACACATCCTGGACCCATCGGAGGCCCAAAAAGGGCACACTCTGATTGCGCTACAGGTGAAGGGTGATTGGGACAAGGTGAGGGCTGGCGTGGGACCTGTGATTAGTGGCATCGAAATTCCGGATCCTCCGGTGGACATGATGCGAATCACCGGTCAAGGCGGCTTGGAGGACTATTTTACCCAATCTGCCAAACCATTTTACCGGCGGAAGCGCTTCGGTTTCTTTTAAAGACCCGGGTAAGGGCAGCCCGGATGTCTCCGGCCCGCTTCCTCATCCCAGTCAAGTGTTGCATTTCCCGGCCCTCCGGTTCATGTCCCTGCCGCCCAAGCGATCACCATGAGCCAGAAGTCCCTGCGTATTGCCCTCGGCGCCGATCACGGCGGAGTTGACCTGAAGGATGCCATCGTCGCCCATTTGAAGGCCGCGGGCCACGAGGTCGCGGACTTCGGCACCCAGGGCCACGAATCGGTCGATTATGCGGATTTCGCCAATCTCGTGGGGCGTGCCGTTTCGGACGGGACGCAGGACTACGGGATCCTGTGCTGCACCTCGGGCGTCGGCGTAAGCATCGCCGCGAACCGCCATCGCCACGTCCGCGCGGCCAATGTGCGCACGGTCGAGGAAACGGTGACCACGCGCCAGCACAACGACGCGAACGTCCTCTGCCTAGGTGGCAAGAGCGTCGATAGCGTGACGGCGATCGCCATGGTGGATGCATTCCTTTCCACGGAATTTGAAGGTGGCCGCCACGAACTGCGGGTGTGCAAGTCCTCCGGCTCCCGGATCGCCGAGACCGACCCCGACCTCTACGCCGCCATCGTGGCGGAGGAAAAGCGCCAGCGGAACAACATCGAGCTGATCGCTTCGGAGAATTTCGCCTCGCCCGCGGTCATGGAGGCCCAAGGGTCGGTGCTGACGAACAAGTATGCCGAGGGCTATCCAGGCAAGCGCTGGTACGGCGGATGCGAGAACGTGGACGTCGTGGAGCAGCTTGCCATCGACCGCGCCAAGAAGCTCTTCGGAGCCGAGCACGCGAACGTCCAGCCGCATTCCGGTTCCCAAGCGAATACCGCCGTCTATTTCTCCGTCCTCAAGCCCGGCGATAAGATCCTGACCATGGACCTTTCGCACGGGGGCCACCTGACGCACGGCCACAAGGCGAATTTCTCCGGCAAATTTTACGACGTCGTTCACTATGGCGTCAGCCCGGATGACGAGCGGATCGACTACGACAAGCTGGCCGAGATGGCGCGCGAGGTGAAGCCGGCGCTGATTACCTGCGGGGCCAGCGCCTATTCCCGCGTCATCGACTTCGAGCGGATGTCGCAGATCGCACGCGAGGTGGGAGCGTATCTCTTCGTTGACATGGCGCACATCGCCGGTCTGGTCGCCGCCGGGGTGCATCCGAGCCCCGTGCCGCACGCGGATTTCGTCACCTCCACCACCCACAAGTCCCTCCGCGGCCCGCGCGGCGGCATCATCCTTTGCAAGGAAGAGTTCGCGAAGAAGATCGATGCCCAGGTATTCCCCGGGATTCAGGGCGGCCCGCTCATGCACGTGATCGCCGCGAAAGCCGTCTGCTTCGGCGAGGCGCTGCAGCCGGAGTTCCGGGGCTATCAGGAGCAGATCGTGAAGAACGCGCAGGCCCTCGCCGCCCGCCTTTCCAGCCACGGCTACCGCATCGTTTCCGGCGGCACGGACAACCACGTGATGATGGTGGACCTCCGCACCAAAGACCTGAACGGAGCCGACGCTTCGCATGCTCTCGATGAAGCGGGCATCACGGTGAACAAGAACTCCATCCCCTTCGACACGGGTACTCCGATGAAACCCAGCGGGATCCGCATCGGCACCCCGGCGGTGACCACCCGCGGCATGAAGGAGCAGGATGTCGAACAAGTCGCGGATTTCATTGCCGAGGCGCTGGCCGCTATCGGCGACGAAGTGAAACTCCACGCCATCCGGGACAAGGTTTTTGCCTTCAACCGCGCCTTCCCGATGCCGATCTGAGGCAGGGGCTTGCCTGTCTGGCTCAGGAACCCCGTGGAATGCCGCGGGGTCGTGCGATCCGGTGCGACAAACGAAGAAGGCGGACATTCCTGTCTGCCTTTTTCCGTAAAGCCATGGCAGCCCCGGTCAGGGAGCATCCAGCGGCGGGAGGACCCCGGATCCGTCGTCGTAAAAGGTGGGTTCTTCTTCCACCTTCAGCGGGCGGAACTGCCCTGAATAGCTATCCACTTGGAAGCGCAGCTCCATGACGTCGCGGTTCGTATCCGCCAGGCGGTCGCGGAGCTCCTGATTTTGTTCGACCGCGCCTTCCAGCGCGGTGAGAAGTTTCTCGATACGTGCTTCCGTGGGGTCTCCCGAGGGGGGACGGGAAGGCTTGCGCTCCGCCGCCTGCTCCCGATCCGCATGGCCGGCGTAGAAGGAGGGGGTGCGTGCATCCCGGCGGCCGGGAGAGGTGGTCGCGCTCTTCTTGCCGCGCACTTCCGCCAGCAGGTCCCTCGCCTCGCGCGCGACGCGATCATCTGGCATCGGGGCCGGGGAAGGGCGGTCGGCGGACGCCGGGAGTGCAGGGCGGCTGGCGGGCATGGCGGATGCCAGCGCCACCATGTCGCGCACCGCGCACCAATGGGTGGCGGCAGCGCCGGTCATCAGAGCGAGAGCGGTTCCGCAGGCGATCGGAATAAGGCTCGATTTCATCGCGGTTTCTTGACGGGTGATGGAGCGGATTCCGGGGGTGCTTCGGGAGAGGGCAGGGAGCTGAGGAGCTGGCCCAGACGATCAATCGCCTCGCTCATCTTGCGGGAGTCCTGGTCGAGGCGTTCCAAGGAGGACGATATCACGGCCGACATCGTGCCGGTCTGGGCGTAGCGCAGGGCGGGCTCGTAGCCCGGCTCCTTGACGGCGATCACGTTTGCGCCATCGGCATCCGGAACCAGCAGGTGGGGCCGGATGGAAAGCGAGATCTTGGTACCATTGGACAGGGGGACTTCGCGGACGAAGGCGGGCACTTCCTTCGGGTGTTCCAATCGCCAGCCGACGGGCGGCGCGGCGAGCGGTTTCGCGGGGAAAGGGGCCAGCAGTTTCACCGCGGCGGCATCCACGGCCGCTGCGCCGCCACTGCCCGGTTCCACGGTGACGGTCACGCCTTCCGGCTCGGGAGCCGGGGGAGGGGCGGCGTCGGCACCTTCCTCGGTTTCTTCCGGCCGCTTGCCGGTTACCAGCACCGGCTCGCCGGAGTCTTCAGGAAGCAGGGAGGGGGCGGAGGCGCTGATATCCACGGTGACGCTGGGACCCTCGTTGTCATCGAGGTCTCCGGAGAGCGCGGAAAACACGGGATCGCGCGTTTCGTCCTTGGGTGCAATGTCTTGGGCCACCGCCGCGGAAGTCAAAACGGCGAAGACGAGGGTAGGTCGGAAAAAGGTCATCGGTTCTGGATTTCGATGGCTTCGGTGCTGTCGAGCCCCTCGGCGGGGTTCAGCAGGGCGTCGCGGGTGAGGGAAGGGCTGTCTGCCCGAAGGACCTCTGTCGGCACGGAGTCTCCGACCAAGGCATTCCATTCCGAAAGAAGGGCTCCTCCTTCGGTTTGCAAGGCTCGTGTCTTTTCCTGGTAATCGCCGATGCGCACGAGGAGTTCGCGGGCGCGGGCGACCTCCGCGGGTGTCCATCGCAGCGAGCGGCTGCCATAGAGCACGGGCACTTCCAGCATGATTTTCCCGAGATCCTCCCCTGCGGGACCCTCGGCTTTCAGCACGTGCTGGATGCGCAGGTTCGTCTCCTCGTAGGAAGCGGCGGCTCCGGTCTCCGCGCTCGGCAAGCGGCGGGGATCCGCAGCTTGCGGTTTGGCCGACGGGTCGCCGGGAAGTGCGGCCGAGCTCGGCAGCAGCGAGCGGCTTTCGCTCGCGGGCTTCGCGGCGTCGGGGCCGGGCGAGAGCGAAGGCGCGGGCTCGAAAGGCGCGTCCGCGATGGATGGAGCCGTGCCGGCGGCGATGACCGGCTTGGTAAGATAGAGTCCGCAGAAAACCGCGGCGAGGCCGGTGCTCGCGAGCAGGAGCCAAGGGTAGGAACGCTGGGCAGAGCCCGAGGACGAAGCCCGGCGGTTCGATGCCGGCGAGGAGTGGTGCAGCGGTCCGAGTTCCAGCGTTTGCGTCGCTGCCGGAGCCTGCGGCTTCGCGGTGCTGGTACTCATTTGGGTCGATGTGGGCAGCGGGCGCATGAGTTCAAGGTGAGGCAGGATCCGCCGCGCCGGCGCCAGCGGATGCGTTTGCAGAGGGGGGGGCGATGAGGGCATGGGTTACCAAGGTTTGGTCGGAGACGCCGGGAAAGACCGTAAGGGTCAGCGTATCCCGTGTGAGCCGGAGATGTTTGTGGACGCCACCATGGTCGCTGGTGGCCTGGACGCCGGGCACGACCTCGAGCGCTCCGCCGACCGAACTCTGGCGGCCGATTCCGTCCGAGCGGTAGATGGTAAAGGTGGACCAACTGTCGGACTCCGTGCCGGTGGAGATACGGACGGTGACGCCATCGGTCTCCACCTTGAGGGCCAAGGGCTTCATCGGGATCTGTACCACGCGCCCGGTGCCGGTGATCTTAATCTGGCTCCGGATGACGTAGTCCCCCATGGCGGTGAATTCCTCCGCCGCCGCGTTCCCGGCGAGCGCCAGGGCAACGATGCCTGAAAGGCAAATGACGCGCGGCAGTTTCATTGTCCGACGTCCCAGAGGGAGTCCGTGGCGCTGCCGGAAGGATCGTAGGCGGGGCCGGAGACACCGCCCGCGGTGGGGCTCCAGACCGGCGGTGAAACGTTCACCTGCGCGTGAAGGGCGGTCCCCTCGAGGGAGGTGGAACCCGGGAAAACGCCCGTGCCGTTCGGGATGTAGGGAAGCAGCAGCGCCGGGGTCAGCGTGTTCACCGCCGCGGTCGGATGGTCGGCCAGATAGAGGCGCTGGGCCGTGTAAACGGACCGCAGGGTTTCCGAGGCTTCCTTACCCTTCTTCCATTTCTCGATGGTCTTGGACATGCCGAAGCCCATGCTCAGGAGTGCGATCAGGATAAAGATCACCACCGTGAGCTCGATGAGCGTGAATCCCCCCCGGGCAGCGGAGATGGAACGGACAGTCTTCATGGGACGCTGGAGTTTATGATGGTTTGGGTGCCTTGAAAAGACGGAAATCTTTACTTCAGTGAGAGTCGCGATCCTATCCTTGGAGGATCTTCATCGCTTCCGAGACGTTCTTGCGGAGTTCTTCATTAGCCCAGGCGATCTTGGCCACGTGGATGAGGCCGAAGACCCCCATGGCGGTGAAGCACGCCCAAACCAGCCACCAGGTCACGGATTTGCCGTTCGGGGCGAGCAAGGGCACGTACCATGCCTCCCTGTCCACCACCCGGGTGGTAAACATCTGGTTGGCGCTCCTCAGTTCCTCGATCAGCTCCTGCACCGCCTTGTCGCTGCGCAGGATGAAGCGGTGCTTGAACTTGCGCCCGGGCGATTCGGGGAGCTCCTCGGCAATGGTGCCGGCCGGGATCGAAGCCGGGAGCCGCAGAGTATAGATGTGCGTCTCGTAAACGAACCGCGAGCGGAGATAGCGGTCGAGTCGTGTAAGTTGCATCGTCGTCGGGATCGAGTTGGCACGGAGCTCACACTCCGCTGTTCATCATCTTCGGACCCATCAGGAAGATCGGCAGGAAGGTTCCGATGAAGACCGCGGCGATCAGGAAGACGGCCATGATCAGCACGAGGAAGCTGACCGCCGCGGTGAACGCGGCCATGTAGGTTTCAGAATCTTCCTCGTACATCGAGGAGAGCATCTCCAACTGGCTATCCAGGGAGGCGGATTTCTCGCCGATGGAAAGCATGTGTACCACCTGGGAGTCCACGGAGGTGTATTTCGCGAAGGCGGTGGAAAGCGGCACGCCGGAGTTCTCGTACTTCTCGGCGGCGTCCCGCAGCTCTTGATAGAAGGGCGTGCCTTTCACGCTATTCGCGGACACGCGGATGGACTTGGCCAGGTTGATCCCGTTGGCGTGCAGGAGCTTGATGGTGGCCAGGAAGGTCATCTGGCGCATGCTCAGGATGAGCAGCCGCAGCAGGCGCCATTTCGACATCGCGAGGCCCAGCAAGAAGTTCCGCACCTTTGCGGAGCGCCAGATCACGATGGCGATGCCGATGATCGTGAGCACCACCACCGGCCAGACCGACTGGGTGATATGGGAGATCTTGAAGGAGATCGCCGTCATGCCGTCCGGCTTGGCTCCCACACCTGCAAGCATCTCTTCCACCTGCGGCACGATCTTCACCTGCGAGGTGATGAAGGCGCCGACCAACACGGAAATGATGACCGTGGGCATCACCGTGGCCTTGCGGATCGCCTTCTGGAAATGAAGCTCGCTGGTGAACCGCGCGGCGAGGGACTTGAAGGCCTCGTGGAGCTGGCCGGCATCGCTGCCCGCCTGGATCAGGCCCACGACCATGTCGCTGAAGCGGCCGGTGCGGCGGAAGGCCTCGTGCACGCTGATGCCCGAGTTGATGTCGTCGCGGATCTTCGTCAGCGCATCCACCATCATCTTGTCGCTGAGGCCCTGGCCGTAGTATTTGAGCGCGTCCGCCGTATTGATCTGGGCGCGCAGCATCGAGCTGATGCCGCGGAAGAGATTGATCAGCGTTTTTTTGCTGAACTCCTTCGTTTGCGAGGCCTTCAGGAAACTGAAAGACGCCTGCTGGGCTTCCGGCTTCTTGCCGGGAGCGGGCTTGGCGGTGCTGGCGGCGGTGGCACTACTCATCGGTGTATGTCATGTCGATGACCTTGGCAACGGCTTCGATGTCGGTCTTGCCTTCGCGCAGGAGGCGCAGCCCGCTGCGGCGCAGGTTCGGCAGCTTGCCCTCTTCCTGGATTTTTACTTCCAGCTCGTAGGGAGAGATCTCGCCCTTGGACAGCATGTCCGAGGTCTTCGGGGTGATGGGAATGATTTCGAGGATGGCGGTCCGGCCGTTGTAGCCGGAGAAACGGCACTCGGGGCACCCGCCGGCCTTGGCCTCGTAGATCGGGATGTCGCCCCAGGATTCATCGAGGTTGAAGGTGCGGCGGTTGAGTTCGGAGATTCCGTGCTTCGCCTCCTTGCAGTAGGGGCAGAGCAGCTTCACCAGGCGTTGCGCGCAGGCAGCCTTGAGCGTCTGGGCAATCTTCCAGCGCTCGATGCCGAGCTGCTCGAAGCGCTCGATGATCTGTGAGGCGCGCGGGGTGTGGATGGTGGTGAGCACCTTGTGGCCCGTCACCGCGGCTTCGATCGCGAGTTCGGCGGATTCGATGTCGCGCACCTCGCCCATGAGGATGATATCCGGGTCGCTCCGCATGAAGGAAGCGATCATCGGCTTGAATTCCTTGGGGCTCTTCAAGTCGCAATGGGTGATTCCGGGCACTTCGTCCTCCACCGGGTTTTCCAGCGTCAGGATGTTCACGTCGGGCCGGTTCAGTTCGCGGAGGATCGCGTTGAGCGTCGTGGATTTCCCCGAGCCGGTGGGTCCGGACATGACGATGATGCCGGCAGGCACGCGCATCACCTTGCTCAGCTCGAAAAGCGTCTCCTCGTCGAATGCAAGCGTTCCCTTGCCGAGGGTCACGTTGATGTTGCTCTTGTCGAGCAGACGCATCGTGATGTGGTAGCCGCGGTAAGTACGGTGCCGTTCGTAGCGGATGTCGATCGGGCGGTGGAAATAGGAGATCGTGAAACGGCCGGAGATCCCCGGCGCGGTGGCGCGGATCTCCGTTGGCAGCTTCATCAGGTTCAGCAGGAAGGCGTCCAGCCGGTCCTTCAGCTTCATCGGGATCTCGACCTTCGGGCCGATGTCCCCGTCCACGCGGTAGGCGTAGTAGAAGGACTCCTTCTCCACCTTGAAGTGGATGTCCGAGGCGCGGCCTTTCACGGCGTCCGCCATGACGGTGGCTACGAGCTGGGCCATCGGCTCGGTGTAGTCCGTCGTCACGTCGAAGTCGCGGATGTCGTCGCCGTTGTCCTCGACGTCAATGGCTTCGAGTTCCGAGCGGCTCGGGCCGGAGTTGGTTGCGACCGACTCGATCGCGCGGGCGATTTCGGAGGCGAGCGTGACGATCTTGACGATCTCCAGATCCGGGAAGCGCGGGGCGAGGTATTCGTCCGGCAGAGGGCTCCAGGGATTGGCCACCGCGACCACCAGCTTGTCGCCGGTCACGCAGAGGGGGCTGAAGAGCCCGCGCGTCAGCACCGTGGGATCGCAGTACGCGTGCAGGGAGGCGTCGCAGAACTCGGCCACCTTCGGGAAGAAGGGCAGGCCGTTGATCTTCGCGATCGCTCCCATAAAGCAATAGCGGGTCACCCGGTTCGCCACCTGATCGTGGGAAAGCTCGGCGTATTGCGGATCGTGCATCGCCAGCGCGCGCATGATCTGCCCGCTGATGAGCTCGTTGAAGGACATGCTGTCGTAGTCGATCACAGTCCGAAATGTTTGCGGGTGATGAAGCTCCAGCTCTCGTAATCCATCCGGACGGAGGTGACGAAGGGCTTGATGCCGAAACGGCGGTCCACGGTGGAGAGGATCTCGTCGGCCATGATGCGGGCGGCCACCGGATTGAGGGCGCCGGTGCCCACGGCGTCCGTGTCTTCCGCGAAGATCACCGGTGCCAGCAAGGCCCTCGCCACCTTGTGGAGGTGGTCGAAGGATTCATAAAACGCCGACGGGGCGATCAACTTGGCGGCGAAGGGAATCAAAGGCGGGGAGGGATGGATCACCATCGAGACCGCGTGCGAAATCCTCGCGACCTCGATGCCGAGATGCTCCTCTTCCGCGCCCTGCATGCGTGCCAGGATTTCCAGGACATCCATCGGTTCGCCCTTTGCCACGGCCCTCTCGAAGGCGACGCGGGTGCGTGCGAGTTCCGTCTCCGTGGCCACGCCCGTGGCCTGGACCGCCTGGAGGGATTGCTCCAGGCAGATCCTGAGGAGTTCATCGATGTCGCCGTGCTTTCGCGCCGGCTGATCGTGCATGGCTGATGTGGGGGATGACATGGATTCCGTGGGTCGTGGCAAGGGCCGGGCGGGGAAAGGTCCCCGCCCCGCGCCGTTCACTTCCTCCCGCCTTTGCTGAAGCGGCCTTTTACCGTCGCCGGGGCTGGTGCGGGCGCAGGTTGCCGGTCCAGTTCGGCATCCGTCGGATAGTAGGGTGCCTGGGTCGGCCTGAGGTCGCGGACGCCGCGGCGCAGGTTCGGTTCGTGGGCAGGGCCCGGGTTGCACTCGGGGTCCACCCAATCGTGGTCCTGAGGCAGGCTCACGTTGCGGTGGATGCGGCTGCTCTGGGTGCTCGTGGCGGAGCGGCTGGTCGGGTCGTAGGAAGTCGGGGTGACGATGAATACCAAGCTGGAGTTTTCCTTCACGGTCTCCTTGCTCTTGAAGAAGAAGTTGAGCACCGGCACGTCGCCGAGAACGGGCACCTTGTTGTTGTTCTTGTTCTCGATCTCGCCGTAGAAGCCGCCCACTACCAGGGAGTGACCGTCGGGGACGCGGGAGAGGGACTCGATCATCGACTCCGTCACGCGGGGATAGGTGTTGCCGGACTGGCCCCGGACCTGCTCGACGATCTGGGCGGAACGCGGGCGCAGGCGCATGCGGACCGTGCCGTCCGGCAGCAAGGTGGGCGTGATGGAAACGGAGATGCCCACTTCCCGGTGCTTCTCCGGATCTTCGGAGATGCTCTTGTCGGTCGAATCGATCTTGTAACGCACCTCTTCGGTGATGTTGGTGGTGCCGTTCGACTGGGTGACCGTGGCGGTGATGATCGGGATACGGTCGATGATGGAGATCGAGCCTTGCTCGTTGTCCTCCGTGATGAGGGTAGGGTTGGAAACCTGCGTGGCGAAGTTGCCTTCGGCGAGGGCCCGGAGCACCCCGTTCAACTGAAGGGGCGAAAGGACGAGGTTGTTCGCGGCGCCCGGAATTTCCAATGAGGAGAGGGTGCTGCCCGATGTGATGCCGCCGGTGGCGTCGGGGTCGAAGTTGGAGGAGATGCCGAAGACGCTGTTAAGGCTGCGGACCACCTCGATCGATGTTCCCGTCGCGCCGAGGGAAGAGGACCAATCGATGCCGGTCCGTTCCGCGGCCCTGCTGTTGATCCGCAGGATCTTCGTTTCGACGACGATCTGCCCCTTTGCCTGATCGATGCTGTGGAGGAGCTTGCGCGCCTGCTCGATGCGGTGCGCGGTATCCACGATCACGATCGTGTTGGTCTTCGGCTCGAAGTTCACGATGCCCGTGCCGGGCGTGAGCATCGGCTGGATCAAGGCCTTGATGGGCTCGATGTCCGTCGGTCGCAGGTAGCGGAGCTGGTAGTTGAATTCCGCGCTCGGGAGCTGGCTCAGTTGGGATTGGCTCAGGGCGTAGATGGTCGTGCCCTTGGTGTAGAGGGTCAGGCCGTACATGAAGGCCAGCTCTTCCATCTGCTGGAGCGGATTGCCGTCGTTCAAGTGCCCCGTCACGCGGTATTCAGGCGTGGCAAGCTTGGCATTGTGGAAGTACTGGCGGCCTCCCTGCTTGGCCAGGAATTGGAAGATGTCGTTGATCGGCGCGTCCTTGATCAGGTAGCCCTCCTCGGATTCCTGGATTTCCTGTGCGCCTTCCGCGGCGGCAGGATCTCCGGGCGCGGGTACCGCGTCTTCCGGAGCGCCGGGATCCGCGGGAGGAGCCACCGGCTCCACCGGGGCACCGGGCGGCGGCGGAGCGCCGGGATCCGCGGGCAAATTCGGCAGGTCGGCGGCGGGAGGTGCCGGGGCGGGTGCCGGAGGCGGCAGATCCGGCACGGCGGTATCGGACGTTTCGGCGGGGCCGACGGCGAGGCCGTCTTCCTGCGCGGAAACGATGGGAAGAGGCAGGGCCAGCAGCGTGGCGACGGCGATTGCAGGCTTCATGTCAGGTGTGTGGTGTGTGGGACAGCAAGTCGGGGAGGACGACCTCAACGGTTGGACGAAATGGGGGGAACGACAGATTGGATCTCGATCGGGGCATCCGGACCGTCAGGCTGCATGCCCGGGGCGGAAATGCCATCGGTGCCGCGCTGCATGCCCTGCGGCATCACGCCGGGCTTCAGCACGCCTTTCTCTCCGGTATCGAGATTGATGAACTGGATGGCAGATGAAGTCACGCTCTTGACCTGCACGCGCACCCGCTTGCCATTCGGCAGTTGGATGGGAAAGACATCTCCCAGCTTTAAGCTGCGGGCCCCCGCCGGAGTGCTGACGAGGAAGCGCTTTTGCGAAGGGATAATCATGTTGACCTGGATCGCCGCGATGACATCGGAGAAGGGGATGGGCGGCTCCTTTTTGAAGGTGGGGACCTTCTTGGAATTGAGGATCTTCGGCTCCGGTGCCTTGAACTCCGGATCCTGATAACGGCCGAAGGGGTCGGTGGTCCGTTTGCCAATCGAGAACGAGCTAACGAAACGATCCACATAGGCGGCGAGTTCCGGTCCTGAGCCTGCATACCGGGCCGGACCCGCCTCGGCATTGGTCAGGGGCTTGGCTTCGGTCGCCGGGGTGCCTGCCGCGGCAGCGGGAGCGGTGGGCTCGGCCACGATGTCCCCGAGATCAAAGCCTTCCGCCGACTGCGCGAAAGCCGAGCCGCTGCACATGGCGACGGTCGCGAGCAGGGCGAAGGAAAACCCGGTGAAGCCGCGGGGGGCGGGAGTGGTGAAAGTCATATTCATTTTTCCCAAGCGGTATAGGTGACTTGGAAATTCAGCGTGGAGGCTGAGGAAGGGCTCGGATCGATCTTGATCTCCTGGAGCTGGAGCTGGGGCATTCTTGTCTCCAGTTCGATGAAGGCTTTCTGCATTGCCCGGTAGGTGGCGCGGAAAGCCAGCCTCACCTGCGAAGAATTTTGGGCCGACGCCGCTGCCAGGCCGCCGGAGCCGTTCGGCCATTCCACGGCGGTTTGGGTGAACTCCTTCGCCGGCAGCTTGTCCGAGATCTCTTTCAACTCGGAGGTGAGGGTGTTCTTCATTTCCTTGTCCAAAAGAGCCTTCCAGCGGTCCACGTGGGCTCTTTTCTGGCTGATCTGCGCCTCGATGGCCTGTGAATTCCGGTTGTTCGCCAGGGATGCCTTGTGGAGGGACTGCTTCTGTTGGAAGGAAGCCACCGCCTTGGATTTCAGGAGCAGCCCGCCGCCGGTGACAGCGCCGCAGACCACGGCGGGCAGGACGAAGCCGAAAACGATGATGGATTGACGGTAAAACATGGGAATAGGGGGTTGCCTCCTTCTTCAAGGGGCCTTGGCGGCGATCACGGCCATCGGGTCGGCGGATTCGAAGCGCTGGGTGATCGTGAGGTCGAAGGAGAAGGGATACGTCGCTTCGTCGAGCGCGTTCATCTCGTCTTCGGGACCGGGCTTGTAGGAGGAGTTCTCGAGCGTGCGGACGTTCACCACCAGGCTCCGGCTCGGCAGATCCGCCCTGTAGGCCTGGTTGCCGGTGAGCTGGGCCACTTCGTTGAAGACGCCTGAAATCCCATCGCGGGTGTTCAGGGCCGCCAGCCGTTCGAGGGCTGCTTCCCGGGCCAGGCCGGTGATTTTCCATTCCCTGATGAAGCCGATCTTCGCTTGGCCGGGTGCCGGGTCCGTTTTGACGGAGTGGGCGAAGGTCTTGGTCAGGAAGCCGCTGCGCTCCGGGAACATCACCGAGAGGAGCTCCATGGTGGCCCATGCCTTCGAGCGGTCTTCGAGAAGGTTGTCCCAGTGTTCGATACGGGTCTTGTCCCCGGTCACCTTGGCGAGCATCTGCTTCCCGAACTGGGCATCCTCCGATTTGAAGCTCCACTCCGGCTGGCGGATCATCTGGAACATCGCGAGCCCGACCCAGGCCAGGGCCATCACCGTCGCGGCGGCAAAGGCGAGGCGGGCGTAGCGCGCGGACCTCAGGAGTTTCATCTCCCCGCGGGAGGGATAGTACTCCGCGGCCTCCGGGGAAACGGGCAGGAAGTCCTGGGCGGCCCAACCTTCCCCGCGCAGCACGGTGAAGGTATGGGAAGCGGCGATAGGAGTTTCGGGTGCGGCGGAAATCAGCGCCGCGATGACCGGCTCGGGCGAGGAGACCCCGGGGGTCCGGTAGGGCGTCTCCTGCCATTGCACCTCGCGGATGGAGGTGGCGGGAAAGACGATCTGCACATCCGCGGCGAGCTGCGGGTCCGCTTGATCGCCGACGTTGAAAAGGAAAATCTCGGGGTCCGCCAGTTCCAGCGCCGCCGCCGTGGTGGAGGTGGCGTGACGCAGGTTCGTGGGCCGGCGCTGGCCGCGGTGCTGGAGCGTCCGGAGAAGCCGCAGGTCCCCGTGTTCATTGAAGAACGCCAGCACCGTGAAGCGCGGGTAGGGAAGGATCGCGATCAGCGGGCGCGTGACCGCATCGGTCTTCAGGTTGCCGAGGGCGAGCAGGCAGATCAAAGGCGCGCTGATGGCGCGGGTGATGATCGGGAAATTGTTTTCTTCGCCGAAGCGGCGGAGTTCGTCCAGGAAACTGGCCCAGCGGCGGCTGATGCAGACGGTCGTCGCGATGGTCTCGCTGCCGGCGGCGGGATAGGGGATGAGCCGCCAGCTGCTTTCCTCGGCGGAAACCGAGGCGTCGTCCAGGACCGCCTTTGGCTCGTTTTCAATGGTGCCCCGCAGTTCCGCGAGTGCGCCCGGATTGTCCAGTTCGGGCTTGAGTTCCGAGGTGGCGAACTCGTCGGCGATGAGAAGGACGATCCCGATGGAAGAAGCGCCTGCCGAGCGGGCGGTCGCCAGCACTTGGGCGGCGAAGGCGGGGATCAGGGCAAGATCGGTCGCGCAGGTATCATCGAGCGCGGGACCGGCGCTCCACGTTTTGGTCTTGCGATCGTAGAGAACGGACTCGACGGCAGTGCCATCGACGCGCAGGTGGAGCTGGAGGTCCAGATCGAGCGCGCTTTGATACCAAGCGGGATTAGAAGCCCGGCTGGTACCGCGTAGGATGGCTCCAGCCTGGCGAAAGCGCTGGAGCGGGTTGAGACCCGCGGGATGTTGGTTGGCGACCAAGGGATTGAGTGGCTAAGGGTGGG
>CAMPGU010000012.1 GCA_946885645.1 uncultured Haloferula sp.
CCTTGGCACCGGTCGCGGCAATAAGGTCGGGGTCCGGCTCAATGAACGGGAGCTCTACCCCCGGGAGCTTCCGGAACCGCGGGAAGACCGCGGACAGCGGCTTCCCGGCTTCCTGCCGCGAGGTGGCCGCCACCAGTTCGACCTGCGGATGGACCAGCAGCAGGCGCAGGAGTTCCTGTCCGGTGTATCCGCTGGCTCCGACGATCGCGGTTTTGATCCGTTCCATGGCGGCCGGAAAATGCACGATTTTCAGGGCTTGCCAACCGGGATTTACCCTGATTGTCTGCCCGCCCGTCTCGGACGGAGGTAAACGGGCTGTAGCGCAGTCTGGTAGCGCACCTGCATGGGGTGTAGGGGGTCGTGGGTTCGAATCCCGCCAGCCCGACCATTTTCGATGGTCATCCGTTTACAAGTCGCGATCCCTCTGCGGGGTCCCGATGGCAACGGCGTGCATGGCGGGAATGATACCGTCTCCTCACAGGGCGTCCGGACGCCGAACGCGCATCGTGCCGCTAGGGACGGGCCTCCAGGATCAGATTCACCGGCGTCTCGCTCGCGCGCCGGAATCGGGTGAAGCCGCCTTCTTCCACCACTCCGCGGAGCCGTTTCTCGCCTGCCTGTGCTCCTAGCGCGAGGCCCACTTCCTGGCTCCGCGAGCCGGGAGTGCAGATCATCGCCGAGAAGCTGTAGTAGAGGCGGCCCAGGGGGTTGAGGTTTTCGGCAAGGGTATCGCCCGCCATCGGTTCCACGATCATCCAAGTGCCGTCCGCAGCGAGGGCCTGGCGGATGTGGACCGCGGCTCCCACCGGATCGCCCATGTCGTGCAAGGCATCGAATACCGTCACCAGATCATAGCCCTTCCCGGGGAAGTCCTTCGCGGTGGCGACTTCAAATTCCACGTTGGCCAGGCCTTCCTCCGCCGCGTGCTTCCGTGCCGCTTCGATCGATGCCTCGTGGAAGTCGAAGCCGGTGAACTTGGACTCGGGATAGGCCTTCGCCATCAGGATGGTCGAGGAGCCGTGACCGCAGCCGACATCGGCCACGCGCCCTCCGGCGATCAGCTTGGCTTCCACGCCATCGAGCGCGGGGATCCAGACGGGCACTAGATTGGCCACATACCCGGGGCGGAAGAAGCGGTCCACGCCGCAGAAGAGGCAGCTATGATGATCCGCCCATGCCACGCCCTTTCCGCTCTTGAAGGCTTCTTCGAGCAGGGGCACATCGTGATATACCGCGGAGATCCCGTAGAAGCCGGCGCTCATCGCGGCCGTGCTTTCCGGGTCGGCAAAAATCGCGATCTGTTCGGGGTTCATCCAGAAGAGACCTGCCTCCGGATCGCATTCGATGTAGGCGGAGGCCGCTTGGGCGTGGAGCCACTCGCGGAGGTAGCGTTCATCGAGCCCGGTGAGGCCTGCCAAGGCCGCCGAGGTGACCGGCCCCGCCTTGGCAAGGGCTTGGTAGATGCCGAGGCGGTCGCCGAGGATGGTCAATGCACCGCTGATGGCGGCACCCATTTCGACCATCATCTTGCCCGCAAAGGCGTCGAGGAGGTCGTGGCGGAGTTCGGTGCGTCGTTCTTGGATTTCTAGTGTCGAGTTCATGGTTCTCAGTGGGACGGCGGGGGAGATTCAGGACTTGGAGGAGAGGATACCGACTGGTCGGTATAGAGAGTGTGCCGGAAAAATTCAGACGGGGGCGGTCGTCAGCCGTTCGAGGTTCCGGCGGAAGGCTCTCAGCGCGGAGGAGATGCGGGACGGGTCGCGGAAGGCCTTTGCAAAGATGATCGAGCCCTCGAGGAGCGATAGGTACTCGTTGGCCAGCTCCTTGGCGGAGGGAAGTTCCGGCCAGCGCGCCACGATCGGTTCAAACCAAGTGGCGAAGTAGTCCATGACTTCGGAGAACATCCCCGCCACGGTCCGGTGCATCCTCTCGTTCGTCTCCGCCAGTTCCAGGGAGAAGCTGGCCAGGATGCAGCCGCCGGACCACAACTGCCCGGCGCTGCTCTCCACGTGCTCGAAGAAGGCAAAAGAGCGCTCCACCGGATCGGCGATCTCCGTATGAGGTCCCTCGTCGAGGATCTCGCCGCTCTTCATCATCGACCATTCGAGGGTCGCAAGGCCCAGCTCTTCCTTGGATTTAAAGAAGTGATAGAAGCTGCCCTTGGTGAGGCCGGCCCTCTCGCAGATCGCATCCACGGTCGTTCCTGCAAATCCCTTTGCCAGCACCAGCGCTTTCGCGGCGGCGAGCAGGCGCTCCTTGGAATCGCTTTCCGACATGGAGGAAAGGTCTATACCGACCGGTTGGTATGATCAATAGGGATCTTTCCCATCCGCCACGACGGCATGGAAGGCCTCGGCCTTGTCGTCCGGTAAGCCTCTAAAGCCGTCACGCTCCGGTCCAAGGAGGGAGCCGCCGGTCCTGCCTCTCAATCCCCGCTCTTCAGCACCTTGATGAAGGCATCCTGCGGGATGTTCACCTTGCCGATGGCTTTCATCTTCTTCTTACCTTCCTTCTGCTTCTCCAGCAGCTTGCGCTTGCGGGAAATGTCGCCGCCGTAGCACTTGGCGGTCACGTCCTTGCGCATGGCGGAGATGCTTTCACGGGCGATGATCTTGCCGCCGATGCAGGCTTGGATGGCCACCACGAAGAGCTGGTTCGGGATCACGTCCTTCAGGCGGGCTGCCAAGGCGCGGCCGTAGCTTTCCGCCTTGTCGCGGTGGACGATGGTGGCGAAGGCCTCGATGGGGTCTCCGGCGATGAGCATCTCCATCTTCACCATGTTTGCCGCGCGGTAGCCGGCATGCTCGTAGTCCATCGAGCCGTAGCCGCGGGTGCAGGACTTCAGACGATCGTTGAAATCCACCAGGATCTCGGCGAGCGGCAGCAGGCAGGTCAACATGACGCGCGTGTCGTCGATGGTTTCGGTGTTCGTCACCTCGCCGCGCTTCTCCATGACCAGCGACATGATATCGCCGATGTAGTCACCGGGGATCATGATGAAGACCTTCACCAGTGGCTCGCGGACTTCCTGAATGGTCTGCTGCTCCGGGAAGAAGGACGGATTGTCCACGATCACTTCCTCGCCGTTGGTTTTCGTGACCTGATAAATTACGGACGGATAGGTGGAGATCACGTCCATATTGAACTCCCGGCGCAGGCGCTCCTGGATGATCTCCATGTGCAGCAGGCCGAGGAAACCGCAGCGGAAGCCGAAGCCGAGCGCCGTGGAGCTTTCCGACATGTAGGTGAAAGCCGCATCGTTGATCTGCAGCTTCCCCATCGCGGTCTTCAGCGCCTCGTAGTCGGAGGCGTCGATCGGGTAGATGCCCGAGAAGACCATGGGCTGGATCTCCTTGTAGCCGGGCAAGGGCTCGGCGCAGGGATGGGTGCTGTCGGTGAGAGTGTCGCCGATCTTCGCCTCGTCCGCGGACTTCATGTTCGCGATCACGTAGCCCACGTCCCCCGCCACGAGTTTCTCGCGGGCGTTCATCTTCGGGGTGAAGACGCCGACTTCCTTGACCTCATAGGTCTTGTTCGTGGCGAAAAGCTTCACCCGCTGGCCGCGCTTCACGCTGCCGGAGAAGACGCGGACGTAGGAGACGACGCCGCGGTAGGTATCGTAGATCGAATCGAAAACGGTGGCGCGCAGGAGCTTGTCGGGATTCTCGGTCGGAGGCGGCACGCGCTTCACGATCGCCTCCAGGATCTCCTCGATGCCGATCCCCTGTTTTGCGGAAGCGGGGATGGCGTCCTCCGCGGGGATGGCGAGGATTTCCTCGAGCTGTTTCTTGCACTTCTCCACATCCGCGGCCGGGAGATCGATTTTGTTGAGGACCGGGATGATGACGAGATTTTGCTGCAGCGCGAGGTGCAGGTTTGCGACCGTCTGCGCTTCCACGCCTTGGGCGGCATCGATCATCAGGATCGCGCCCTCACAAGCCGCGAGCGAGCGGGCGACCTCGTAGGAGAAATCGACGTGGCCGGGAGTGTCCAGGAGGTTGAGCTTGTACGTCTTGCCGTCCTTCGCCTTGTATTCCATCGCCACCGGATGGGCCTTGATGGTGATGCCCTTTTCCCGCTCCAGATCCATGGCATCGAGGAGCTGGGCCTGTTGGTCGCGCTGGGCCACGGTGTTCGTGGCGTCCATCAGGCGGTCCGACAGCGTGGTTTTCCCGTGGTCGATGTGGGCGATGATCGAGAAATTGCGGGTCAGGGAAGTGGGCATGGTAACGGCGGACAGGACTAGGCGGGCGGAGGAAAGCACCAAATACGCGGAAATCACGGAAAAAGAAAGGGCGGGGAGTCACGCGGAAGTTGGCGAAGGCACCGGGACTCTGGTAGGGGAAGGGTCGGTGACCGGACGATACGAGATTCAGGAGATCCTGACCCAGGACGCGAGCGGCGTGGTTTTCCATGCCGAAGACCGCGATAGCGGCAAGGCGGTGGTCCTGCGGCGGTTCTTTCCCTATGGTCCGGACGGAGGGGGACTCCAGGAGGCGGAGCGCAGCGCCTATCTGGTGGCACTCCAGCGGCTGCGGGAGGTCCGCCACCCGACGCTGCGGGCCGTTCTGGGCGGCGGCTGCGACCCCGTGGACGGCATGCCCTTTCTCGTCACCGAGTGGGTGGAGGGCCGGCGCTTGTCCGAGCTGCTCAAGGAAAGGGCGCTCAGCCCCGCCTCTACGAAAGCCTTGCTCGTCCACGCCCTGGAGGCGTCCACGGCCGTTTCCGCCGCCTTTGGCGAGGAGGCGGTGTGGGTGGAAACTTCTCCGGAATCGATCATCTTGCCCGAGGACGGGGAGACCCTCACCTTCTGGGCCTGTCCGCTGAAATGGCTGGGCAGTCCGGAGAAACGCGGAGGCTTGCTGCCCTTGGCCAAGCTCGCGGAAAAAGCACTCCACTGGCGCGGCAAGCCTGTGGCGGGCACCGCCGAAGGACTGGGAAGCTGGATCAAGGCAGTCAGGGAAAACCCCGAACGCTGGACGATTTCAGAAGCGATCACCGCGCTGAAGGAACCGCTTACGATCAAATCGGGCCCCGGCCGGATGGACGGCGTACCGACGGTTCCGATGCCGGCTGCAAAGAAGAGAGTCGCCGGCAATCCGTCGCGGAAACGCGCGGTGGTCCCGGTTCTCCTCGCCCTTCTCCTGGGGGCTGCCGCGGCCGCCGGCGGCTTCTACTTCCTGAAATCGCGCCTGAATAGGAGCGCTGCCGCCCCTGCCGGAGAGGGGACGGAAATCGAAATCCCCAAAGGATCGAGTGCGCTCGAATTCGGCATGAGCTCTCAGGCCGCCCGGGGAAATGCCGTGGTGACAGGCAGGGTCGCCGCGACCGAGGAAGGCGCGGGCAACGGGATTCGCTACCTGAAGATCACGGTGGAAGGGGCCGCGGAGCCCCGCTGGGTAGCCTGCCAAGCGGGCCCGCAGGCGACCGGGATGCAGGCGGCCGACTTCGAAGCCCTGAAGAACAAACGCGTGCGCGTGAGCGGCGAGGAGAAAAAGGAAGATTCCCACCGGCGGTCCGTGATCCACATCCGCTCGCTCGATCAGATCGAGGTTCTCGATTGACCTGCCGGCACGTGATTTCTCCCACCCTCCATCTCGCCGCCGCCGATTTCCTGGCACCGAAGGAAGTCGTGTCCCTCGCCGCCTCCGGGCTGGCCACGGCGGGCGATTTGCTGGATTGGCTGCCGCGGCGCTATGAGGACCGGCGGCGCTTCGACGCCTTCCCGGCCCAAGCGGGAGGACCGGCGGTCTGCCTGCGTGGAACGGTGGTGGATTCGATGAAGCGCCGGTTCGGAGTCCGGCGGCAGTTCTACGAGGCCGTGGTGATGGACGGCACGGGCGGGGTTTTCGGCTCCGGAAAGGTGACCTGCCGCTGGTTCAACATGCCTTTCATCCACAAGATGGTGGCCGCGGGGCATGAGGTGGTCCTCTACGGCAAGCCGAAGGACTTCGGCGGCAAGCTCGTCATCGACCATCCCGAATTCGAAATCGTGCGGGACGAGGACGGGCCATCGATTCACTTGGAAAGGATCGTTCCGATCTACCGGAACGTTTCAGGCATCCCGCAGCGAAGGCTCCGGGAGATCATCCACGAGTTACTCGCGCGCCTGGATCCTCTGGCGGTCGCCCCGCTCTTCGATGTGGATCCCAGTTATCCGCGGATCGAAGCGTTCCGGGAGGTGCATTTCCCGGAAGCTCTGGAGCAGGCGGAAGCCGCGCGCCGGCGCTTCGCCCTGGAGGAATTCTTCGCGCTGCAACTGAACGTGGTGTGGCGGCGGGCCAGGAACCGGGAGGGCGGCGGGCGCGTGCTGGGGACGAAGACCACGCTGCTGAAGCGCTTTTACGCGAGCCTGCCCTTCGACCTCACCGGAGCGCAGAAACGGTCCGTCAAGGAGATCGTCGCGGACATGCGCGAGCCGCGAGCAATGAACCGGCTGCTGCAGGGCGATGTCGGTTCGGGGAAAACCTTCGTCGCCATGGCGGCCATGCTGCTAGCGATCGATTCCGGTTGCCAGACGGCGCTGATGGCTCCCACCCAGATCCTCGCGGAGCAGCATTTCCTTACGTTTCGGAAATGGCTGGAGCCGCTCGGCGTGCGCGTGGCGCTCCGCACCGCGGCGAAGGAGGAAAGCACGCATCTGCCGATGCAGGGCGAGCCGCAGGTGCTCATCGGCACCCATGCGCTGCTTTACGACAAGGTCGCCTTCGCCGACCTCGGGCTCGTCGTTATCGACGAGCAGCACAAGTTCGGCGTGATCCAGCGTTCGCGGCTGATCAAGCAGGGAGCCCTGCCGGACGTGCTGGTGATGACCGCCACGCCAATCCCGCGCACTTTGACGATGACCATTTACGGCGATCTCGATGTCTCGATTCTCGACGAGCGGCCCGCGGGTCGCGGCAAGATGGTTACCGCTTTGCGGACGGGCGCGAAACAGGCGGAAGTGACGAAGTTCGTGAAGGACCAGCTTGCCGCGGGGCGGCAAGCGTATCTCGTGTATCCCTTGGTGGAGGAAAGCGAGACCCTCAAGGCCGAGTCGGCCACGGAAGCTTTCGAGAAATGGCGGAAGCGCCTCCCCGGCTACGAGGTCGGCATGGTTCACGGCAAGCTGGACGCCGAGGAAAAGGAGCAGGTGATGCGCCGCTTCCGGGACGGTGGGATCCACGCCTTGGTCGCGACTTCGGTGGTCGAAGTGGGGGTGGACGTTCCGAACGCGAACTTGATGCTGATCCACCACGCCGAGCGCTTCGGGCTCGCGCAGCTCCACCAGCTCCGGGGGCGTATCGGCCGCGGGGAGCACAAGAGCTACTGCGTCCTCCTCACCGATGGGAAGAGCGCGGAAGCCATGGAAAAGCTGGGCGTGATGGAAAGAACTTCGGACGGCTTCGTCATCGCGGAGGAGGATCTGCGGATCCGCGGCCCCGGAGATGTGCTCGGGACCATGCAGAGCGGCCTCGGTGACCTGAAATTCGCCGACTTCCTGGCGGATACCGTTTTGTTGAGGGAAGCAAGGGCACTCGCGGACCGGGTGATCGCGGAAGACCCCACGCTGTCGGGAAAGCACGCAGCTGTCCGCGTGCAGATTCAGGAAGCCGACAGCAGGGAGGCCCAGCGCGCATAACACATGATGCACCCTCCCGTCACATGACCTCGAACGCAAGCGCCTGGCCGGAAGACGCGTTTTATCAGAGCAAACATCCGTATCCATTTCCGGATTGGGAACGCTTGGCGGATCAGGTCGAACGGAGCCAAGCTCCCGAATCACGTCACGCAGCCTGGTGTGATCTCGCCTTTCTCTGGATGGAAAAGGTTCGGGATGTGCTGCCTTCCGGCTATTCGCTACATGAGTCCGCGAATTTCATTCTCCTTTCCCGAGCAGATCGGACCAAAGCCTCCGAGCTTCTTCTTCATCTGGAGAAAACGAATGGGAAGATTAAGGCCGCCCTTGGCCCGCTCCTGCCGGGAAAGCTCCAAGGAAAATGTCCTGCGATTCTTTTCTCCGAGGAGAATCAGTTCTACGATTACGTCTCCATGTTTTTCGAGGAGGAGGAAGGCTCGTTCGGTGGCATGAGCGGTGTCTATTTAAATCGCGGCTATGGCCACTTCGCGATGCCGAGTCCGGATCTCGCACGGTATGCTGCCGTCTTCGCGCACGAACTCTGCCACGCCTATCTCTCGCACTTGCCGCTTCCTCTGTGGCTCAACGAAGCGATTACGGCCGGGGTTGAAGATGCCGTGGAGGGAAGCGCACCATACCATCTTAACCGCGAAATCATCGCCCGCCATCGCGCCTATTGGTCCCCCGAAAGCATCGCCGATTTCTGGGAGGGGCATAGCTTCTGCTATCCTGACGAAGGCCAGGAACTGAGCTATCACCTCGCCCGCTTCATTCTCCAAGCCTTGTATCGCGGCGGAGAGACACCGAAGGAGGTCATGGATGCTTTCTTTTTGGAAGCGAACTACATCGATGCGGGCGAGGCCGCGGCCCGGGAGATTCTCGGGATCTCCTTGGGCGATTGTGTCTCCGCTATTTTAGGGGAGGGTTCATACGAGCCAAGAAGCTAGGCTCAATGCGACCCGGATTGACCTTGCTGAATCCAACACACCAAGGCAACGATACCCATTCGGGCGGTCCGGGTTTTGAAGTGCGGCAAGGAGAGAGCTTTCTTTCGCGAAAATCCGGAGATAAGGAAAACCGCATGCCGACACCCATCACGGATCCATCCGCCAAACCCCTTGCGGTGCTCATCGATGCAGACAACGCTTCTGCTTCCGTGATCGCCGCCGTGCTTGCGGAAGTGGCCACCTACGGCACGGCGAGCGTGAAGCGCATCTACGGCGACTGGACCAAGCCCAATCTCAGCGGATGGAAAGACGAGCTCCTCAAGCACTCCATCCAGCCGATCCAACAGTTCAGCTACACCACCGGCAAGAACGCGACCGACAGCGCCATGATCATCGATGCGATGGATCTGCTCTACACCGGCCGCTTCACCGGCTTCTGCCTGGTGACGAGCGACAGCGATTTCACCCGGCTTGCCGCCCGTGTCCGGGAGCAGGGGCTCACCGTGTACGGCTTCGGCGAGAAAAAGACGCCGAAGCCTTTCGTCCATGCGTGCGACAAATTCACCTACACCGAGGTGATCGCAGGTGCTGCGGAACAGGATGCGGGGAGTGAGGATTCCGCCGCACCGGTGCGGAAGAAATCGGGAGCGGAGCTATTGAAGGACCGCAAGCTGATCGTGGGGATCCACAAGGCGATCGATGCGGTCACGAACGAGGAAAGTGAGTGGGCCTCGCTCGGCGGTGTCGGCTCGAACCTTTCCAAGCTGATGCCGGACTTCGACTCGCGGAATTACGGCTACGCGCGGCTCAGCGATCTGGTAAAGGCGATCAATATCTTCGAGGTGCTTCGCAAGGACCAGCATATCCTGGTCAGGGCAAAGCCGAAGAACCCGTGATCAGGGCCGCCACGCGTCCCAGAGCAGCTTCAGGGTCATCGCGAAAACCACGGTCAGGAAGACCGGCCGGATAAATCCCGCGCCCTTCCGGACTACCAGGGCGGAACCCAGCCGAGCACCCAATAGCTGTCCGCCGATCATCGCGCCCGCCGCGGGGAAGTGGACCGAGCCATTCGGCAGGAAGATGAAGAGCGAGCCGAGGTTGCTGGCAAGGTTCGCGGCCTTGGTGTAGCCTGTCGCACCACGGAGTTCCAAGCCGAGTAGCGCCACCACGGCGAGGGTCCAGAACGACCCGGTGCCGGGACCGAAAAAGCCGTCGTAAAACCCCAACGCGATCCCGAAGATGACGGCGAAGAAAATCGGGGATATCCGCTGCTTTCCTGTTTGCACCCCGAAGCGGCGGTTCAGCGCGGTGTAGATCGCCACCGCGGCGAGCAGCCACGGGATCAATTGCTTCAGGAGGTCCTTGTTCAGCACGCTGACCGCATGGGCTCCGGCCATGCTGGCGAGGAAGGCCACCGCCACCGCCAGACCCAGCGCGGGAGTCTTCATCAGCCCCGCCCGGGCATAGTGCCAGACAGCGATGGATGTGCCGAAGGACGACTGGAGCTTGTTCGTGCCCAGCGCCATCTGCGGCGGCATGCCGGTGGCCAGCAACGCTGGAACCGTGATGAGACCGCCGCCGCCCGCGACGGCATCGATGAAGCCGCCGCCGAAGCCGGCCACGAAGAGCAGCGCATAGGCGAGCGGCGGCATGCGACTACTTTTGCTTCGGGCCCGGGGTCTCCGGCACCTCGTCGGCCTGGGGCGGCCCTTGCATGAAGTTCAAAAGTTCCATGCCGAACTCGATGTCGTCCTTGCCGACCGCGGTGCCCCCGCCTGCCTCCGAGACCATATCCGCCAGACGTTTTATTGTTTCTTCTTTCGCCTTTGCGGGAGGAAGCGCCGGTTTGGCCGGGGTCATCGCTTCCTGCTTCGCCGGTTGGTCCCGCAGCAGCGAAACGAGGAGATCCCGCGTTTCCCGGAGGCTGAGGGCGAGGATCAGCGCGCACGCGAAAAGTCCGCCAAGAGTCCACGAGGCGATGCGCTTCATGCGCAACCAGCCGTCCGCCTGCCCGCGCTCCCGCTCCTCCAACATCCGGTGAAGGCCATCTTCGGATGGCCGGCCGTACCGGCGCGGTTCGGGACCTCCTTCCACGCAAGGAGCTTATCGGGATGCTTCCCTTGCGTCAAATATCAAGACCTCCGGGCGACTCCCTCTCACCGCAGCTCTTTTCGCGCGATCACGCCGTACATCAGCGGGATCTTCGGACTGCCTTCGGGAACGGTCCAGCGCCTCCCGGGCAGGGGCGTCATTTCGTGGTAAGGCTTCCACCCGTTGCTGTGGAAATACTCGCGGAATTCGTGCACGGCGAGACCCGAGGCGAGCACGGCCCCGAGGATCTCCCCGATGCCGCGCTGGAATTCGTAGCACGGATTCGGGTTCACAAAGGGCGATGAATCGGCCGCTGCCCCGGAAGGGATCAATCCGCCGGCAGAAGCACCCACGTAGTCGGAAACCCCCTGCTCCCAGTAGAGCGGCTGGTGGGGCATGCTGTAGTCGTAGGTGGGCACGCCTTTCTCGTCGAAGATCATCGCCACCGGGTGAAACTCGACGCAGACGAAACGCCCGCCGGGCCTCAAGAGCGCCGCCACCCGCTTCATCCACTCCTCCAGATTGGAGAGCCAGCATAGAGCTCCATAGGATGCGAATACGGTGTCGAACCTCCTGCCCGTGACCCCGGCTTCGGTCAGCCAGGGGTAAACGTCGGACCGCTCGAAGATCGCGGGTATCCCCGCGTCCTCCGAGAGCGTACGTGCGAAGGCGATCGCTTCGTCGCTGATGTCCACGCCGGTCACCGTCGCTCCCAGCGAGGCGATTCCCAGGCTATCCTGGCCGGAGTTGCACAGGAGGTGCAGCACCTCTTGCCCGCGCACATCGCCCAGCAGGGCGATCTCCTCGTCGAAAAGGGTGCTGCCGCCGCCACGGAGGAATCCCGCTTGGTCAGGTTTGTGCGAGTTGTGAACGACCGTCGCGGAATTCCATGAAAGGCGGTTCTTTTCGTGGAGCTCGGAACGGATCATGGCTGGAAGCTAAAAGGCGGCCGGGATCTAGCGGTCCGAGATTTCGTGGGACAGGCTGCGGGCCAGCACCGCGATCCGCCGGAGCTCGTGCTGGCATTGATCGAAGCGGGAGCGCAGCGCTCCGGGGGGATATTCCTCCCGGGCGAGTTCCCAGCGCATGGACTCCGCCACCAGCTCCTGTGCCAGGACGTCGTGGAGATAGGAGGAAAGGTCGTCGCGCGCGGCGGGCAGGCCGCCGGACCAGGTGTTGTGCACGAGCGATGAAAGGGAGCCGGCCACGCCGGTGGCGGGGAGCTGGTCCGCCCTCCGGGCCGCGAGCAGCTCGATCCCGGTGGAGCCGGTGAGGCGCAGCGTCACCGGCCGCGACAGGGAAACCACCAGCCCGAGCTCCAGCCAGTGGAGCGGGTCCACCTCGCCCTGCCAGGAGATGCGGCAGCGGACGCGGTCGGCGTCTTCCTCCGCCTCCAGCCCGTGGATCATGGCGGTGCGGGCCAGCTCTTCCTCCAGCCATGCGGGCATGCGGTGCAGATCGTCCGGAGCGCGTCTCCCGGCGGGCAGCCGGCCTTCGATCCACGAGGCGGCCAGCGGCCATTCGGAAAATACGGCCTCCATGCTACCGAAACGGTCGATCCGCTCCTGCCACCTCGCCTTCAGGTCCTCCGCATGCGAGGGGGAGACGCCGCGCTCGATCCGTCCGCTCGCCCGGAGCCAATCCCATAGCGAACGCCGCGGGGTGGGGAGGCGGAACTCGATCACGGTGCCCTCGATCGGGTGGACGATCATCTCGCCACCGCAGCGGGCCATCCGGCGCCGCATGGTGGACATGCCGATTCCGCCCGGCTTGCCCGCGGAAATGCCCCGGCCGTTGTCTGCCACGGTCACCGCGCATCCCTCCTGGAGGGGGACCATGAGTACCTCGATCCGGGTCGCGGCGGCATGGCGCATCGCGTTGCCGATCGCCTCGCGCACGGCCAGGTAGAGCTGCCGGGCGGCTTCCCGGCCGGTGTCGGAAACCTTGCCGAGCCGCTTCATCGTCACCTCGCCGCCGCCGCGGGCGAATGCCTGCAGCTCCACCTCCCAGCCCTGCCAGGCTTGGTCGAGCGTTTCCACTGCTCCCGCGTGATCGGTGGCTGCAAAGGTTTCGCTCACCACCGCGAGCACGGTTTCCAGCGAATTCCGCGAGGGTCCCGGGATGTCGGAACGAGGGTGGGCCACGCGGGCGACCAGGGACTCCAGCGGCTGGATCACATCGCGACGGATGCGATCGCTCATCTGCGAGCCGTTCCAAGTCTCCCCGCGGCGGCGGAAAGGCATCCAATGATCGAAGGGATCATTCATCGGGGGAAAAGCTGTCCATCTTTCACCAGAACCAGCGGAGGCCGGCGGAGAAGCCGTGGGCCCGGTAGTTCAGTTTTCCATTGGCCGTGGCACCGGTAGGCGGCAGCGGGGTGCTGCCGCTGATCTGGCGCGGCTTGCCGTACCCGTATTGATAGGTGAATTCGGCGGCCCAGCATTCGGTGCGGTAGCCGGTGCCCAAGCTGGCCACGTGGAGGTCCACATCGGGCAGGCGGGGATTGAAGGCGCTATCGGGCGTGGTTTTTTCCGCGAACCAATAGCCGCCGCCCACCCACCAGCCGGAGGCCCATTTGCGCGTGACGCCGGTGCCGATGGTGAAGCTGTCTTCCCAGAGCAGCGGCTCCGCCAGCGTGCCGGTAGGGGTTTGCAGGGCGAAGCGGTCGAAGGACGACCACTCGGTGTAGGTGACATCCAGCTCGAAAAGCCAACGGTCATTCGGCCGCCATGCGTAGCCGAGGGTCCCCTCGAGGGGGAATTCCAGCTCCGACTCCGCAGGACTCACGGCGGAGGCCGGTGCCGGAAAGCTCAGGATGGTCGTGGTGTGGCCTTTGTAGGTGACGGGCGACCAATAGCGCGCGGTTCCCCCGAAGGTGTGGCCTTCGAGCGGTTCCCAAGTGAAGCCGGCCCCGGCTCCCCAGCCGTTGCCATCGCCTTCGATGGAGAAGCTGTCGCCGGGGACGATGATGCCGCGGTTGATATCGGCGCTGCTGCTTGTCGCACTGAGGGAAATACCGATCCGGAGGCCCGGCGCGAGATCGAAGCCGAGCGCCGCCGTACCGGCCATGAAGAGCAGCTCCGTGTCCGTCGCAAAGGCGCGCAGCGGGGAATTCTCCGGCCACTCGTTTTTCTGCCCGAAGGGGGAGTAGAAGCCGAAGCCCAACGCGGCCCCCTCCCACAAGGGCGTGGAGGCAAAGGCGCTCGCGGCCACCGCGGGACCATCCTTCAGGTCGGTGTGTCCGCCCGGGCCGGTATGGTCCACCTTGTAATCGAGGACATAACCCGCGAGCAGAATTTCCGATCCCGCGCCCGCGCCAAGAAGTGCCGGGTTGTAGTAAACGGCGGACGCGTTCGTGTTCGACGCCACGCCCGCGTTTCCCCGCGCCAGCACTTCCGGATCGTGGTAGGTGAACTCGATGCCGAGGCCGTACGCCGGGCCCGTGGCTGCCGCGGCGAGGATCGCGAGGTAGGGGATTTTACTCACGCCCTAGCGTCTAACACGCCTCCACACGGCCCGGCTAGCTCCGGTTGGTAGGAAATTCTCCCATTCACGAAGGGGTATCCTCCCGATGGCGCTACGTAATTCTACTCCGGATGATCCTCGCGATCTGGGTTCCAACCCTCCCAACCCGACTGACGCGATGACTCCCACCTCTGCCGATCTCCCCGCCGCCATCTCCGGCTCGATGGCAGCGCTTCCTCCCCCGGCAGGGATCAGCCATCGCGAACAGTCTTGAGATCACTCCCCCCCATGAATTGGTTCCACCCTTCCGGAGCCTCCCATCCCGGTCCGGCGGACTCCCGCCGGACCGACGATGAGGGGGGAACTTCCCTCGGTTTCGAAGTTCAGGCCCCCGTGCTGCCGCCGGTGATCCAGTGGCTCATCTGGCCGACGATTCCCGCCTTGGGCTTTCTTCCCGGGCTCGTGTCGCTCTCCTCCGGCCGCGGAGGTCAGAGCGACGGCAGTCCCGGGACGCGATCCTCCCGTCTCTGACGGCCCCGGTGGGGTTCCATGGCCGCCGCGTTACTGCTCATGACAGCGGCCATGGGATCACACCACGGGGCCGGGCCGTGGCTTAAATCACGCTCCCGTAGAGCGTGAAGCCCGTGCTTTCCTCCACGCGCAGGTCGAGAAGTTGGCCGGTCAGCTTGTGGGGATCCCCGTCGAAAATGAGGATCTTGTTGGTTCCGGTGCGGCCGGTCAGGCGCTGCTTGTTCGTCTTGGAAGGGCCTTCGCAGAGCACCTGCTGGACCGTCCCGACCAGCGCCTGATGCTTTGCCTTGGCGATCTCGTTCACCACGTCCAGCAGCCGCTGGTTGCGCTCCTCCTTCACCCGTTCGGGGAGCTGGCCGTCCATTTCGGCGGCGGGGGTGTCCTTGCGCTTGGAGTAGCGGAAGACGAAGGCGTTATCGAATTGGAGGCGCTCCACGGTCGCGACCGTCGCCAGGAAGTCCTCCTCCTCTTCGCCGGGGAAGCCGACGATGATATCCGTGGTGATGGCGATCCCGGGCCGGGCGGCCTTCATCTTCTCGCAGATCTCCACGAACTTCTCGTTCTTGTACGGGCGCCGCATCAGCTTCAGGATCCGGTCGGACCCGCTCTGCATGGGGAAATGGATGTGCGGGCAGAGCTTCGGCAGATAGGTGAAGGCGGCCACCAGATCGTCGCGGTAGCCGATCGGGTGGGGGGAGGTGAAGCGGATGCGCTCGATGCCTTCCACGGCGTGCACCGCCTCCAGGAGCTGCACGAAGGGTGACTTCCCGTCCACTTTATCGAACTCCGTCCGCCCGTAGAGATTCACGATCTGGCCGAGCAGGGTGATCTCCTTCACGCCGTGGTCGCGGAGGCGCTTCACTTCCTCCACGATCTCCGGGATCGGGCGGCCGCGCTCCTTGCCGCGGGTATCCGGCACGATGCAGAAGGAGCAGCGCATGTTGCAGCCCTGCATGATCGAGACGAAGGCGGAGGCGTTGAGCTCCTTCGGGATGTGATCGCGGATCGTGTTCTGCGAGCCCGCCTCTTCCTCCACGTCGCAGACGCTTTCACCGGTGAGGGAGAGTTCCAATTCGTCCATCCGCCGGTGCAGGCGGCGCTGGAGGATGGTGTCCACGTATTCGAAAACCTTATGGTATTTCTGCGTGCCCACCACCACGTCCAGGTGCGGGATGCGCTCGAAAAGCTCCGGCCCGCGGCTCTGCGCCATGCAGCCCATGAAGCCGAAAACCACGTGCGGCTTCTGCCGCCGGTAGGAGCCCATGTTGCCCATTTTCCCCAGCGCCTTCTGCTCGGCCTGGTCGCGGACGGAGCAGGTGTTCACCAGGATCGCGTCCGCATCGGTTTCCTCGGCGGTGACCGTGTAGCCGCCTTCGGTGAACATCTGCGCGACTTGTTCCGAGTCGCGCTCGTTCATCTGGCAGCCATAGGTGCGGATGTAAACTTTAGGCATAGTGGGGCCGGGGCGGCGGACGCTAGCGGCGCGCGGACCGGGTTTCAAGCCGGGAGAAACACGGGAATTTTCAGGTTCCCAGCGACTTCGCCACCCGTCGGATCGCCTCCGGATAAATCCGGTGCTCCTCCGCGAGGATCCGTTCATGCAGGCTCTCCGGGGTGTCTCCGGGCAGAACGGGGACCTTCGCCTGCAGGATCGCAGGTCCGGTGTCCACTCCGCCGTCCACGTAATGGACCGTACAGCCGGTTTCCTGCACTCCGGCTTCCAGTGCCTGTTTCCATGCCTGCAGGCCGGGGAAGGCGGGCAGCAGGGCCGGGTGAATATTGATGATCCGGTTCGGGAACGCCTCCAGCAGAGGCTCTCTCACCAGCCGCATGAAACCCGCGAGGCATACCAGATCGACCCCGGCGGCTTTCAGCGCGGCGGCGGTTTCGGCTTGGGCCTCCTCCGGATACTTCGACTTGAAGCCGCGGCAGTCGATGATGCCGGTGGGGATCCCGGCTTTCTTCGCCCGCTCCAGGATGTAGCCCTGCGGATTGTCCGAAAGGACGAGGGCGATTTCGGCGGGGATCGATCCGTCGGCGACCCCGTCTAGGATCGCCTGCATGTTTGAGCCGGAACCGGAGCCGAGGATACCGAGGCGCATGGGGGGAGAAGAAGCGGGAGGACTTGCGGTAGCAAGCGGTTGCTTGACAAATCGCGCCATGAGGTAATCGATGTGGTATGAGTTACCGCATGGTGCGCACCAGCATGTCTTTGGACTCCGCGACCCTCGGAGCCCTGGACGCACTGGCGAAGCGATGGGCTGTTTCCAAGGCGGAGGTGCTCCGTCGGGCGATACGCCGGTTGAAGGAAGAAGCGGACCGTGAGAGCCGCAAGCCTTCGCCTCTCCAAGCCTTGGATTGGCTGCAAGGGGGGGGAGGGCTTTCGCTAAAGGAGGGCGAGGATTTCAAGAGCACCCTTCAGACCGAACGGAACGCGAAGCGCTACTGGTGGGAGGCATGATCCATCTGGACGCCAACTTGCTCGTGGACCTCGTCACGATCGGCTCCCCGGGTGCCAAGGCCGTGCGGGCTTGGCTGGCTGACGGGCAACAGCTCGGTAGTTCCGCGATCGCTTGGTCGGAGTTCTGCAACGGCCCCCTTTCGTTGGAACAGAAGGAAGCTGCTTTCGCGGTGTTGGAGGGAAATATCGCCGCCTTTACTTGGAAGGAGGCGGAGGAAGCGGCGCGGCTCTTCAATCTGGGCGGCCGCCGGAAAGGTTCGCACTCCGATTGCATGATTGCCGCAGCGGCAATGGCGGCGGGTGCCAGCCTTGCCACCCGGAAAACGGAAGATTTCACCCGCTTCCTGATTTGCGGGCTGCGTCTGGAAGCCCTTGAGGTTTGAAAGGCTGAAATCGACGTGCAGCTTGGCGGTCCGGATCTAAAAAACCTGCTCCCCCGCTTTTCGGATTTTGCCTTTTGAAAGCGGCGGCTAAGCAGGCGCATGCACGATCCGCGCATCGATCAGCTTGCCCGCAATCTCGTCCGTTACTCCACGTCGCTGCAGAAAGGCGAGAAGGTCCTCCTCGACCTCTACGACGTGCCGGAATCGATCGGCCTGGCGCTGATCCGCGAGGCCCGCGCGAAGGGTGCGGTGCCGGTGCTCCGGCTTCACAATTCCCGGCTCACCCGCGAGATGCTGAAGGGCGCGGAAGACGCGCAGTATCAGGTGATGTCGAAACACCTGCTGGCGGAGATGAAGGACATGGATGCCTACATCGCCATCCGCGGCAGCCAGAATATCGCCGAGAGCAGCGACGTGCCCGCGGCCAATATGAAGCTGGCCATGAAGCACATGCGCCCGGTGATCGATTGGCGGGTGAAGAAAACCAAATGGTGCGTCCTGCGCTGGCCGACGCCCTCGATGGCGCAGCAGGCCGGCCTGAGCACCGAGGCCTTCGAGGACTTCTACTTCAATGTCTGCCTGGTGGACTACAAGAGCCTGGTCCCGGCGGCCAGCGCGCTGAAGAAGCTGATGGACCAGACCGACGAGGTCCAGATCACCGGTCCCGGCACCGACCTGCGTTTCTCGATCAAGGACATCCCGGCGATCGTCTGCGCTGGCACCCACAATATCCCGGACGGCGAGGTCTTCACCGCCCCGGTGAAGGATTCGGTGGAGGGCGTCATTTCCTACAACGCGCCGACCATTTACCAAGGCATCCCCTTCGACTCGATCAAGCTGACCTTCGAAAAAGGCAAGATCGTGAAGGCCGAATCCCCCGGGAAAAACAAGGAGATCAACAAGATCCTGGATAGCGATGCCGGGGCCCGCTACGTGGGCGAATTCGCGCTCGGCTACAATGCCGCGATCAAGCACCCGATGCGGGACATCCTGTTCGATGAAAAAATCGGCGGATCCTTCCATTTCACCCCCGGCCAAGCCTACGAGGAGGCGGACAATGGCAACCGCTCGCAGGTGCACTGGGACATGGTTTGCATCCAGCGGAAGGACTACGGGGGCGGGGAAATCCGCTTCGACGGGAAAGTGATCCGGAAAGACGGGGTTTTCCTGCCGAAGGCGCTGGCGAAGTTGAACGGTTGAATCCGCGCAAGTTCCTCCCGCCTGCGGGCTTGCGCCCCGGCCGTTGGCGGGCATGCTCCCGCGCGTTGTGAATCCCATTCCGGTCGAACCGTCGTTCGAGGTCTTCGCCAAGCTGGCCGAACAGGGCAACGTGATCCCTGTTTACACCCAGCTTGCCGCGGATTTCGAGACGCCGCTGTCGGCGTACCTCAAGGTGCGCGACGCGCGTCATTCCTTCCTGCTCGAGAGCGCCGAAAGCACGGACAAGAGCGGACGATGGTCGATCATCGGCAGCGGCCCGCGCCGGGTCATCGAGGCCCGGGGGAAAGAACTGACGATCCGGGAGGGTTCCGCGGTCGAAAAAACGACCGTGGAGGACGACGTCCTGGCGGCGCTCCAGCGGCACATGGCGGGCTACAAGCCGGTGCAGCACGGCAATCTGCCGCCCTTCTGTGGCGGCCTGGTGGGCTATCTCTCCTACGATGCGGTGCGTCAGTTCGAGCCGACCGTGCCGGCTCCGCCGAAAGACGAGCTGGGAATTCCCGACGCGGTGTTCCTGCTGGCCGATACCCTGATCGTTTTCGACCAGCGCTTGCGCCGCCTGCAGATCATCGCGAATGCCTTCACGGGGGATCACGCGACGCTGGAGGAGGCGTACGGCGCGGCGAAAGCGAAGGTGGCCGCGCTGGTGGAAATGCTCAACAGGCCCCTGCACGTGCCGGCTCTGAACGGACTGGCACCGGTGGAGCCCGCAGTGGCGGAAAGCAACACCACCCAGGCGGAGTACGAGGAAATGGTGCGCAAGGGGAAGGAGTACATCGCCGCGGGCGACGTGTTCCAATTCGTGCCGAGCCAGCGCTTCGCCGCGGATTTCCACCGTTCGCCGGTGGACCTCTACCGCGCGCTACGCCACGTGAATCCTTCGCCGTACATGTTCATTCTGGAACTCGGGGATTTCTCGCTCGTGGGCTCGTCTCCGGAAGTGCACGTGCGCGCAATCGGCGGGCGGATCGACATCCGGCCCATCGCGGGCACGCGCTGGAGGGGTAAGACGCCCGAAGAGGACGAGGCGCTCGCGCAAGAGCTGCTCCTGGACCCGAAGGAGCGCGCGGAGCACCTGATGCTGGTGGACCTGGCGCGGAACGACGTCGGGCGGATCGCGGCTCACGGCAGCGTGAAAGTCGATGATTTCATGATGATCGAACGCTACAGTCACGTGATGCACATCGTTTCGAATGTCACGGGCGAGCTCGACGAGACCCACAGCGCCTACGACGTGCTGCGCGCGACCTTCCCCGCGGGAACCGTGAGCGGTGCGCCCAAGATCCGGGCCATGCAGATCATCAACGAACTGGAGAAGAGCAAACGCGGTGCCTACGCGGGTGCCGTCGGCTACTTCGGCTTCGATGGCGGCCACGATTCCTGCATCACCCTGCGGACTTGCTTGCTCAAGGACGGCAAGGCGTACGTGCAGGCCGGGGCGGGGGTCGTCGCCGATTCCGATCCCACCTACGAATACAACGAGACGGTGAACAAGGCCAAGGCCCTGCTCCGCGCCATCGCCCTCGCCAAAACCCTCGAAGGATAAGCCGCCATGTTGCTCATCATCGATAACTACGACTCCTTCACCTACAATCTCGTCCAATATTTCGGCGAGCTGGGGGCGGAGATGAAGGTCGTGCGGAACGACGCGCTGACGGTGTCCGACGTGAAGGCGCTCAAGCCGGAACGCATCTGCATTTCCCCCGGCCCCTGCACGCCGACCGAAGCGGGGATCTCCTGCGAGCTGATCCAGGAGATGGGTGCCTCCACCCCGATCCTCGGCGTCTGCCTCGGGCATCAGTCCATCGGGCAGGTTTACGGGGGGGATGTGGTGCGGGCGGACCGGCTGATGCACGGCAAGACTTCGCCGATTCTCCATGAAGGGAAGAGCGTTTTCGCCGGGCTGCCGAGCCCCTTCGAGGCCACGCGCTACCACTCCCTGATCGTGAAGCGGGAGACCCTTCCCGCGTGCCTGGAAGTCACCGCTTGGACGGCAGAGGGGGAAATCATGGGCCTGCGGCACAAGGAGCACCCGGTGCACGGGGTGCAGTTCCACCCCGAGTCCATCCTCACCCAGGACGGCAAACGGATCTTGGAAAACTTCCTCGGGTTCTGAGCCGGTCCGGGAGAGACGCCGGCAAGCGTTCGGAATCTCACTCCCCGATTGCCCTCCGGGAAGGGCGTGCTTGAATGGCGCGGATGACGAAGGACGACCGCGAGTTTCTTTTCAAGCTGCTCGGCACCCCCAGCCCCACGGGATTCGAGATGCCGGGCCAGCGCGTTTGGGCGGATTACGTCCGGCCTCTGGCGTCCGAGGTCGCCTGTGATGCCTATGGATCCACCTGGGCGCGGCTGGAGGGGAAATCCAAGCGCCAGGTGATGCTGGCGGCCCATGCGGACGAGATCGGCTTCATGGTCAAGACGATCCAGCAGGACGGCTTCATCCGGATCGACCGGATCGGCGGGAGCGATACCGCCACGGCACGCGGGCGGCGGCTGGTTTTCCAGGGCGACAAGGGCCCGGTCCACGGCATCATCGGAAACACGGCGATTCATCTGCGGCGGGATAGCCCGGGGGATGAGAAGACTCCACAGGTTCACGAACTTTGGGTCGATATCGGGGCTTCGAATGCGAAAGAGGTGGCTGCCATGGGACTGCGGGTGGGACACCCGGCCGTCTATGAGGACGGGCCGATGGAACTCGCCCACAAGCGCCTGGTGGGCCGGGCGATCGACAACCGGATCGGCGGCTACATCATCGCGCAGGTGCTGAAGCGGATCGCGAAAGGCCGCAAGAAGTCCGGCTTCTCGCTGATCTGCGCGAACATGGTGCAGGAGGAAATCGGCGGGAATGGCGCGATGATGGCGACCTACCGGCTCAATCCGGATGCCTGCGTGTGCCTGGATGTCACCCATGCGACCGACACGCCGGGAATCGATAATAGCAAATTCGGCACGGTGAAGCTGGGCGGCGGCCCCACCATCAGCCACGGCACGGCGAACCACCCGCTGGTCGTGAAGCGCCTGATCGAGGTGGCCGCAAAGGCGAAAATCCCCGTCCAGCACGAGGCCAGCAGCCGTTTTACCGGCACGGATACGGACAAGATTTTTCACATGCGGGAGGGGGTTCCCAGCGCTTTGGTATCCTTGCCGCTGCGGTGCATGCATTCGGTGGTCGAGACCGCGCATTTGGACGATATTGCCCGTACCATCGACCTACTCACCGGCTTCGTCCTGTCGCTGGAGGCTTCGGACAATTTCCACCAATCGCTATGAGATCCGCCGTCATCGCCATGCTGTTCGCGGGCGGCATCGTCCGCGGGGCGCAGAGCCCCTCCGAGGCGGCCGTGGAATGGCTGCGCCATGTGGCCGATGGCGAAGCGGAGACGGATCTTGCGGACGAGACGGCGATTTCCCCGGATGCGAGCGAGGAGGACCTGAAATCCATCCGCAAGCGGATCGACCATCTGCGCAAGGATCTGCGCGCGGGGGATTTGAAGGCCGTGGCCGACAAGCAGGACGGGGACCTCGCCGCCGTCTTGGTTTCCCAGATCACCAACTACGACGCGAACAGCGTGCAGGTCCACGCCGTGGGCCTCGTGAAGAGCGAGGACCGGTGGCTTCCCGCGCCGCTGCCCTCCTCCTTTAACAACACCGGCCTGAGCCTGCGGCCGGGCTTTCTCCAGCGGGTCCAGAAGCTGGAGGACTGGATGCTGCGCACCCGCAGCGCCCAGCTCGTCCGGCTGAAAGACGACGCCTTCTCCCTGCTCTTCGACGAGATGAAGAAGGCGAAAATCCCGCACGGCCTGCTGGAATCTTCGCCCGGCAAGATCGCGGCGGATTTCCTGACCGCTCTCCAATCGAAGGATCTTCCCTCCGCGTTGGCCATGTCCGGAGGCCTCGAAACGCCGCGGCCGACGGATTTCGACGAAGTCTTCCAGGTGCTTTCGCGCGTGCTGAGACAGAAGAAAATCACCCATCCCGGATGGCGGCTGCTCGCGGCTCCGGAAGCGGTTCGCGCGGTCGTGCGGGCGGAGCAGGGTGCTTCGGACGGACTAGTGAGCATCGTCGGGCTCGATCCCGCGGGAAATTTCCAGGCCCGCCCGCAGGCGCGTGCCGTGCATCTTCCTTTCGTGCGCTCAAAGGCGGGAACCTGGCGGATCCACCTGCCTCGCGAGCTTCTGTCTCCGCCCTTGCACGAGAAGGTACCCGGGCGGGAAGCGGACGATGCCGCAATCGATGCCGATCTGGTGGCCTCCTTTCCCGCGAAGGCCGCGGCATCCCTTGCTTCCGGGGATGCTCCGACCGCACGCGTTGCGGCGGAGTTCATCGTTGCAGCGCTCCGTGCGCCGTCTTTTGCAAGCGTGTGCGCCCGGATGGACCTGTCCGGCGAGCCTGACGTCGTGCTGGCGGGAATGGGACGCGCGGCCCATCTATGGCAGAGGATCCACCACCCCTCTGAATCTTCCGCGCCGATCCTGCTCGACGTGAAAGAGGCGGGCGACGGGGCATGCGCGTTGGTGCAGATGTTTTCCAACCGCGAGCCTCGCAATCCCGCCATCGAGACGATCTGCCTGCGGCGGAAGCAGGGTGGCGGTTGGCTCGCGCATCCCGCCTTTTCCGGTGGTGACGCGCTCTCCGGGTTTGAAGACGGCGGCGAACTGGAAGACCTGGTCGCCGCAGCCCTCGCAGCGCGCGAAAAAGATTGGTCTGCAGGTGTGCTCGTGAGGATCGGAGGAATCGCCGCCGATTCCGCCCCTTCCGAAGAGGAGGCCCGAAAGGCGGCGGAAGGATGGCGGTCCGCCATCGTGGCGGGCGACGGCGCGGGGATGCTATCGCTTTCGGCGTGCTTCGATGATGAAGCAGGGAGCACACGCCTGCTGAAAAACACCGGCTATGAGCTCGCGAGCCGGCAGAGGGGGGAGATCCTCGGGATACACCGTGCCGGACGCTGGGCCGCTCTTTCCCTGCGGGTGCCGCCTGCGGCCGGAGACGATTCAGCGGCTTCTTATCCACTGGTGGTGGTGGTGGCGACTCCGGCCGGTCCGCGCGTGCTGCCGGAGCTCGATCTTTTCGACCCGCTCACGCGGAGCCGTGAGTTCCTGAACCGCAGCGTTTGGGAGCGGGTCTCCGCCCGCCTGCCCGAGGGTGCCCGCGGTGAGCTGGAGTCGATCTACGAGAAACATCGTACCCTTTCCGCCGCCGACCGCGCGCGCCGTCCCAAATCCACCGAATGAGCGATCTCATCTCCGCCCGCCGCACCGCCCGTCTCCTGGAAGATGCCGTCCGCACCGTGGTGCGCGGCCAGGATGCCGCGCTCCGCAATATCCTCGCCTGCCTCGCCGGGGGCGGTCATGCCCTGGTGGAAGACGTCCCGGGCACGGGCAAGACCACACTCGCGAAGGCAATCGCCCGCTCGGTGGACGGCGCCGGTTTCAAGCGGGTACAGTTCACGCCGGACCTGCTGCCCGGCGATATCCTGGGCGTCTCCATCTTCGATCCGCGCACGCAGGAATTCCGCTTCAGGCCCGGCCCGGTCTTCGCGGACATCCTTTTAGCCGACGAGATCAACCGCGCGTCGCCCCGCACCCAGTCCGCCTTGCTGGAAGCGATGGCCGAACGTCAGGCCACGATCGACGGCGAGCGCCACGATCTCGACGGCCTGTTCTTCGTCATCGCGACGCAGAACCCGGTCGAATTCCGCGGCACCTATCCTCTGCCTGAAGCGCAGATGGACCGCTTCATGATCCAGAGCCGGCTCGGCTACGTGACGCCGGAGGAAGAGCGGGCGATCCTTTCGGATCAGATCGACCAGCACCCCGTGGACAAGCTGCAACCCGTGGTGAACCGGGACGAACTGGTCGGGCTGCTGGAGGCAACCCGCCACGTCCGGATCAGCGACGAACTGCGCGGGTACATCGTGGATGTGGTTTCCTCCACCCGCGGCCGCGACGAGGTGCAGCTCGCCGCCAGCCCGCGGGCATCGATCTCCCTGATGAAGATGGCCCAGGCCCTCTCGCTGTTCGAGGAGAGGGACTTCGTGGTGCCGGAGACGATCCAGGCGGTGGCGGCGGACGTGATCGCTCACCGGATGGTGATTTCGCCGGAGGCGAAGCTCTCCGGCGTCACCGGCAGGCAAGTCGTGGCGGACATCCTCGCCGAGGTTCCCGTGCCGGTATGAGAGGATAGTGGCTCCGGGCCATGCAGCAGTACCTCAGGCATCCGCCGGGGATTTGCGGCGATGCCGGACAATCCATCCCAGGAACCCTAGCGAAACGACGGCTCCCGCCGCGTAGCAGGTGAGCTGGATCGACTGCGTGATCAGGATCGGAGTGCTCAGGTCGGGATAGATGACTTCCGGGAAAAGGGGCCGCTGGTTCCGCCATGCCCACCAGCCGGCAGTCAGGCCGCAGGCTTCGGTGAGAAGAATCAGCACGGGAACGATCTTCAACAAGGTGCCGGGAGCGATCTTCGGGAGGCTGCCCGCGCGCGCCAGGAAGAGTGCGGCAAGCCCCAGGATCAGGCCGGGACCGATGGAGGCGCGGAATGCCCATGCCGCGGCCAGCAATGGAGGATTGCCGATTCCCCACAGCGGCTCGTGGTAGATCGTGAAGTGTTCCGGGGCGATCCGTACCAAGTACTGGTCGTGCAGCAGGCAGTAGAGGAAAACCTCCGCCCAGATCCCGAAGATGATCGCGTACGCGACGGATCGCTTCTCTTGCAGAAGAGGAGACGTCGGCGCGCGCAGGAGCCGGTGCATAGGGGCATATCCTTGCGTGCCCGGAAGATGGCGGGCAATCACATTCCGCCATCGAAAGCGGGTGTTCCCCTCCTCCGGCGAAGCTGCTAGATCCCTGTTCATGCTGGAAACGCGCCTCCGCTTCATTGATCTCGCGACACGCCCGCTCGCGGGGAAGGGAGCGGCGGAAGACTTGGCGCGTGGGGAATTGATGGATCGCCTGGCGCATTCCACTCCGGCCGGGGGCGATGACTCCGTGGAAACCGCCATCGTCCGGCTGGAGGAGAAGGCACCCGCAGCAGTATGGAAGAGCGCGGCGCTCTGTTTCGGTGCGGTCTTCCTCCTCTGTACTATGATCGTTCCGGTTCTCCATGGCTCGTACCGGGAATTGAAGCGGCTCGGCGGCTCCGCTATCGGCTCGGCGGGGAGAGGGTCAGAGGAATGGGAGGAAAGACTGACGGCGGAGGTGGATCCCCCGCGGAGGGCCTTCTTGCTGCGGAACACCTATCCTGTGGCGAACGAGGAAGTGGCCGAATGGTTCCGGGCCAAGGCCAAGGATCTGCCGGACGATCCGCAGGAGTTCGAGGAGTTTCTAGTCCACAGCGCCCTGTTCCGCAGGGCGGAGGCTCCGCTTTTTTCGAAAGGGGAGGAGATCGATCCGGAGAATGGCCTGTGGGCCTTGGCGGAAATGTCTTCTCTTAGTTCCCTCGTTTATTCCGTGGGGATGCGAAGACGACATGGCGCGACGTTCCCCGTGAACCCTGAGTTTCTCCGCGCCGTGGCCTTGGTGGAAAAAGCGGCCCGTGCTCCGCGGATCGAATCTTACCTCCCGCGCCGCTCCGCTGCCCGGCTGCAGATGCTTCCTCCTGTGATGGATCTTGCCGATATTGCGGATCGAAACAATTTCTTCTCCAGGCAGAAGCGTTGGAGCCGGATCACGATGAACCTGAACCAGATCTGGACGCGGGAGGCGGAGGAATTGGCACACGGGAAAGATCCCGAGGGACTGCGGCGATGGATCGCCCTGTGGGAGCAAATGACGCTCGACGATCTCCGGAGTCCGCGGACTCGGGGCAGCGTCACCCAGCCCGCCCATTTCATCCACAGGACAGCGGAAATGCTGCGTCGATGCGCTGCCGAATTGGGAATGGCCCCTGAAGAAGCCCGTCTAACACAATGGACCGGGGCATACCGAACGATCATGGGGTCCCTGTCCGGAGCCCCGCCGTCCGATTTCTATTTCCGTGTGCCGCAAAGCGCGAGGCTAGGCTACCTCTCATATGCGTATGCCGTGAACCGAGGAGAGGGCCCGAAACTTATGAAAGAGCTGGAGCCGGGTCTCCACGCGGAGCATGCCGTGGCGGACCGGTTCTCCGCCGTGGCGGGGGCCGGGATTTTCGCCTTCCTGGCCTTTCTGGCCCTGCTCGAAGGCTGGCGGCGCGCGGCTTCCGTGAGGCTTCTCGCCCATGGTCTTATCCCCTTATTGCGGGCGGTCGATTTTGTATGGCTGGCCGGCTTGGGGATCGCTTTTCCTTTGGCGTGGCACGTGGGGATCATGAGGTTCACGCCTCTCGGGTGCCGGGATTTCGGAGTCGTGCTCGGAGACGCTATCCCCTTGTTGGCACGGGCGGGAGGAAGCCTGCTGCTCTCCCTCTGCCTGCTGGCGCAGGCGGGGCGGTGGCGCCTTGCCAAGCGGGGGGGTGCCTTCGGGTTAAGGCCTGCGGCGCTGTGGCCGGGCTGGGTGGTTTGCGGCGTGGCAGCTCTGGTGGTGCCTTTGAGCGGTCTGGCGCGCTATTGGCCGACGCTGGATGAGGAATATCTCGCGTGTGCGTGTGCCATTACGGGGGTACCCCTCCTATGGCTGCTATGGCGGGCGGGCTCGCTTGTCTTCGGGCCCGGTCACGCGGCCTTGGGGGGAGTGCTGCTGTGTCGCATGGTCATGCCCGCCCTGCTGCTGGGCAGTCTTTTCCTGCTGGGGCTGGCACCGCTTTTGAAGCAGGAAGAGCGCCGCTGGGTCGCCCAGGACACCGTGAGCGGACCCGATCCCGGAGGATCCGGACTTTCACACATCGACGCCCGCTCCGAGAAGGAGATCTACCGGCGCCTGCTCGAGGCAATGGAGTGAAGCCACGGCAAAAAGAAACGCCCGGCCGCGGATGCGGACGGGCGTTCTGGAAAAACGATGCGCGAGGTTTTCGGATCGCGATCAGAGCTTCGGCTTTTCCGCGCGGCGCACGGTGCCGAAACGCTTCTGGAACTTGTCGATCCGGCCCTCGGTGTCCACGAATTGAGCCTTGCCCGTGAAGAAGGGATGGGAATCGGAAGTGATCCCGATGGAGACGACGGAGTGTTCCACGCCATCGATGACTTCCTTCTTCTCGGAACTCTTGGTGGAGCGGGTGACGAAGCGGGCACCCGTGGTCATGTCCACGAACACGACCGGGTTGTATTTGGGATGAAGATCCTTTTTCATGACAGTAGAGGGCCCGGTCACGTTACCGACGCGGCGGGGAGCGGGAGGATGCACAGGGACGCCGCCGTGTCAAGCGGGCGGGAGTCACTCGCCGATCACCGAATCAAAAGCCCGCACCGCCAAAGTCACCTCCGCGATCATATCGGAGATCAGTTGCCGGTGCTCGGGGAGGAGTTGGCCGCCGTCCAAGACCGCGTTCAGGGTCCGCACCAGCTCCGTTTCTCCCCGTACGCACTCCGCGAGGATCGCATCGGCTTCCTGATCGGTCATCTTGTCCCGCAGACGCAGCCACCAGCGGTGGACGCTTGCCTCGGTGCTGCCCTCAGGGTCAGGGCGGAAACCTTCGGCGGCGATGAGGGCCGCCACTTTTTCTGCAATCAGATCCCGGCGGTCCGCGATCGCCGCGAATGACCGGGCCAAGCCCTCCTGCGGCACCAATCGGGACGCCTGCCGATAGCCGTCCCGCGAATCGACATAGCGGGTGAGAATCTCCTGCAAGGAAGAGGCATCGGAAGAGGTGGATGGGGTCATGACCAGACATCTTGCGGGATCAATGCCATCGGAAGGAGATTACGCATAGTGTTCTGATCATCAAATCGGTATGGGGGAACCTAAGGTGCCGATGATCCCCTGCGGAACTACCCCCCTGCATGATGACGTTGCATTCCGCATCCTCGGAGAGGGGCGGAGGGGAGGAGCCCGGAAAGCTTACGTCAGCGCGATGCGGTTTTCTGCCCTTGCTCCGATTCTGAAAGCTCAAGGGCCAGATCGATGAGGCGCGGCAGGGAAATCCGGCGCTCGAGCGGGTGCGGGAGTTCGCGCTCCAGATTGAGCTGATAGGAGTTGTTACGGCCCGTCTTGACGATCCGGAGGAATTCCGTACGGCCGAGCGAACCGATGAGGAGACGGATCGACCGCTCGGTCATATCCATATCCCGGGCGAGATCCACCAGGCGAAGCCGCGGATTTCTCGCGAGGTGGAGCAAGGCATGCCCGTGGCGACTGAGGAGGGCCCAAGGTTTTGGTGTCGTGGTCATGAGCGGACAATGGCTGATTATTTTGAATAGCGGAAGTAAAAAACCGGTAAGTTTTTTTTGATTTTCGGCCAAAAGGGAGTCTGTTCAAGGCGACACCGGAATAAAAATACCGGTTTAAACCTACCTATGATCTCTTCTGAAAACCCGACGCCTCAGACGGAAGAAGTTCCGAAGTGGCCTGCCCTTGCTTCTTATGTCTCGGCGCTTTCGCGCTTGGCCGAGGTCCGCCTGCACTATCGCCGTGCCGGCGAGGCCCCGGAAAATCCGGACACGGCCAATGTCTGGAACCTGTCTCTTCCCGAGCCCGGCGGGGGGACTTGGCTGGTCTCGGTGAGGCGCAGCGAGGATCAGGCGTCGCCGCGTTGGCGGGAACCGGTCGTGTTGCGGATGCTGGAAGCGATGGAGCGGAATCTCTCGGGGACCAGACCGCTCCGGGAGTGGCCTGAAGCCGTTCAGAAGGCGTGGTCTCTCGTCACCGGCCACCCGTGCCGGGCCATGAGCCTGGCGGAGGTGGCGACCTGCGTGGATCTCTCCGCGGGATACCTGGGCGAGCAGTTCGAGCGAATCACCGGTACGAGTTTCAAAAGGATCCTCCGCGACGAGCGGGTGGCGTATGCGTGCGGGCTGCTGGAGACAACGGGACGCCGGGTATCCGAAGTCGCCTCCAGCATCGGCGGGCTCTCGCTTTCCCAGTTCAACCGGAATTTCGTTTCGGCGACGGGGCTGAGCCCGACGGAGTGGCGCACGAAATTCCACCACCGCCGGGGATCCCAATCGTCATCCATGGCGGGTAGTCTCTGAGCCGCCGCCCTGACCGGATGTCCGGGCAGCCGGGCCTCTTCTAGTCGAAGTGCAGGACGAGCGTGCTGCGCGGGGCGATTTTCGCCGTGCTGCCGGGGCGCACCTTTTTTCCGTGGGTCAGATTGCGGATGATACCCGCATGATCGGGTGCCGTCAGGTCGAAACTCCGGTCGGCGCTCGTGTTCATCGCGATCAAGTACGGCCCGTAGCGAAGCTGATAGAAGTCGCCCTTCCCGGCATGGATATTTTCCTGGCCGGGCTTGAAGACGATTCCATCCGGGATTTTCGCGATAGGAAGCTTTTCGCCGGCGTGGGCGGAAACAAACTCCGCCGGATACCGGTGGCCACCGTTGGCGAAGCCGAAGTTCGTCCAGTTCGGCCGGACATAATCCAGCCCGGAGGGCCTGAACTCCGTATCGAGCTTCACGGTGGCCACTCTCTCGACCTCGGGGGTGAGGTAGTGGACGCGGCCCAGGAAATTCACGGCGTAGCGCGCACGCCAGTAGAGCGAGGCGTAGAGGATCTCCTTGCCGTTCTTGATCGCGACCACGCCATCCTCCTCGTCGGCAAAAACAAAGTCCGGCTGGTCCCATGACATCGGCAGGCGGTGGGGCGAGGGAGCCTGGCTTTTGACAGCTTCGTACCGTTCCGGGATGCCCATCAGGGCGAAGGTGGTGCGGAAGCCCCTTTCCTCCATCTGCCCGGCAATGCCGGCATAAAACTGGTTGTCGGCGAGTGCCTGCTGGGAATAGCCCAAGAGGTGAGGATCCAGGGTGGCGGCGGCCGCCTCGAAGGGAGACCCATCCCAAGAGGACCGCTGGTCATAGGTGACGCCGCCCGGGTGGTGCCCGTCCCGCCAGCCGACCACGGTTTCCAGAAGCATTGCCCGACATCCCTCCCGATCCAGCATCGGATACCGGAAGGGCGCACGGGCGCGGGCGATTTTCACGAGCTGGGCTTTGATTTTGGGATCGCCCGGCTTTCCAGGTGCCGGCCGGGTGGCCTCGTAAATCTGGGCGACCCAGTCGAGAACCTCGCCGTAATTGCCGACATAGCCGAGCTCCTTGGTGAGGCCCCGCGAGGTGATCTGATAAAAGGATTCTCCCAGGGGCTTGAGAGGCTTGCCGTCCTTTTCGCTGCCGAGCCAAGGCGCAAGGCCGATGGATTCGTAAAGATAGCGCAGCGCCTCTTTTTCCGGCATCGCTTTCGACCGGGCGACCACGGCTAGGCCCCGGTTGGCGAGGTAGATGCCGTAGAGGTCGTTGATCATCGATTGGTTGGTGTATTGGCGGCGGTGCTCCCGGTGCCAATCGCGGCAGGCGAGAAGCATGTCGGCGAAGGCCTCGCGGCGCATCACGCGCCCGCCTTTGCCGTTGTCGATTTCCTCGTTAAGGAAGGGTTCGAGCTCCTTCCGCAAGAGATCCAGGACTTGGCCCGAAGGCCCGAGGCCGAACCAATCGGGATTGTAGGTCGAAGGCTCGGCTTCGGCGATTTTCGGGTTTGTCACGTAGCCGCGGTAGAGCGCATCAAGGCTGGTGAGGACCTTGCGGATCGTCTGCTCCTTGCCGGCGGCGTTGGTCCACCCGGTGTGCCACGCTTTTGCGAGAAAGAGCGTCTGCATCTGGTTGCAGGGGCGATCCGGCTGGCGGATCAAGCCATCGATCAGGGAGTTCACGCGGGCCTTCAAGGAGGCGAGCACCTCGGGCCCCGGAGCAGGGCGCACGGGGGCATTCTCAGGATAGGCACCCTGCTTTTCATCGGGAGGGGGAGTGAAACAGCCGTCGGTGTGGGTGTAGGCGCGGTAGAGCCCGCGTGTAGGCGCGGTCATGGCCTTCTGATATCCATCGAAATTGGAGGCGTATCCCGAGATCGGGCCGGTGGCGCGGATTTCACAAGCAATGCTTTGTTTGCCCTTCGTCAGGTCCAGCGGCAGGGGGCAGGTCCGGTAGCAAAAGCGCCCGGGGTAGGCGGGCGCGTCGGTGCCGATGTCGAGCGCTTCGATATCGCCGAGGTGGCGGTAGCCGAGCTGCTTGCCCTCCACATGAAGGGTCATCTGATTGTGGTTCACGTCACCGCCCCAGAGGCGGAGGGTAAAGTAGTTCTGCCGTTCAGGGTCGATGCGGACCGCGAATTTCAAGGTGCCTCCCTGCCACGGCAACGGGCCGCCCGGAAGCAGCCGGCGGGAGGGCTCGCCGAGGCCGCCGCTCTTGAAATCCGACAGCGTGGCAGTGATTTCGTGCGCCGCTTCGGAGCCGTCGTTACCGAAAATCAGCGTGTCGAGCAGCTCCGCGGAGAGAAATCGCGGAAGGATCCAGAGAAGGAAGATCAGGCGGGGCAGGAGAGGACGAAGCATGAGATGAGGATCCAAACGTAGCGTTTCGTGATTTCATGCACGAATAGGCCGTTTCGATGGTTGTATGACAGATTCTTCAATGGAAATCGTGGGAGCCTGCCGCAAGGGCCGCGGTTGCTCCCGGCAGGGGACGGATATCCGTGACGAAAACCGTCGGTTGGCCGCCTTCCGAAATTTGGATCCGGCCTTCCGCCAGCAGGAAAGGCTCGCTCACGATCACCAGCTTGAGTTGCCGGAAGGTCTTCACGTGCACGAAGAGATTCGCGATCCCGGTCTCGTCTTCCAACGAAATGAAACAGTGGCCCTTCGCGGTGCCCGGCCGCTGGCGGCAGATCACCAGGCCTGCGACCTGCACCGGGAACCGGTGCGGCAGGATTTTCAGGTCGCATGCGCGCGGCAATTGAAGCTCCGGATGCCGCTCCCGCCACAGCTTCATCGGATGTGCCCCGGTGGACGCGCCTTGAATGGAGAAATCGGCGGCGACCCGTTCCGCCGGCGTCATCATGGCCAATGCGGGCGGCGCGGGCGGCGCCGCGATCAAATCTCCGTAAAGCGGCAGCTCCACCTGCCACATGGCATCCCGCCGGTGTGCTACCCGGGGAAGATCGTTGAGCGCCCCCGCTTTTGCGAGGAGGCGGCGTTCCGGTTCATTGGGTCGGACACGGGCCAGGAAATCCTCCAGCGATTCAAATGGCCTTTGCTCCCGTTCGCGGACGATCTTCGCTTGGACGGCTGCCGATACCCCCCGGAGACGGTGCAGGCCCAGGCGGATGGCCCCGTCCCCGGCGACATCCGTGGCGATGCTGCTATGTACGCAGGAGACCGGCCGGATCTTCACCCCATGCCGCTTGGCATCCTGGATGAGCGAATGCGCCGAATAGAATCCCATCGGCTGGTTGTTGAGCAGGCCGGTGTAGAAGGCGGCGGGGTGATGCACCTTGAACCAGCAGGACCAGTAGGCGATGGAGGCGAAGGACAGCGCGTGGCTTTCCGGGAAGCCGTAGAGGGCGAAGTTTCCCACGGCGTGGACGACCTTTTCCTGCACCTCTTCCTTCACGTTGCGTCGGGCCATGCACTCCCGCAGCTTGGCGGTCACTTCCTTCATCCTTTTGTCGGAGCGGTTGAATGACATGGCGCGGCGCAGGCTGGTCATTTCGCTCCCGCTGAAACCGGCAATGATTTCGGCCATTTTCAAAACCTGTTCCTGGAACAGGGGGATGCCCAAGGTGCGCTCGAGGACATCCCGGAAGCGATCGTCGATCCAATCGGTTTTTTCCAATCCATTCCGCCGTCTCAGGTAGGGATGGAGCAGATCGCCGACGATGGGCCCGGGACGTACGATGGCGACTTGGATCGCCACTTCATAGAAGTTATTCGGCTTCAGGATCGAGAGGGTCGCCATCTGCGCGCGGGACTCCACCTGGAAAGTGCCGACCGTATCCGAGCGGTGGAGCATGTCGTACACCGCCTTGTCCTCGAGATCGATATCCGCCAGGTCGAAATCCTTCTTCGTCCTCCTGCAAATCCGGATCATGTCCTCCATCGCCGCGAGCATGCCCAGGCCGAGCAGGTCGATCTTCACGAGCCCCAGGTCCTCGCAATCATCCTTGTCCCATTGGACGACATTGCGACCGGGCATGGCCGCCGGCTGGATCGGCACCACTTCGTCGAGCCCGCGGCCGCAGATGACGATGCCGCCCGAATGCTGGCCAAGGTGGCGGGGCAGGCCGAGCACGGCGTGATAGAGCTTATCCAGCGCGGCCAAGCGCGGATGGGAAGGGGGGATGAGGTCCGCCATGCGGTCCTCGAATGCGAGGCTCCGTTCTTCCCGGGAATTTCCGCCCTCCGGCTCTTCGTGGTGGGAAGATCCTCCCAAGGTGGAAAAGCGATCCGCCACGGAGGGCGGAAAACCCAGAACTTTCGACATTTCCCGGAATGCAGATTTCGGTCTGTACGTGATGACGTTCGCCGTCATCGCGGCGCCGCGCGCACCGTATTTCTGAAAGACGTACTGGATCACCTTTTCCCGCTGGTCCCCGGAGGGAAAGTCGATGTCGATATCGGGCCAGGATTTCCGGGAGCCGGTGTTATGGCTCTCCGACAGGAAGCGCTCGAACACCAGCTTCCTCTGCACCGTGTCCACGTTGGTGATGCCCAGCACGTAACAAACGATCGAGTTCGCTGCGGAGCCGCGGCCTTGGCAGAGGATGTTTTGGCTGCGCGCGAAATTGACGATGTCCTGCACGATCAGGAAGTATCCCGAAAGCTCCAAGCGTCCGATCAAGGCGATCTCCTGCGCGAGCCTGTCCCGCACGGTTCCCGTGCATGCTCCATATCGCCAGGTCGCACCTTCGCGGCATCTTTGCCTCAGGTAAGAGGTTTGTTCCTCCGGGGACATCGGCTTTCCGTCCTCCCCGGCGAAGTCGGGAAACTTGTAGTCCAGGTTCTCCAAGGTGAACCCGATCCGTTCGGAAAGCGTGCGGGTATTCTTCAAGGCTTCCGGCAGATCCGGAAATAGTTCCGCCATTTCCCGCGGGGACTTGAGGTGCCGTTCGCCGTTCGGTTCGAGCAGGGTGCCCGCGGCATCGAGCGGCACGTGGTGGCGCAGGCAAGAAAAGGCATCCGCCAGCAAGCGGTCTTCCCGGCGGGCATGGAGAGGAGCATTCGAGGCCAGCAGCGGGAGCTTCAAGTGCGCGGCCAGATCGATCAGATGCCGGTTCAGCCGACCGTCGTCGCGCAGACCGTGCCGGAGGATTTCGACGTACACGTTTCCGTGCCCGAAGGTTTCGATCAGGCCTCGTGCCGCGTGCAGTGCCGCTTCCTTCCGATCCCTCAGCAAATGCCGGATCACGGGGCCCTCGCGGTCTCCGGTGAGGGCGATGAGATCGCCCTGGTCCAACCCTTTGTGGGAGATCATTTCCCCCAGGTGCCCGTTGGTCAGGTGACGGGACAGGGTCCTATAGCCCTGCCGCGTTGCGCAAAGCACCGGCACATGGGCGCCGTCGATCTCCACGGTAGCTCCCGTAATGGCCCGGATGCCATGCTTGAATGTGGCGTGATAGGCGCGGGCGGAGCCGTAAAAGCCGCCGTGATCCGTAAGGGCGATGCTCTCCAGTCCCAGTTCGGCGGCGCGCTGGACCATGGTTTCAGGTTCGCTGGACCC
>CAMPGU010000013.1 GCA_946885645.1 uncultured Haloferula sp.
ACCATTGGCTTCGTTGCGAAGGGCTGGCCGGGAGATTTACCGCCTTCAATGAAATAGCGGTCAAGAATGCGGCTGGCGACACGTGCGACGGGGAAGGCGGCCAAGGCGCGCCGCATGTGGCCGCCAGGATCGCCGGCCTGGAGGCGGCGGATTAGGATAAGATCGATTGCGGTGCCGGAAACGACGCCGAGTTGGCCAAGGGTGGAGACCGCGCGGGCTAGCTGCCAGTTGGAAATGCCAAGGCCCATGCCGCCCTGGATGATTCGGGGAACTTTCATGATGAGATTGTACGCCTGCTCTTAGCCAACGGCTCCGTGGTCGGCGGGACGGTCTGGTCGGCAATGTCGGGGCGCAGCTCACAGGAAAGCACCGGAGGACTTGCCTTGCCTCCGGCGGCCTCTGATTCTCCGCGCATTTCCTGTCAGCGGCGGGTCATCAAGATCCGCGCGGCATATCAGAGGTAATGCAGCGAACGGATCATCGGGCGGGCGTAAGGATGTAGGTGTCGCCGGATCTCTGCCGCGAGGGCTTGGGCGGCTCCATCACGCCGCCCCCTGCAAGTCATGAATACCTCCGCTTCCGAAAGCTCCATTTCCTACGTGCAGATTCCATGCGGCCGAGCCTCCGTCCGTGGCGAACTCGCCATCCCGAATGAGCCCCGCGGCCTCGTCGTCTTCGCGCACGCCACCCATGGCGGTTGGACGAACGCCCAAAATTGGCCGATTGCGTGGAAGCTTCATCAGAAAGGCTACGCGACGCTGCTACTGGACCTGCTGACGCCGGGGGAGGCTTCGCCGGAGGCTGTCAGAGGCCTTCTTTGTCTCGAAATACCTTACCTAACAAAACGGGTCGCCGCAGCGATCACCTGGGTGAAGTCGCAGGACCAGCTCGCGGATCTACCGGTCGCCTGTTTCGGCTCGGATGCCGGCGCTGCCGCAGCGCTAGGTGCTGCGGCGGCGATGCCGGCGATTCTCACCGTCGTCTGCCGGGCCGCCCGCACTGATCTGATCGCGGAGCCGGCGCGGCATGCGGATCTGCCGGTCCTGCTGGTGGCGGGCGAGAATGATCGCCGCACCCTGAGATCGAACCGCGAGTTTGCCGCCCACGCTCCCGCTGCCCGACGCGTGAAGGTCATCAAAGGCGCGACGCATCGTTTCACGGAAAGGGGCAGCTTGTACGAAGTCGCCAACGTGACCACGGCATGGCTTGACGAGCGACTGCGGGACCGGCGGCTCGAACCTGAAAGCCTGTGGACTTGCTGTTGAGCGTTCGGCCTGCCCGCACGCATGCCCGCTGAGGGGTAAAGGCATCGTTGCGGCTGGCGGGCTCCTTATGAGATCGCTGCCCGCCGCCAGTGCAGGATATGCGCAGCATCTCGCATGCGGCGGTTAGAACCGATGCTCCTGATAGGACAGGATGCGTGTGTAATCAAATTGCATCCTATGAACATGACTCAAGCCATTCTCATGCCGCTCGCCCTTGCGTCCACCGCAGCCTTCGCGGGGACGGTTTCCAGCCAATCCTCCGGCGCCCTGACGACCACGGCGGTTGATACCGCGGGAGGCTTTGAGAACGCCCGCCGCCCGATCTCCAACCCCACGCTCTTCGATCTCGCGCTGCCCACGACGAATGTCCATGCGATCGCGATGTTCCAGCGCTTGCCGGGCTTCGTGAATACTACCGCGGGTCCGTTGCCAATGGGCGGCGACGTGCAGGTTTACGCGCTTCAGTTCGAGATCGCCCTGAGCGAACGCCTGTCAATCGTGGCCACCAAGGACGGCTACGTGAACATCGATGCAGGTACCCGGCCGTTGTGGTCCGACGAATCCGGCTTCGCCAATCTTGCCGGCGGCCTGAAGTATGCGTTCATCTACGATCCTGCTAGTAGCACGGCGTTAAGCGGCACGGTCACCTTCGAGTTGCCGACCGGAAATCACGACGTCTTTCAAGGCGAGGGGGACGGCGCGGTGAACTTGATCCTCTCCGGCTTGAAGATGTGGGATCGCTTCCAAGTCGCGGCCGGAGCAGGCGTGCATCTCCCCTTCGACGGGCAGATGGCCACCACGTCGTTCACCAGCGCCCACGCGAGCTACGAGACCTCCCGCTGGTTCATTCCTCTGGTGGAAGTCAACTGGCACCACGTGCTGGAGGCTGGCAGCGGCCGGCCGAGCTTCTTCAGCCAGGCCGGGGGTGGCGTGCCGGTGGTCGCTACATTCGAGGGCTCGGACCTGCTGAACTTCGGGGCCTCCAATGCTTCCCAGAACCGCGATTTCGTCACCGCCGCACTCGGGTTCCGCTCGCGGCTTACGGATCATTTGGATGCCGGCGCGGCGTATGAGATCCCGCTGACCAGCAAGGAAGACGGCATCATGGAGGACCGCATCACGCTCGACCTCTTGTGGCGTTTCTGAGGAAAGCCGGCAGCTCTACCCTTGTAAATTCCGCTGGCGCAATGCCCGCCCGGCCACCGGCTGGAGCGGGCTTTTTCATGAGGACGGCTTGCCATGGCCGACGAAAGCTCCGAAGTTTGCTCTCTTGAGCTGCCCTGCCGCGGACTCGTTCATGTTGATCAGGAGATCGTGTAGCGGGCAGGGATCACCCGTGCCGCAATAGCCGGGGCCGAAGGGGCAAGTGCTCGGGTCGCGGTGTCCCTCGAACTGGTCCACCACTTCAAAGAGGGTGATCGACTCCGGCTCACGTGCCAGCCGGTAACCGCCGCGCGGGCCCCGGGTGCCATGGACGAAACCCGCTTGGGAGAGCACGGTCAGGACCTTCGCTACCAGGGGCTGCGACAGGTTGCGCGACTCCGCGATCTGCTGGGAGCTAAGCTGTGTATCATCCGCATGGCACTCCGCCAGCGCGCTCATTGCCGCGACCGCGCACCCACTTGTTTTTCCGTAACCGAACATCAAGATTTCCTGTGACTTGCTTCGCCGCAAACGCCTTAGATCGCAATCTTCAAAAGTGGCGTGAAACGCATGATTTAAGAATCAGCTGCATCCCTGGCTGGTCCCGCACTGGGTACAGACGCCGCAAGCTCCGGCGCGGATCACCTTGTCCGAGCCACAGTTCGAGCAAGTGATGCCCATATAGGCGGTTCCCAGCGCGGCCCTGACCCGGTCCGCGCGAGCGGCGGCGGGAGTCTCGACACTCAGGTCCCGGACCGGGCGATTGATCGCGGCATGTTCCATCTCGGCAATTTCGGGAAGCGGCAGCTCCGTTTGACCGTGATGCGGAGAAGTGGCCTCGCGATACCCCTTGATGAATTCGCAGCCCATCCAGCGGAAGACGTAGTCCGTGATGCTGAAGGCGGTGCGGATGTCGGGGTTGTTGGTGTAGCCGCTCGGCTCGAAGCGTTGGTAAGCGAACTTGTTCACCAGTTCTTCCAGCGGTACGCCGTATTGCAGCGACAGCGAAGTCAGAGTTGCCACGGTGTCCATCAGCCCGCCGATGGTGCTGCCCTCCTTGGACATTTGGATGAAGATCTCGCCGGGCTGGCCATCCGGGTAGAAGCCGACGGTGAGGAAGCCCTTGTGGCCGGCGACTTCGAACTGATGGGTAAGCGACATGCGGGTGCCGTTTAGCGGCCGCCGGACCGGCGTTTCGAGCTGGCGGCGGAGCTCCTGGTTTTCCCGGAGCAAGTCCGCGAGTGCCGTGCCCGGCGTGTCGTCGCCCGTTCCGGAGCTTTTCCTGGTATTGAGCGGGGCACTGCGCTTCGAGCCGTCCCGGTAGATTGCCACCGCCTTCAGGCCGAGCTGCCATGCCTCCACATAGGCCTGCATGATGTCCTCCACCGTCGCGCTTTCGGGCAAGTTAACCGTCTTCGAAATCGCCCCGCTAAGGAAGGGCTGGGCGGCGGCCATCATCTTCAGATGACCCCGGTAGTGCAGGCTGCGGGTCCCGTGATGGGCTTTGAAGGCGCAATCGAAGACCGGCAGGTGCTCCTCTTTCAAGCCACTTCTAACAATCACACCGCTGTCGGGATCGGTGATGTCTTCGATCGTGTCCCACTTTTCGATGTGGGCGAGAATGCCGGCGACCTCATCGTCCCCGTAGCCGAGGCGCCTCAACGCCGGCGTGACCGTGCGATTGACGAGTTTCAGCATCCCGCCGCCGGCGAGCAGCTTGTATTTCACCAGCGCGATCTCGGGCTCGATGCCGGTGGTGTCGCAGTCCATGAGGAAACCGATCGTGCCGGTCGGCGCGAGTACGGTGACTTGTGCGTTCCTGAAGCCGTGGCTGCGGCCGGCGTCGAGCGCGCGGTCCCAAGCTCGCCGCGCCGCCTCGACCAGCGGCGCGTGATCGCCATCGCGGGAAAGCCCGAAGGCGTAGGAATGGTGGCGCTCGATGACCTCGATCATCGATGGGACATTTGACGCGGCCGGAGGGGAGATCACCCGACCATAGCGGGCATCGTGATAGGAGGGGAAGGGGCCTATCGCGGCGGCGAGCTCGGCGCTGACCTGATAGGCGGCTCCGGTCATCAGGGAGGTGATCGCGCCGGCAAGTGCGCGGCCTTCATCGCTGTCGTAGCCCACGCCACGGCCCATAATCAGCGCACCGAGATTCGCGTAGCCGAGACCCAGGGTGCGGAAGGCATGGGAGTTCTCCGCGATTGCCTCGGTGGGGTAGCTCGCACGGTCAACGAGGATCTCTTGCGCGAGGAGGAAAAGGCGGACGGCTGCCTCGAAGCGCACCGTGTCGAAAGCGCCGTCGCTTTTCTGGAAGCGGACCAGGTTGAGCGAGGCGAGGTTGCAGGCGGTATCGTTGAGGAAGAGATATTCGGAACAAGGGTTGGTCGAATGTTGGCGGCCGCTGCCCTTGCAGGTGTGCCAGCGGTGGATGGTGCTGTCGAATTGGATCCCCGGGTCGCCGCAGGTCCAAGTGCCGAGTGCAATCTTCCGTAGCAGCGTCCGCGCGTCCTTTTTCTCGCATCGCGCGCCGTCGCTAACGCGGCGCGTCCACCACTCGGTGCCATCCACGACGGCCTGCATGAACTCGTCGCTGGCTCGCACCGACAAGTTCTCGTTCTGGAACATCACCGAGCCATAGGCATCCCCATTGTAGCTTCCATCGTAACCCTGCTCGATCAAAGCCCACGCTTTCTTTTCCTCGATGGTCTTGGCGTCGATGAATTCCTCGATATCCGGGTGCCAGTCTTTCAGGGTGTTCATCTTCGCCGCGCGGCGCGTTTTGCCGCCGGACTTCACCGCATTCGCCACCTGGTCGTAGATACGGAGGAAGGACAGTGGTCCCGACGGCTGGCCGCCGCCGGACAGTTTTTCACGGGTTGAGCGCAAGGTGGAAAGGTCGGTGCCGGTGCCGGAGCCGAATTTGAAGAGCGTGGCCTCCGAGCTGGCGAGGCGCATGATGTCCTCCATCGTATCCTCCACGCCCTGAATGAAGCAGGCGCTGGCTTGGGGGTAGTGATACGGGCCGGGGGAGCGGCGTGCGCGACCGTCTTCGATATCCCAGTACCAGTTTCCCTCCCCGCCTTCCTCACCGATGCCATACTGATGGTAGAGCCCGACATTGAACCACACCGGTGAATTGAATGCGCCATGCTGGTGGAGGCAGAGCCAGGCGAGATCCTGATAGAAAACCTCGGCGCTTGCTTGATCGGCAAAATAGCCGTCCTCCATGCCCCAGTCCGCGATGGTGCGGGTGACACGGTGGATCAACTGACGCACCGAGCTCTCCCGGCCGCCGCTGGATGGGTCGTTTCCAAGGGTGGGATCGCCATAGAAATACTTCGATACGGCGATCTTTGTCGCCAGCTCACTCCACCCGGCGGGGATCTCGACATTCTCCTGCCGGAAGACCGCTTTTCCCCTGTCGTCGGTGATCTCTGCGGTTCGGAACTCCCACCTGATCTCATCGAAGGGCGAGATGTCGGGCGTCGCGAATACAGGTTCGAAGGCTAGCCCGCAGGGCTCCACAGGGCAGGCGGTAGCGGTCTTCACGGAGGATCTTGAAAGAGTCGGCGCGTTCATGATCGGTGCATTGACAGGGTCTCGAGCTGGCTGGGGAGTGATGGGACGGACGAATTCATGGCAGCCAGATCGACAATTACGAGTTTTATATCTTTTATTCTTGAATGATGGGAAGGGCAGATCCATGGTGCCGCCGTTATGAGTCACTCCACGATCGCTTTTTCTCCTGCGGGTACACCGCTGCCGGACCGGACTGTCGGCGAGATTGTCGCCGGGCGCCCGTCCCAGTCCCGGATCTTCCAAGCCTTCGGTATCGACTTCTGCTGCCAAGGCGGACGCACCTTGCGCGAGGCCTGCGAAAAGAAGGGCGTCGCCCTCGAATCGGTGGTGGAACAGTTGGAGGCCGAACTGCGCGACAAGCCCGCGCCCGAAATAAACCCCGCGACATTTCCTCCGGAACAACTGGCGGACTACATCGTCGAGAAGCACCACTCCTACCTGCGAGGCGAACTACCGCGCCTGCACGCGATGTCGGCGCGCGTGGCCCAGGTGCACGGCGCCCACACGCCCTCGCTGGTGGACGTTTATGAAGTTTTCAGCGGCATGGCGGCGGAGCTGGCCGAGCACATGATGAAGGAAGAGCAGATGCTGTTCCCCGCCATTCAGGCCATCGCCCGGGGGGACTCCGCTTCCATGCCGCTCGATGGTCCTATCGCGTGCATGCTTCACGAGCACGACGACGCGGGTGCCGCGCTGGCCCGGTTGCGCGAGCTGACGAATGGCTACGCGCCGCCCCCGGAGGCGTGCAATACCTACCGCGCGCTTTTCGCCGGGCTGGCCGAGCTGGAGGAAGACTTGCACGTGCACATCCACCTGGAGAACTCGGTGCTCTTTCCCGCGGCACAGGCGCTGGAAAGCGGTGAATCGCCCGGAGGCATCGCCTGAGCACGCTGCCCGGGCGTAGCCCTTCGACCATTGCGGACTGCCGGAGGGCAGATCCAGTAATGGAGTCCGAGGAAATCGAGCTGGTCGCCGGGAAAAGCCATCCCCGGCGACCGGCTTCTTCTATGAAAGGACGACTGCGAGGGCCTTGGGGCGATCGAAACGCAGAACGAACGTCGTGCTTCTCTCCAGCAACGCCGCGGCGTGACGATGGACATCTGTCACCGGCCACAGGATAGGTGAGGCGGGAAAGACCCGGCTTACGGTCACTTGCCCAGCGCCTTCTTCACCACGAGGACCGACGGCCCCGGCCCTTCGGCGGGCTCGGTCCATTTGTGGAGCAAACGCCCGTCCGGGCCGATCACGGCGATGAGATACGAGTGCGCGAAATCGACGCCGTTCGGCAGGCGATCGTAGCGGACGCCCAAGGCCACGGCGAGTTCAAGGACCGACTCCTGATCCCCGGTGAGGAGATCCCAATGCGCCAGGTTGACCTTGTGGCGCTCGCCGAGCGCCTTGAGCTGAGGCACTTTGTCATTGGCGGGATCGAGCGAGATGAAGGTAAAGCGGCAGCGGGTCTTCTCCGCGGCATCGAGTTCCTTCTCGATCCGTTGCATGTCGCCGATGATACGCGGGCAGACTCCCTTGCAGGTCGCGTAGCCGAGCGCGACGATGCGGGTCGTGCCGGCGGACTCCTTCCATGCGAGCTTTGTGCCTGACTGGTTCGTCCAGGTCCCATCGAGGGCGTAGAGCGAGGCCTGCTGCAGGGAAGTGTCGGCGGCGGGAGCGGGATGATCTTCAGCGCCGGACGCGACGGGGCTTCCTAATAGACAGAGAAGGAGCAGTGCTTTCATGGTGTGTGAGCGGCGGGAGCGGGCGCATCTTTCGCGCCTCGGAAGCCAAGACCTTCGAGGCAAAAGGTGCCCTGTAAGGAAGAGCGGAAGGCGACGCGCATGAAGTCGGCATACTCGAGAGCCTGATTGGGATCAATGGCCGCGCCACCACAGAAGAGCGAACCCTCCGGAGAGCCGTCCGAGCGCGATTCGCCGCCGGTCATGGAGGCGACGAAATCACTCGTCCATTCCCATACCAGCCCATGCAGGCCACGGACGCCGTAGATGTTGGCGGGCATGGTGCCCGACGCCGGCAGGATGTCCGGCGCAGGCTTCGAATACCACGCGAGAATGCGTTTGCGGAATTCCGGGTCGCCGGTCGCATCGACCTGCCGCTCGTCGGCGCGGGCTACGAACTCCCACTCGTCGAGAGTCGGCAGGCGTTTTCCCTGGGCTTTTAGAAAAGCGCGGGCGGCGAACCACGAGACGTTCGTGGCCGGAGCATCCGGAGCGGCCAGCGGCCCGAGTTCGGTGTCGCCGGTCCAGTGGCGCAGGTAGCTGCCGTCGGCGAAGAGGCGGTTCACCCGCGAGCGCCGCCACTCGGGATGGGAGGTGACAAACGCCAGATACTCGGAGTTGGTCACATGGCGGACATCGAGGAGGAAGGTGGCGACCTGCCGCGTTTGTCCGCTTTTCTCCAGGGGCCGCCGGTAGCTGCCGCCTTCAATCCTGGCCATCGGCTCTTCGGCCGAGACGACGGCAAGCAAGCAACCGGACAGGATCGCGAGGGGGCGGTTCATTTCTTTTCAGCGCGAACTCTCGCGACGTCCCCCGGTTTTACCTCGCCGCCCTTGTTGTCCCACGTGTTGAGGACGAAGGTCAGAACATTGGCGATATCCTCGTCGTTGAGGGCCAGGGCGGGCATCACGCTGTTGTATTTGCTGCCGTTCACCGTGATCTCACCGGTGAGACCGTGAACGATTGCTCCGATCGCACGATCCACGTCGGCATTCAGGTAGTCCGACTTTGCCAGAGGCGGGAAAGCGGCGGGAATACCCTGGCCTTCCGCCTGGTGACACGCGAGACAGTTGGTGGCAAACACGTTCTTGCCGCGATCGATGCGCTCCGTTTTGTTCGTCGCGGAGGCCAGCGGCTTGCCTTCCTGGGGCATCGTCTGTGGCGTGCCGCCTTCGGGCAGGTAAACCATGTCGTCGATCTTTCCCGAATAGGTAGGCGGTTCGGGATCGCCGGCCACCTTGATCATGCCGATCGCCCCCTTGTTGAAGGCCCGGGTCAGGGCGTGATCGACCAGGATCAGCGTCCCGGGCACCTCGCACTTGAACTCGAGGATCGCCGAGCCGCCGGCCGGCACCATCGTGGTCTGGACATTCTCGTTGATGGTCTTGGTGCCGCCCTCGACGTATACCTTGTCGAAGATCTCGCCGATCACATGGAAGGATGACGACAAGTTGGGGCCGCCGTTGCCGAAGAACACCCGGACCGTTTCCCCCTTCTTCGCCGTCATCGCCTTGTCGCCGGTCGTCGCTCCGACGGAACCATTGAAGACGACGTAATCCGGCTTTTCATCGATCGCCTTCTCCATGTCGAAAGGCTGCAAGCCCTGCTCGCCGTTGCGGCCCTTGGTGTAGAAGTCGCCCTGCACCACATAAAACTCGCGGTCCACCTCGGGCAGGCCTTCCTCCGGCTGGACATAGATGAGACCGTACATCCCGTTCGCCACGTGCATGCCCACCGGCGCGACGGCACAGTGGTAGATGTAGAGGCCGGGGTTCAGGACGCGGAAGGAAAAGGTCGAGCTGTGCCCCGGTGCGGTGAAGGACGCCGCCGCCCCGCCGCCTTGGCCGGTCACCGCGTGGAGGTCGATGTTGTGCGGCATCTTGCTCGAGGGGTGATTCATGAGATGGAATTCGACGAAGTCGCCCTGCCGCACGCGGATGAACTTGCCCGGCACACAACCGCCGAAGGTCCAGAAGGTGTAATCGACGCCATCGGACATCCGCATCACCTTCTCGATCACCTCGAGCTTCACCACCACCTTGGCCGGGTGCTTCCGGGTGATCGGGGGCGGGACGTTCGGCGGATCGGTGAGGACGGCGACCTCTTCGCTGCGGATTTCAGGTGGCAGCTTGACGGCCCCGTTCGAGCGGATCTCGCTTTCCGCGTGGCAGGGAATCAAGGCTCCCAGCAAGCCAAGGGTGATGGCGATGTGTTTCATGACAGATGCCTTTCGGCTGGATTCAAGATGATGAATCGGAGTTATTGCGGAAGTACATTTCGCTTTCTAAGCGGATCGGGTGAGAGTTCCGCAAGATCTGCGGAATCATCCTGCCTGAATTTCCTTTGCCGGGGTCGAAGCCGAGTCCATCGCTTCATTGCCGGGTAGCTTAACAAACCGCCAGGTCCGTGCCGATCTCTTCGTTGCTGAGGTAGCACCCCGGATCGCTGCCCCACAGGTCGTGGTTGGCAAAGGCGGCGCGGGTGCGGAAGCCGCCGCCGCAGATATTGAACCACTGGCAGCTCGCGCAGCGGCCGTGCATGCGTTCGCGGCGCTCGTCCACGGATAACGTCCCGATCGAGCGAATTTCGTCGAGAACGGGTGCGGAGAGTTCATTTCCGCCTTCCCAGATGCGGGAGAAGGCCATCCGTTTCACATTGCCCAAGACCACGTCTTGCCAGAACTGATCGGGATGAACATTGCCTTGCGTATCGATATTGGCGATGCCGCGGCCGGAGCTGTTGGCACCGCCGCCGTTCCAAGCCAAAAGTTGGCGGGCCTGGACGAGGTTCGGGTGGTTCTCGCGCTCCATGCGGACTAGCAGGTAAGCTCCATCGGCAGGCTGGGTGACAGTCAGTAACTCGCGGTCGATACCCTGCGCGTGCCAAGCCTCCACCCGGGCGATAAGCGTATCGATCACCCCGCGGGCGGCGTCCGGCTCCAGCACCTGAAGCTCCGCTCCCCGACCGGCGGGGACCAGATGCTAGAAGCATACCCGCTGGATCTCGTGATCCTCGATAAAGTCGCGGATTTGCCCGATGTTTTCCACGTTGTGGCGGGTGAGGGTCAGGCGCAGTCCTGTCTTCTGGCCGACCTCGTGACAGTTCCGGAAGCCGCGCACGGCGGCATCGAAGGCTCCTTCCTTCCCGCGGAACCGGTCGTGGACCTCTCCGATGCCATCGAGCGAGATGCCGACGTAGGCGACGTTAGCCACTTTCAGCAGTGCCGCTTTCTCCGGCGTGATCAAGGTGCCGTTCGTGGAGATGGTCAGCTTCAGTCCCGCCTGCGATGCGGTCTCGACGAGATCGAAGAAACGCGGATGGATCAGCGGTTCCCCGCCGGAGAGCAGCAGCGAGGGGATCCGGTAGCCCGCGAGGTCTTTCACCACCTCTTGCATTTGCTCCCAGCTCAGCTCGCCGGGATATTTCATCGCCATTGAATCCGAGTAGCAGTGGACACAGCGGAGGTTGCAGGTACGGGTGATATTCCAGACGACGATGGGCCGGCGGGCCCGGGCGCTATGCGGGGAAGCGTGGCCGCGACCATAGCGGAGGTCATCGGCAGGCTGGGCCTGGCCGGTCCAGAGGCGGGTGAGGTTGATCATGATACTGGTGTGGAGTTCTTCGAAGGACTTCCCGGGGGCAGGGTCAACGAGCGGGTTGATAGGAACAGGAGGGATCCTCCGCGAAAGGATCGCCGGTTACGCCGTAGGCACGGGCACGCGAGCCGCCACAGATCTTGCGGAATTCGCAGCGACCGCACTTCCCCCCGAGCGCATCCGAATCGCGCAGGCTGACGAATAGGGGATGCTCGCGGTAAATTGTCGCGGGATGTCGATCCCGGACATTGCCGCAGTCGAAGGGAAGAAAGCCGCTCGGGCTGACGACGCCCGTGTGGGAGATGAACATCACGCCGCGACCATCGCGGATGCCGAGCGGCGAGCGCATGCCCTGCCTGCCCTTGTCGCCGCCTTTGCCGCTTTGGGCGAGCACCCGGCGGAAGTGATGGCCTTCCGTCGTCTTGATGGCAAACGGAGCTTTACCAACAAGGTCCGCCATCTCCTCGAAGATCCGTTCGAGGTCCTCGGGAGCCGGGACTTCGTCCGCACCGGCACGGCCGGTCGGCACCAACACGAAAACGCTCCACATCGCCGGCCGGAGTTGGAACATCAGGCGGCGGAAATCCGGGAATTCGTGCAGATTCGAGCGCGTGAGCGTCGTGTTGATTTGGACTGACAGCCCTGCGTCTCGCGCCATCTCGACCGCCTTCAAGGTGCGGGCAAAGGTTCCCTTCACGCCGCGAAAGCGGTCGTGACTCTCCTCCGTCGCCCCATCCAGGCTTAGCGAGATGCGATCGATGCCCGCATCGCGGATGGCGGAAAAGTCGAAGTTCATCAGCCGGTGGGTACCGGACGGGCTGAGGCCGACGCGCATGCCGAAATCGGTCGCACGGCGGGCAATGCTCAGCACGTCGCGCCGCATCAAGGGATCGCCGCCGGTCAGGATCAGCATCGGCGGCGCGAGAGCGGCGAGCTGCTCGACCAAACGGAGAGCCTCCTTTTCATCCAGCTCATCGGGATGCCGCCGCGGCTGGGCCTCGGCGCGGCAATGCTGGCAGGCCAGTGCGCAAGCCCGGGTAACCTCCCAAAAGACAAGGAAGGGACGTTCGGCGAAGGGGTCGCGAACCGGCACACCGGTTATAAGCGGAGCAACCATGACGTGATGAAGTAAGCGTCCTTCGGGAATTCTCCGCCACGCCGGACGGCTCAGTCTCTGCGCATATCCTGCCCCCCAGGTTCTCGGGGGACGTAGCCGGAGGCGCCGCCCCCCGGGCGAGAGCAACCGGATGGCCCACGGTAGTCTCGCGGATTCGGGCAATTAGTCGGGGCCGCCATTTGCGATTTGCCGGCGATCCGCTTAAACTGAAGGACCGCAGAGGGAAGAAGCGGGACGACCATGCCAGAGAACCCGCATCCCGCCGATCGCCGCCAAAGTAATGACGAGCCTGCTTCTTTCCGCCTCATCGTGGTGGGAGCCTCCGCAGGAGGACTTGCAGCTTTGTCCGAATTCGTATCGCGCCTTCCTCATCCAGCGGATGCGGTGGTGCTTGCCGTCCTGCATGTGGGGCCGGAAGTACGCGTGGAAAACCTGCTCCCTGCCATCCGGCGCGGAACGCAGTGGCGATGCGAGGTGGCGGCGGATGGTACCCGGCTGCGCCCGGGCGTTGTTTACCTCGCTCCCGCAGACCATAACGTCCTGTTGGAGGAAGGCAGGATCTCGGTGGTTCGCGGGCCGCGGGAGAACCGCTGGCGTCCGGGGATCGACCCGCTGTTCAGGTCCGCCGCGGTAGCTTACGGGAACAAGGTTATCGGGGTGATTCTGACCGGCATGCTGGACGATGGATCCGCAGGGCTTACCGCCATCAAGAGATGTGGGGGCCTGTGCGTCGTTCAGGATCCCGAAGACGCCACCTATCCGGACATGCCCTCCAACGCGCTGAAGAGGGCCGCACCACATCATGTCGTGCCGCTAGCCTCGATGGGGGCCCTGATTTCGGACGCGCTTCAGGAGGGCCCGCCGCCCCAGGTAGAGACGCCGCGTGATCTAGAGATCGAAGCGGCAATTACGGCACGTGCGCATGCCGGGCCGAACGCGATGGACGAACTCGGAACGAGGACCGCCGTGACTTGTCCCGACTGTGGTGGAACACTGTGGGAAGTCGGGCAGAGGCCTGCGATCCACTTCCGCTGCCATGCCGGTCATTCCTACGGACCGGAATCGGTAGTCGGTGCCCAGAGGGAGAAGCTGGATGAGACCCTGTGGATGGCGCTGCGGATGCTGGAGGAGCGAAAGTTCCTCCTGCGGTCAATGGCCGATTCGCTCAACGCCCCCGGCACCCTCCCCGACCGGATAGCGGAGATAGAGTCTCACATCGGGCGCTTGCGGGAGGTGCTGATGGGGGCACATCCCGGCGGCGGAGAGGCTTCTTCTCACGGTGGTCGGTCCTGAGGGAGCGGTGGCCCTAGCGAAACCGTAACATCAAAGGGCTGGATCAGCGGCAATAGGTGTCTATTCCCAGGATCTTCTGTTGTTGCGTCGTGAAGTCGGAGCGAACGGGAAAATGTTCCTCGGTCACCACGAGATCCCGAATCTCATTGAAGCGGAATCTTCGCCATCCTTCGTTCTCTCCCCGTACCCAGCTTTCCAGGACTAGTGCCCGCGTCCGGGCGGCGTGGCCCAGAAGGTGAGGTTCGGCAAGAAGGATGGTGCCTTTGTAGAGGAACCGGATTACCCGGCGCTTCGCGATCGCCTCCCTCAGATCGTGGAGGCTTGCATAGAGAGGTGGCGGCATCTCTCCAGGATGTCATGGCACCCGGATTCGGAGCAAGATGGGAGGGCTAAGTGAAATCCTTAGTGCGGGATTTGACTATTTGGTACCGCTGCTAGAGACGCAGCATTGCCGACGCGCCCGCGTTCGTTGATCCGCCAAGCGGTCAAACCCCCGGGGCGCGCCGGTGTTGCATGCATCGGACGGTGCCCGCCTCCAGGCCCGGATTCCGGGGCCCCGACAGGCAAGGGGTCACTGCCGGACCCCTGGGTTCCACTCGTCGGTCGTGAGAATGCCGTCCGCGTTGAGGTCGAAACGTGTGAAACGTGCTTCGACCTTTGCCTGGGCGGCGGTCCGTGGAAGCCAATAGCCGAATTCGGTAAGGGTAATCTGGGCGTTCGCATCGAAATCCGCCAATTCAAAGATGGTATAGCCGGAGAGTGGTGGCGTCTCCCCGCGGCGGAAGCTGAGCCATTCGGACATCGTCACCGTGCTGTCCGCATTCACGTCCGCCCGCAGGAAGTTCCGCCTCACCTTCACCAGGGATAACCTGGCCCTGTAGGTGTTCGTGAATTCGTCGAAAGTAAGGGAGCCATCGATCGACGCATCACCTAGGAAGAAAGAGCGTTCGAGACGATTGGCAGGATCGAGGGCCCCGCGGAACAGGAGGAATTCGTTGAGCTGGATGTCCCCGTTGCGATTCGCGTCGGCCCTTCTGAAAGTCCTGGCTTGGGCACGCACCGAGAGTCCGGCATCCAGAGTGGTGTTGAACTCCGTGGTGCTCAGACTGCCCGATATATCCAGGTCGGCTGTGGTAAAGACGGTAATGTCGCTAATCCCCGCGGAGGCGGTTCCGCCCATGGCGATGGCAAAGGCGGACGTAAGGACAAGCGGGCGGATGAATGATGATTTGGTCTTCATGGCAAGCGCCTAGCCGAGCAAGCAGAGTGCCTGCGGCAGGAAGAGGTCACCAGCCTTGAAGGGGCGGGCAGGAAGACGGCAAAGCCAGACCCCCGGCGTCACCGGCGATATGCATTTTGCGTCGAAGAGCGGCGTGTTAGATGCAGCTTGCCCAAGTTGCCGTATTTCTGCGGAGGCACTGATAACCAAGGATGAAAAAAGGGCAGCCGCGAGGTGTCGCGGGGGGGAGGGGGGAGCCCGAGACCGGCCAGATCATGACCCCCGAGAAGACAACGCCTGCGGAGGCCCCCCGAGTGCCTGCTCTCATGGAGCCGGGACACTGCGGGCGGCTGTCGTTGCATCCGGCAATTCACTATTGCAATGCGACCTCTCGTCTCACTGCGGGCCACCGGGTCGCATCGCGGCGGAGCATGTTCTCTCAAGGCCTCCACCGCTCCCGCGCCCGGGCATGTTTTTCGCTAAAGCTTGCGCATGCAAAGCCCCGCCATCGAGCCTCTGCCACGTTTTCAATCTCCCCTCGCTTCCCGCTCCGGTTCGATCGGAAGGATCGCTTTCCTAGGAAGCTATCCCCCCCGCCGGTGCGGAATCGCGACCTTTACGAATGACCTCTTGGGTGCCGTCGGAGCGGCGGTTCCGGAAGCCGACTGCATTGTGGCGGCAATGGGAAGGGAGGGCTTGGAGTATCCGCCCGAAGTGCGCTTCCTGATCCAGGAAAGAGATCCGGCCTCCTACCGGAGAGCGGCGACGGCTTTGAACCGGGCCGACGTCGAGGTGCTTTGCCTGCAGCACGAATTCGGTATCTTCGGAGGGCCCGCAGGGAGCTTTCTCATCCCGCTTCTACGGGAGGTGAAGATGCCGGTGGTGACCACCTTGCACAGCGTGCTCGCCACGCCCGATGTGGAGCAGCGCAAGGTGATGGAGGAGCTCATCCGGCGCAGTGCCCGCCTGGTGGTGATGGCGCGCCGGGGAGCGGACATCCTCTGCGAGACCTACGGCGCGGATCCGCGGAAGATCGACGTCATCCCCCACGGGATCCCCGATCTCGAGTGGAGCGATGGAGTCCGGGAGAAAGAACGCCTGGGACTCGCCGGGCGGAAGGTGTTGCTCACCTTCGGCCTGCTGGGGCCCGGGAAGGGGATCGAGTACGGGATACGTGCCCTGCCTCAGGTCGCCGCGGCTCATCCGGAGGCGCTCTACATGATTGTGGGAGCCACCCATCCCAATCTCGTGGCGTGCGAGGGCGAGAAGTACCGCGAGTCGCTGAAGGCCCTCGCCGTCGATCTGGGCGTCGCCGCCAACGTGAGGTTTGAAGAGCGCTACCTCCCCATGGAGGAGTTGCTGGGCTTCATGGCTGCCGCGGATATCTATCTTACTCCCTATCCCAACGAAGCCCAGATCACCTCCGGCACGCTCGCGCAGGCTTACGGTGCCGGGAAGGCGGTCATTTCCACTCCCTACTGGCATGCCCACGAATTGCTGGAGGACGGAAGCGGCATCCTCGTCCCCTCCCGCGATTCCGGCGCGATCTGCGATGCCATTCAGCGGCTGCTCGACAATCCTCCGGTGATGGAGGAACTGCGGCGAAAGGCATACGAAGGAGGACGGGCGATGATTTGGTCCCGGGTGGGGCACCTCTATCGGGAGTCCTTCATCAGAGCCCGCGAGGAGACTCCGAAGGTCGCGGAATTTCCCGCCCGCCGTGCAGTTCACCTGCCACCGCTGAAGCTCGACCACATCGCCCGGATGACGGACGGCACCGGTATCTTCCAGCACGCCCTCTTCGATGTTCCGAATTACCGCGAGGGCTATTGCACCGACGACAACGCGCGGGCCTTCATCCTTTGCAATCAGCTCGACGGCAGCGGGGATCCATTGGCGGAGAGGCTGTCGACCACCTACCTGGCATTCCTGGCGGCGGCCTTCAACGAAGGCAACGGCCGCTTCAGGAATTTCATGAGCCATCAGCGGGAGTGGCTGGAGGAAGCCGGCAGCGAGGACAGCCACGGGAGAGCCCTGTGGTCGGTCGCGACGGGTGCGGCGTGGTTGCGCAATGACGGCCGTCGCCTCCTCAGCCTGAAACTCTTCCAAGGAGGATTGCCCGCGGTCGAGTCCTTCACCTCGCCCCGTGCCTGGGCTTTCGCCTTGATCGGGCTCCATGAGTATCTGAAGACCTTTCCCGGCGATCTTCAGGCGCACCGCATGCGGCTCCTGCTGGTGGAACGGTTGATCGCGCTGTGGGAGCGGCATTCGCGGAAGGGCTGGAACTGGTTCGAGGATGTCCTCTCCTATGACAATGCCCGCCTGCCCCAGGCATTGATTGCGAGCGGTGCCCGCTTGCCCGAGACAAAAGCACTGGAAGTGGGATTGGCGGCGCTCGAGTGGCTGGTAGAGGTGCAGACCAGCGGCACCGGCCATTTCCGGCCGATCGGAAGCGAAGGTTTTTATCGCAGAGGCGGGGAACGTGCCGGGTTCGACCAGCAGCCCTTGGAGGCGCAAGCGACCGTGGCCGCGTGCCTGGAAGCTTGGCGGGTGACGGGCGAGAAGTCGTGGCAGGCCGAGGCGGAACGCGCTTTCGATTGGTTCCTGGGCCACAACGACGTCGGTCTGCCGCTGTATGACGGTGTCTCCGGCGGTTGCTGCGACGGATTGCAACCGGACCGCGTGAACGCGAACCAGGGAGCGGAGTCATCTCTCGCCTTTACCCTCTCGTTGGTCGAACTGAAACAAGCAAGCTCCGCGGCTGAAGAGCCGGTCAAGCAAACCGCTTGAACCGGGCAATCCGGCCATCCGGCGGCAAGGGTAGCCCAACCTCCGGGTTTCCAACGGCTTGTTTCCGGTTTGGTGTCATAATGCGACCGGGTGGAGTGCAAAATGCGCTCCCCGGTGCGGGTCGCGCGCCGTTTCCCTTGCACCTGCCGGGCCGGAGGCATGGCATGCGACATGCGAATCTGTTAGGAGCATGAAGCTCGCACCGACTCACCTCCGTCGCTACAAGGACATCGCGATCCTTTTCATCAAGTACGGCAGCAGCGAGGTGATTGCAGGCGGCGGCTTCAGCCTGGAGGCGGAGACCGATCAGCCGGAAGGGAACCAGAGTGCCGAACACCTGGCCAAGGATCTGGAAAAGCTCGGGCCGACCTTCGTCAAAATCGGCCAGTTGCTTTCCACGCGGGGCGACCTCCTGCCGCCTGCCTTCCTGAACGCGTTGGGAAGGCTTCAGGACGATGTGGAACCGGTTCCTGTAGAGGAAATCGAAAAGGTGATTCAGGAAGAGCTGGGAGTAAGGATCTCGAAGGCTTTCGAGTCCTTCGAGCGCAAGCCGCTGGCGGCTGCCTCCTTGGGCCAGGTCCATCTGGCTACCCTGCGCGGCGGGCGACCCGTGGCGATCAAGGTGCAACGGCCCGATATCCGCCGGGAAATCGCCGGCGATCTGGATAGTCTGGAGGCGATCGCCGAATTCCTCGACAACCACACCGACTTCGGCCGGAAGTATGAAACCCTGCGGATGATCCGGCAGTTCCGCGCGAGCATCCTCCGGGAGCTGGATTACACTCGGGAAGCTGCAAACCTCGCCGAGTTGCGCGAGAACCTGAAAGAGTTCGACCGGCTGGAGCTGCCCCGTGTCGTGCCGGACTACTCGAGCGGCCGGGTTCTCACGATGGACTACATCCCCGGCACGAAGATTACCTCACTCTCCGGTGCCGTGCGGACGGATCTGGATGGCGACGAGCTTGCGGACCAGCTCTTCCAAGCATACCTGAAGCAGATCCTCGTGGATGGCTTTTTTCACGCCGATCCCCATCCCGGGAATCTCCTGCTTACCCACGACCGTAATATCGCAATCCTCGACCTGGGGATGACCGGCCGCGTGCAACAGCGGATGCGCGATCAACTGGTGCACTTGCTGGCGGGTATCGGGGAGGGCAACGGCATCCAGACTGCGGAGGCCGCGATGGGGATTGCCGAGGCGAAAAGCGAGGAGATCAACCGGGGAAGCTTCATCCGCGCCGTCGAGGAGATCGTCGGATCCGCGAAATCCAGCAAGCTGGCGGAAATCGACATGGGGACCATCGTGCTGCAGGTCACACGCGCCTGCGCGGAGGCGGGCCTCCGGATCCCGCCGGAGATGAGCATGATCGGCAAGGCCCTGATGAATCTGGACCGGGTAGGGGCCGCTTTGAGCCCGGGCTTCGATCCCCAGGACGCGATTCAGCGGCACCTGGGTCAAATCAGCCGGGCACGGGTAAAGGAAACCCTGACTTCGGCTAACATTCTCGGAATGCTGACGGAGACCAAGCAGTTCCTCGGGCAACTCCCGCTGCGGGCGAACCGGATCCTCGACCTGCTCGCCGATAACAAGTTGAAGGTACGGGTGGATTCCATCGACGAGAAGGCGCTGATCGTCGGTCTTCAAAAAGTCGCCAACCGGATTACGCTCGGGTTGATCCTCGCCGCGTTCATCGTCGGCTCGTCCATGCTGGCCCGGGTGGAGACCAGCTTCCGGATCTTCGGCTACCCCGGCCTTGCGATGGTCTTCTTCCTGATTGCCACGATAGGCGCCGCTGCATTGTTCGTGCAGATCGTCTTCAAAGACCGGTAGAGGGAGCCGGCACACCTGCTTCCGCTTGCGGTGCTCCTCGCTGGCAGAGCTCCTCCTTCCCAGGGGCGGGCTCCTTTACCGCTCCGCAGGTGCCTGAAAATGGATAGTGCGTGGTGAGGCCTGCGGGAGATAGAGGCGGTCCGTGTGCAAAATGACTCCCGTAGATGCAGAATGAGAAGGCTTCATATCCGGTTGATCAAGCGGCCTGGACAGAGGGGGAGTAGCGGCAGTTCCGTGAGGCATGGAGCGAGGCGGTTGCCGCCCACGTTCGTCTGAATGACAACGCCCGTGGCACGACCGATGCAGGGAGTGATATGCCGCCTGCTAGGACGGCAGTAAAAAGTGAATCCCCTGAAAAGCCATGTTCTACCACGACGGAGGAAAGCTTCAATATCAAGTTCGGGTTGATCGCCCGAATCCGCTTTTTGCCAAAGCTCTTCAGCAGGCGATCGGCGGGATCCAAGGAGAAATTCGCGTGTGCTTGCAGTACCTCTTCCAAGCCTGGGGCGCGCGCGGCCCCGCGAAATATCGCGACCTGCTTTTGGAAACCGGTACCGAGGAAATCGGTCACATCGAAATGCTGGCGACCGCCGTGGCCATGAATCTCGAAGGGGCTCCCGTGGCCATGGAACAAGCTGCCGCGGATCCCGTGGTCGCCGCGGTTCTCGGAGGCATGAATGTCCAGCACGTCATCACCACCTGCATGGCCGCCATGCCCGCCGATGCCTCGGGAGTGCCCTTCAACTGCAGCCACGTTTACGCCAGCGGGAACATCGCGGCCGATATGTTGTCGAACGTGATGGCAGAGTCCACGGGGCGGATGCTCGCGGTCCAGCTTTTCAAGATGACGGATGATCCCGGAATGAAGGATATGCTGCGCTTTCTGATCGCGCGGGACACCATGCACCAGAACCAATTTCTTGCGGCGTGGGAGGAGGCGGGAGGCAGGGCGAGCCACCCGATTCCCAATAGCTTCCCGCAGGATGAGGAAGCCCGGGATTTCAGCTACAGCTTCCTGTCCTTCGGAGCCGATGAGAGCGTGGTGCCGCCGGCAGGGGCCTGGAGCCACGGCAAGAGTTTCGATGGTAGGGGCGAGTTCGAGACGAAGCGCATGGTGCCTCTCGGCGGGATTCCGGATCTCGGCTACGCATCGCCCGACTCCGGCGCGCAGTCCGAACAAATGGAGGCTTCATCACTAGCAACCGGGGAAACCTGAGTTTATTTTTCGTGGCGAAAGGGAGGTAACGGTGCCGCTCCTCCGCGCGGTTGGCTCGCGGGGGAGCATTTCCGAAGGCCGGCGGGCTGTCTTTTCGCGTGTAATCCGATTTCCGCCGGTATCCTGTCCTATGAAGGGAAGTCCCCCGTTCACACGCCATCCGGTCAAACTGGAGTTTTTGACGCCCCAGCTTGCCGGTCTGGGTGAAGAGCTGCGCAACGCCAAGATCCTCTGGAGAGGCGAGAGCATCAAGGTGCTCTCTACCCCCCGGACCGCGTGGCTGATCGTGAAGCCGGGGACCCCCGCTTGCGCCGCGGTGCAGTTGATTCATGAGGCGCACGGTCTGGATGAAGTGAAGGTCCAGGAAAAGACCCCGGGCATTTCGATATCGGCACGCGGGTCCTTGGGAAAATACCGGCTCCGGCTGATGATCGAGGAGAGCGAGCCTCTGGCCCTCCGGATTACCAGGCACTTGAAGCCAGCCGCCCCGGTGAAGCTGGACGGGCAGTTCCGGGAAATCTGTATTGTAGATCGGCACCTCGACCCCTTCAAGGAGGGCCTGCTGTTCACCACGCAGACCGGCCCTACCGCGGGCCAAGCCTATGTCGCGGCAGGAGGAGTGGCATTCTTTTACTTCCAGAATCTCGGGGCTCTGGCCCGCTACTCCTCCCTGACCGGCGCGTCGTTGATCTCGAGCGTGGGGATCGACTGGCCGATGGTGGGCCTCAAGCTCCCCTCCGGGGAAACCCCTCTGCCGAAAAATGAGGAGGTTTTGGTCTCCGACTTTTTCCTGCGGATCACAACCGGCGCTGACGAGGGCGAAGCAACGCGGGCAGCTGAATTCATCGATGGGCTTGCCCTCGCCTACAGGAAGGTCGCGCCTCCCCCAGGCCCTTGGTTCGATTGGGCGGCGATGTCCGAAAAGACCTTGAAGTCGTTGGTACGCTCCCGCGAATGCATGCGCACCGTCAAGGGACATGCTTACCTTAATGCCTACGTGGGGTCGGACGATAAGCCGCCGGAGAGCATGGTTCAGGGCGCGGTAGCGGTCCCCTTGGCGGAATATGAATGCTGGCTGCAGAAGCCCCATCCGCTGGGACGGAAGCTGGCAGGCAATCTGAAGCCTTTCTTCATGACGGATCTCGGCACCATGGCCCGCTGGCTCCCCGGTGAAAAGTTCCTGAAGGACCAGCCGGGCGACGAGGAGCATCAGGAGAAAATGGACTCCTGGTATCTCCTCCACACCCTGATGAATCTGGGGCGTCTCGCCGAGCTGGGCGGGGAAGCGGAGAGAAAGCTCTTTTTCGACAGCCTTCCCTACGTCATCCGCGTGGCACGGCATTTCGATTACGACTGGCCTGTATTCTACCACAGGAGGACCCTCCGGGTCTTCCGCCGCGAGACGGAAGACGGGGCCGGAGGCGAGCAGGACAGCGCGGGCTTGTACGCCCACGTCATGGTTCAGGCGTGGAGACTCACGAAGAACCTCCTCTATCTGCAGGAGGCGGAGGCCGCGGCATCCCGGTTGAAGGGCCTGGGCTTCGGCGTCCTTTACCAGACGAACAATACCACCTTCACCGCGGTCGCCCTCGCCTGGCTGTGGAAGGAAACGGGCAATGCCCTTTACAAGGATCTGAGCCTGGTCTGCATGGGGAGCATCCTCAGCCACCTTTGGATGTGGGAGCCCGCCAGACCCGGCCATAGCTGGCGCACATTCATGGGTCTGCCTCCCCTGCACGATGCTCCCTACATCGCGGCATACGAGGAGGCGGAGGTCTTCGCCGCGTTCCGCGCTTATCTGGAGACGCTGGGTGAGGAGGCTCCGCCCTCGCTGGTCGAATTGCTGACCGGCTTCGGCAAGCATCTCCTCGGGCGCGCCCGCTATTATCTGCCGGCGGAGCTTCCTCCCGAGTCTGTCTGCAGGGAGCCCAAGGAAGGCAAGATCGACCCGAAGCTCCCGATCCCCGTCGAGGATCTATACCCGGGTCTGGACCAGGCCGGTCAGGTCGGCCAGGAGGTCTATGGATCGGCTCTGGCGCTCATCTTGACCACCCGCTCCTACCATCGCTGGAAGAAGGTCCCTTTCATGGTATGGTGCGAAACGCCGCTCTCGTCGGTCGAATTCGAGATCGATCCTAAAACGCGCGGGGGCACTCTCAAGTTTCGTGTGCTGGGTTCGCCGCTGCACCGCTATTCGATCCGGATTATCCCCTCACGCCATGTGAAGAAGCGCCCGCGGCTGACCGTGCACCGGGAAGAGCAGGGAAAGCGGAGGGCGAAAGTAAAGCCGAAGCAAACCGCGGAGAACCACTTGGTCCTGGATGCATCGGGAATCGCCACTGTGACGATCGGGTGGAAGCCCGGCTAATGCCGGCAGCGGCCGCCTTGGCTCTGCAATCGGCAATGTCCGTGTGCACGCTGCGCGGACGGAACTCCTGCCCGCCCGTCATTCCCGTTTCACCAGTTTGTTGAAGTTGCTGGGTTCTCCATCCGCGGTCGTCTCCTGATAAAGGAGCGCAAGTCCGCTATCCTCGAAAGTTTCAAAGAACTGCTCCCAGGAGATCTCCTCCAGCGAACCCTCGCCCTCGTAGCCGGGGAAATCGATCCGTAGGATGCCAGCGTCGTCTCCCGACCCGGTTCCCTTCACCTTGCTTGGTTTTCCGCCGCGTTCCTCGGCCCATTTGCGGATTTCATCGTGATCTGTGGTGGTCTTGCTCATAGAGCCTGCCTCTTCGCAGATCCGGTGCCATCGCCGGAGTGCGGAAATGCCAGCGCCCGGAGTAAAATCCAGCGGCATTTCCGCTGTTTTCGTGTTAGGTTACCCGTCATGAACCAGCAGGAGATCGACGGGTTTCGCGAGCGGCTCTTGGAAGAACGGGAGCGGCTCGCCGGGGAGGCGAAGACACACGGTACCTTTCCGGCGCTGGAAGCAGGGGACAACGGGATGGACATCGAGGAGCAGGCGACTCGCGCGGCGGACGATCTCGTCGAGGCGCGGCTCACCGAGGATCGCGGCAATCTCCTCCGGAAGATCGATTTCGCCCTCGCCCGGCTCGATGCGGGGACTTACGGGCAATGTGCGAATTGCGGCGAAAGGATTCCTCTCGAGCGTTTGCGGGCAAAGCCCTCCGTCTCCCTGTGCTTGGAGTGCCAGGAGGCGAAGGACCGGGGTGCCTTGGCCGGAGAGTAGTTCCTCCGCCGGCACGCCGGATTCACAGGGTCACGATCCGGAGCTGGAGCTCGACGAGATCGTTGACCAGATGAGCTCCCAGATTCCTGAAAAGGCGACCGGAGCCGTATTTCACGTTCCATCTGGTGCGATCGATGGAGAAAGAAGCCTGCGCGGCTGCTTTGCCGTCGGCGGTGATGCCGTGAGTGGCGAGGAAGCCGACCGTAGCGGTGACATCCTTCAGCGTCAGCATTCCGCGCACGGAAAGGCCGGGAGCGCCCGGCTCCACTCCCGGTAGCGCCGCCGCCTCCGTAATGACGAAGCGGGCCTCCGGATAAAGGGCCACGTCGAAAAAATCATGATCCATCAAATGACGGACCAGCACTTCGTGCAGGGGATCGCCCGCCAGATCCGCACAACGGATGGTATGCATGTCGATGACGAACTCCCCGCCCTTCAAAGCTCCTTCCTGAAAATCCAAATGGCCGGATTTCAGCGAGAGGAAGCCCTCGTGCATGTTCAGGAGGTTCCTACCCGTCCACCGGATGCGGCTTTCCTCTAAATCGATCGGCAGCCTGCCATCGGGAACCGCCGTTTCCGCTGCCGGTGGGGAAGAGAGTCCCGTGATCGGCAGCCCTCCGGCGGACCATGCTTCGACGCCTCCTCGAAAGTCCGACACCTGGGAATACCCGTTCCTGCAAAGCTTCTCGGCGGCCATCCGGCTTTCCTGGCTGTCGTCGCACTGGCCGTACACACAGACCGCAGCGGCAAGACCGGGAGCCATGCTTGGCGTTCCTTCGAGGAACCCGACTTCAAACACGCAACGGTTCACGGCCCCTGGAACATGTCCCCGGGCGAAGGCGGCAGCGGGTCTCACATCGATCAGCACGGGCGGGTGCCCGGATGAAAGGCGGGAAGAGAGCGTTTGTGCGTCGATCGTTTCGGGATTCATGGAGCCAGAATGCATATACGGGTGCGCCCGTCAGCGCATGTAGCAGAATAACTGCTCCATGTCCCGGCGTTCCGAAGCAGGCGTTTCAAAATCCGTTGTTCCTCCTTCTTTTCGTCCATGATTGCTTGGCTCCCGCCGGCTGTCCCGACCATGAATCTTCTCGCCCTCGCCGTCACCCTGTTCCTCGTGCTGGATCCCTTCGGGAATGCAGCCATTTTCCATGCGGTGCTCTCGAAGATTCCCGAGAGCCGGCGCCGGCCCGTGCTGGTGCGGGAGCTCCTGTTCGCCCTCTGCATCCTCCTGGGTTTCCTGTTTCTGGGGAAGCACCTGCTGGGCTTTTTGGGTCTGAGACCGGCCACGCTGAGCATCTCGGGAGGCATCCTTCTCTTCCTCATCGCTTTGGGAATGGTGTTTCCCACCCGTTCCGTGCTCGGGGAGACGGGGGATGACGAGCCTTTCATCGTCCCGCTGGCCGTCCCCCTGATCGCCGGACCGTCCAGCATCGCGCTCATCCTGCTAACGGCTTCGAAATATCCCGGCGAGCTTGCCTCTATCACCCTCGCCGTCACCGGAGCGTGGCTCCTGTCGTCGGTGATTCTGCTGCTCTCGCCCGCGCTGCTGCGGCTCATGGGGACGAAGGGAACCCGGGCTCTGGAGCGGCTGATGGGCCTGCTGCTCATCCTCGTAGCGGTCCAAATGTTCCTTGATGGCGTGTCCACCTACAGCGCATCCTCCGCCCCGTGATTGCCCGCCGTGTCATCTTCGAAGGTCGCGTCCAGGGAGTGGGGTTCCGGTACACGACCAAGGACATCGCCAAGGGCTTCGAGGTCTGCGGCACCGTGAAAAACCTCCCCGACGGCACCGTCGAACTCGAGGTCATGGGGGAGCGCGAGGAAGTGGAAGCCTTTCTCAAGGAGATCGCCGAGGAATCCCCGCTGGGCCATCACATCAAGGGCATGCACGTGAAGAACATCCCTCCGCTCGAAGGCGTAAAGGGCTTCACGATCGAGCGGTGAAGCGTTGGCTCAGGGCCGCGACCGGTGGCCGCTTGCTTAGAGCCCCGGCCAGGCCTCTCCCAGCCAATTCAGGTAAGCAGCGGAACCTGCCGCCACCGGCAGGGCCAGGATCTCCGGTACCTCGTAAGGGTGCAGTTCCAAAATAGCCGCCTCCAAATCCGCGTAGCGGGTGGTTTTGATGATCCCCAGCACCTCGTCCGCCCTTTCGGTTTTTCCCTCCCAGCGGTAGATCGATTCCACTCCCGGAAAGAGGTTCACGCAGGCCGCCACTTGCCTTTCCACCAAGGCCGCGCCAATCTGTCGCGCCTGATCGATATCGGGGAAGGTGCAGAGGACGACGACCGCGTTTTCCATGTCCTATCCTCACCGCTGAACCGAAACTGGCAATCCCTTGAAATCCGGCTTCCTCGACAAACTCCTCGCCCGTATCGACCGGATCGATCCGGCCGAGGCACGGCAGCTTCTCGACCGGCTGGTGCGGGAGAAAGGCTTCCTGGAACAGGTCTTCGAAGCCTTGCACGAAGGGGTCATCGTGCTCGATGACGATGGGGAAATCACCTTCATCAACGGTGCCGCCTGCCGTTTTTTCGGCCTGCAGGCCGAGGAGGCTCCGGGCACGCCTCTCGCGGCGCGGATTCCGGGCTTGGACTGGGGCTCGCTGGCCAAACCGGGCATGGCCGTGTCGCGGGATCTTGAGATTTTCTATCCCGAGAACCGTTTCCTCAACTTCTACCTGTCCCCGATCAAGCCGGAGCGGCCGTCGGCCCAAGCGGTCGGCTGGGTGATGCTCGTCCGGGATCTGACCACGACGCGGCAGGAAGCGGAACAAACCCTTGAATCGGAGCGCTTGAATGTCCTCACGCTGCTAGCCGCAGGGGTCGCCCACGAAATCGGCAATCCCCTCAATTCACTCGATATCCACCTGCAGCTCATGGCGCGGAAGCTCCGCAAGCTGCCGCCCGGGGACCGCACTCCATTGGAAGAACATCTCTCGACCGCGCGGAATGAGATCAAGCGGCTGGATACGATCCTGAAGCAATTCCTCCAGGCGATCCGGCCTTCCACCCCGAACCGGGAGCGCTGCAACTTGCCGAAAATCCTGCAGGATGCCCTGCGGTTGCTCGAACCGGAACTCGAAACGCGCTCGATCTCCGTCCAAATGGAAATCGCGGACGACTTCCCCGCGATGGAGGCCGATGCCGGGCAATTCCAGCAGGTCTTCTACAATCTCCTCCGGAATGCTTATCAGGCTATCGGCGGAAAAGACGGGCTGATCCGGGTCACCGCGCGGGCGAACGAGTTCGAAGCCACCCTCTCCATCGAGGACAACGGCACCGGGATCTCGCCCGAACACATGGGTTCGCTCTTCGAGCCCTATCGCACCACCAAGCAATCCGGCAGCGGGCTCGGTCTCCTGATCGTCCGCCGCGTCGTCCGCGAGCACGGCGGCGAGATCGAGATCCAGAGCGAGCCGGGCTCCGGAACCCGCGTCCTCATCCATCTTCCCAGGGGTCCGAGGCCCGTGAGGCTGCTGGAATCGGAGAATCGGGTGATCGATGTGGAGGCCAGCAGCCAATGATCGTGAAAACTCCCGTCAATTTCCCGCCCCCTTCACCGTTTCATCTCCCTCGGCATTTCAATTTCCTGTAATTCTCATGACCCCGACCCTGCTCATCGCGGATGACGAAAAGGCCACCCGGGACGGGCTGCGGTCCGCCCTCGAAGAGGAATTCGAGGTTTTCACCGCGGCCAACATCGCCGAGGCGATGTCGGTCCTCAAGGCGGAGCCGGTGGACCTATTGCTGACCGACCTCCGCATGGGAGGGGATTCGGGCATGGACCTGCTGGCCCAGGCGATGGCGCTGCCTCATCCCCCGGTGTCCATCATGATGACCGCCTACGGGTCGGTCGATACCGCGGTGGAGGCGATGCGGCGGGGCGCCTGGCATTTCGTCACCAAGCCGCTGAACCTCGACGAGGTGGAAATGCTGCTGAAGCGCGCGCTCCGGAGCCGCAAACTCGAGACGGAGAACCGGCAGCTCCGCGAGCAGATTTCGGATGCCTCCGGGCTCGAGCGGTTGGCCGGCAAGTCCCCCGCGATCCGCAAGGTGATCGAGGTCGTCCGGCAGGTCGCCCCCACCCGGGCCACGGTTTTGATCGAGGGAGAATCCGGCACGGGCAAGGAGGTGGTCGCCCACGCGATCCACCGCTTGAGCGGGCGCCCCGCGGAGAAACTGGTGATCGTGCACTGCGCCGCGCTGGCGCCGCAGATCTTGGAAAGCGAGCTTTTCGGCCACGAAAAGGGTGCCTTCACCGGTGCCACGCAACGCCGCATCGGCCGCTTCGAACAGGCGGACGGGGGGACGCTGTTCCTCGACGAGATCGGTGAGATCGACGCGTCGATCCAAGTGAAGTTGCTGCGCGCGCTCTCCGAGCGCACGATCGAGCGGGTGGGTTCCAATACGCCCGTGAAAGTGGACGTGCGTGTGATCGCCGCCACCAATAAGAACCTCGCGGCGATGGTCGGGAAGGGGGACTTCCGGGAGGATCTCTTTTTCCGTCTGAACGTCGTCCGGATCGAAATGCCGCCCCTGCGGGAGAGGGCGGAGGATATCGTGCTGCTGGCGGGGGAGTTCCTAAAGGAATTCGCGGAGGAGAACGGCAGGCCGGTGAAACCGCTCAGCGACCAAGCCCTGCGGCTTCTGCGCTCCTATCCATGGCCCGGCAATGTCCGGGAACTGAGGACCGCGATCGAGCACGGCGTGGTGATGAGCAACGATCCAATGATCGACCTGCATCACCTGCCCTCCTCCCTCCTTGGCGAGGGAAGTATTCCGGTTCCGCCGGTGACGGCTCAGGTCGGGACCAAAATCACCCTTGCCGCCTCTCGGGAATTGAATTTGCATGCGCTCGAAACAAGCGCCATCCGCGCCGCCTTGGCTGAAGCCGGAGGCAACCGGACGCGGGCCGCCGAGCTTCTCGGCATCAGCCGCCGCACCCTCCAGAGGAAGCTCAAGGAGGAAGGCGAGTGATGAAACCCGCCGGCACCCCGACCGATTTCTCATGAGCAGCCCCACTTCCTCGCAATTCGAAACGGCGGTAATGATCCGCAGGATCCTGTTCTTCCTGGCCCTGATCAGTTTCACCCTGCTCAACCTGATGCCGCTTTTCCGCGGCCTTTCCTCACCCCAGGCGATGGAGCAGGCCCAGATCGCCCGCCAGATCGCCCGCGGCGAAGGCTTCACCACCAAGATGATCCGCCCCCTGGCCTATTACGAGGCGGAGAAGGCGAACCAAGGAGGCGCGGTGCCTTTCACCGGATTCAAGGACACCTACCACGCGCCGCTCAATCCCTTGATCCTGGGGGCCGTGTTGAAGTTGGTCGGCGGGGATAAACCCGATGCCTGGCCGATGGCCAAGGACGAGCTGGTCTTCCCACTGGACCGGGTGATCGCGCTGGTATCGACCTTGTTCTTCCTGATGTCCATCGGCGTCTCCTACCTGCTGGTGGGCAGGATTTTCGATCCGAAGATCGCCGGAGTCACGGCGGTGCTGATGATGTTGTGCGACCTTTTCTGGAATTTCTCCCAGAGCGGCCTGCCGCAGATGCTCTTGCTGCTCCTCTTCTCCTGCGGGCTCTACTTCACCTACCGGGCGGTGGAGGCTCAGGACGAGGGCAGACCGAGCTTTCTGCCTGCCCTGCTCGGGGCGGTGTTCCTCGCGCTCATGGTGCTGACGCACTGGATCGCCGCTTGGATTTTCCTCGGTTACCTCATATACGCCGCGTTCACCTTCAAGCCGCGCGGGATCATCGCGCTGATCGGCATGGCTTTGCTCGGCTTGCTGATCGCCCTCCCGTTGATCCGGGCAAATGGGATTGTCGGCCAGCCTTTCGGGACGGGATTTTACGTCCTCTACAACGGCATCGGCGGCAGCACCGAGTCCATGGTCATGCGCAACCATGACCTGGAGAGCGAACCGCTCTCGCTGGACGGGATGGTCCTGAAAATCCTCGGCACCACGCTGGTCCAGGCCTCCGACCTCCTTCCTTTCCTCGGCGGGATTCTTGCCGCGCCGTTTTTCTTCATCGCCCTGCTTCACCCCTTCAAGCGCGCGCCCATCGCCGGTTTCCGCTGGGGCATCCTGCTGATGTGGGGCTTTGCCGCCCTGGGCATGGCCATCTTCGGAATCGACCGTGAAAACCCGCTTCACTCGAACCAGATCCACCTGCTTTTCGCCCCGGTGATGGCGGCGTACGGGCTCGCCTTCATTTCCATCCTCTGGAGCCGGTTGGAAATCGTTTCCGCCGCCCCTTTCCTCAGGAACGCCCACTTCGTGGTCCTGATAATCCTCTCCGCGGCGCCGATGGTGCTCACCCTTCCGAACAAGGTGCAGATCGGCATGTATCTGAGCAAAGGCGGGGTTCCCCAGTGGCCGCCGTACCTGCCGCATGTTCTCCATAAGGATCTGCCGCAGGAGATCAAGGATCGCGGGTCCAGTATCGCCACCGACAAAATCGTGGTTTCCGACCAGCCGTGGGCCGTGGCGTGGTACGCCGACACCCTCAGTCTGTGGCTGCCTAAAACCAAAGCCGGTTTCGAAAAGCTGGAAGACCGGGCCTCGATGCTCGGAACGCCCTTCGCGGGCTTCCTCATAAGCCCCACCTCCGCCGAGGTCGGGACCCTGTCCGTCGCCCGCAGGCAGTTCGGCGACTTCAACTCGCTGGTGTTCAATGGTCCTGTTTCCGAAATGACTGCTCCCGACCCGAACCGGAGCGGTCTCATGATCTACCCCAGCGATCCCAAGCTAACCGAGATCGCCCGGCGCTATGGCAACCTCAAGTGGCTCGCCAGGGGCGACCTTGTCTTCTACGGAGCCGGAACCCTCGGTGGAACCCCCAACTCCCGCTAATGGCCCGCCGGAAGTCATCCCCGGAGGAAAATCCGGGCAAGCAACCAAGCTTCGAGGAGGCGCTCCTCGAACTCGAGGAGATTGTCGCCGCGATGGAGGAGGAGCAGCTCCCGCTCGAAGAATTGGTGGCACGCTACGAAAAGGGCTCGAAATTGCTCGCGCGCTGCGAGACCGTCCTCGCCTCCGCCCGGAAACGCCTTCAAACGATCTCCGCGAAGACGGCGGCAGAAACTCCAGACGCCCCTGACGAATCTCCGGATGAAGACGATGACGAACCGGCCGGCAGAGACGCCGGCACCCCGGACGAATACGACGACGATGACGACATCCGCCTCTTCTGAGCACTCCGCCCTCGGCCCTCTGCTCGCAGCCATCCGCTCGCCCGAAGACGTCAAAGCTCTCCCGGAGGCCGATTTGCTCAAGTTGGCCGAAGAAGTCCGGCACTCGCTCATCACCTGCCTGTCCCGCACCGGCGGCCATCTCGGCCCGAATCTGGGAGTGGTGGAGCTCAGCATCGCCCTTCACCGCGTTTTCTCCACCCCGAAAGATTGCTTCGTGTTCGACGTCGCCCACCAGGGATACGTCCACAAGATGCTGACGGGCCGCGCCGACCGCATTCACACGATGCGGACGTACAAAGGTCTCAACGGATTCCTGCTCCGCTCCGAATCCGAGCACGATTCCTATGGTGCCGGTCATGCCGGTACCGCCCTCTCCGCCGCCCTCGGCATGGCGGCCGCACGGGACTTGGCGAAGGAGGACAGCCACGTCGTGGCGGTCGCCGGGGATGCCGCCTTCACCTGTGGCCCGACGCTGGAAGCGCTGAACAATATCGCCGAGACGACCAAGCGCTTCATCGTCGTCCTCAATGACAACGAGTGGTCGATCGACAAGAACGTCGGCGCGATCGCCCGCTACTTCAACGCGCTCCAGACCCACTCCACCTACGCGAGCGTGCGGAACAGTGCCGCCGAGTTTGTTGAAAGGATCGCCGGGAAAGCGGTGCGCAAGCTGGCCCACAAGGTCGAGGAGGGGGCGAAAAACCTCCTTTTCCCGAACGTGCTCTTCGAGAAATTCGGGCTCCGCTACTACGGTCCGATCGACGGGCACGATCTGCCGCTCCTGGTGAGGACCTTCGAGCACCTGAAGACCCTCCACGAGCCGGTGGTGCTCCACATCATCACCGAGAAAGGCCGCGGCTATCAACCCGCGCTCGACAATCCCGGCAAATTCCACGGGTTGGGTGCCTACAAGATCGAGGACGGCTCCACGGACCTGTCCTCCACCCCGACCTGCTCCGACATCTTCGGCCGCACCGTCACCGATCTGGCCAAGACAGATGAGCGCATGGTCGCGATCACCGCGGCGATGCCCGGCGGGACCAAGCTGGAAATCTTCAAGAAGGAGCTGCCCGGCCGGTATTACGACGTGGGCATCGCCGAAGAACATGCGGCGCTCTTCGCCTGCGGGATGGCGACCAAGGGCTTCAAGCCCTTCCTGGCGATCTACTCCACCTTCATGCAGCGGGCCTATGACATGATTGTCCATGACATGGCGCTCCAGAATCTCCCCGTGCGCCTCTGCATGGACCGCGGCGGTCTCTCCGGCGATGACGGGCCCACGCACCACGGTCTTTTCGATATCGGCTACCTCCGGCCCATTCCCGGCATCGTCCACATGCAGCCGGCCAACGAGGCCGAGTTCGTAGCGATGCTCAAATGGATGGCCGCCTACGACGGCGGCCCTTCGGCGATCCGCTATCCGCGCGGCACCATCGACGGCAGCCCCCTCGATGCTCCCGTGGCCCCGATTGAGCTCGGCAAGGCGGTCGTGGCCGCGGAGGGCAGCGATGTCGTCCTCGTCGGGCTCGGCACGATGTTCGGAATGGCAGAAAGGGCCAAAGCGATGCTGGAGGAGAGGGGCCTCTCCGTAGCGCTCGTCAATCCGCGCTTCATTAAGCCGCTGGACGGCACCGTGCTGGAACGCCTCGCCAAGCAGTGCAAGGTGGTCTGCACCTTCGAAGATCACGTGCTCCACAACGGCTTCGGCTGCGGGGTGATCGAATTGCTCAGCGATGCCGGCATCACGACCCCCGTGGAGCGGATCGGCTGTCCGGACGAGTTTGTGGAACACGGCAAGCCGGACATTCTCCAGAAGCAGCACGGTCTCACGCCGGAAGCCGCGGTCGAGAAAGTCATGAAGCACTTCTGAACGGGACCGCAAGGGACCCTCCGGCCATGGCAGAGTTCATCGAAAAAGTCGCCGTTGACTGGATCGAGGTCCGCGCCGGTCGCATCCGCGTGCGGAAAGGCCATCCCACCTCGGCACAACTGAAGCGATTGCGGGCCCTCTTCGACGCCGATTCGCTGCCCGTCAGCAGTTCCTTCTGGGTGACTCGGGACCGCAGGATCCATTTCAAGCCGAGCTTCCCGGCCGCCCTTCGCCCCGCGGTGCGTGCGATCATGGTCCCCTGAGGGGCAGGGGCATTTTGCAATCCCCGCGCTCTTTTCCTTCGTTGCACCTTGCACGGGAGGCTTCTGAAAGGCGGCTCTAACCGATTGATGGATAGCGAAAGCACCCTGCGGCATGAGGCGTGCGAGGAGGAAGGTGCGAAGTCGAAACTTCGTAACCAACCTTCCCCTCATATGAGATACCTCCGCACCACCTTTCTCGGCCTCGCCTCCGCTCTGCTTCTGACCCAGTGTGAAAAGACGCGGGGCGGAGCAGACATGTCCTTCGCGAAAAGTACCTTCGAGTCGCTCGCACGCGGAGACACGGCGGTGAGGGACAATATCGATTGGTCCACCCTGCAATCGATGGGGCAGAACGTGGGAGCCGCTTACGTCCAGCTCCCCTCCGAAACGGAGAAGGTGAATTTCCAGAACGCTTTCGTGACCCAATTTTCCACCGCCTTCCGCGAGGCGGGCGGCTCCCCCGACAAGTTTGAAAACTGGCGGGTCAGTTTCCATGACGACTTCAAGACGGAGGTGGCCGCCGATTCCGGGGGAGGAACGGTCACCATCACCGTCACCGAGCGCGACGGAAAAGAGCGCGTCTCGGGCCTCGGCTTCATCCGCTGAATGCGGCTGGAGTTGCCATGACAAGGGTCGGCTCCCGCGAGGGAGTCGGCCCATTCCGGGTTCATTCCCGGGTTCACTCCAGGAGCTCCAGGTTCTTGTTGTAGGTCTTTTCCCCTTTCAGGGAAAGCAACTGCTGCTTGTTGCTGTTCGCGAAATTGGCCGGTATCGATTGAGCCTGATGGATCTCCGTGCCGTCCTCGCTATGGACCACCAGGGCGTAGCCGATGTAGCGGGCGCCGAACTTCCCATAGCCGCGGCGGTCGTAGGCCTGGGAGAATTTAGGCACCTTCAGCTCGGTGGAGCCCAAGGGCTCCAGTTCGGGAAGATCGAAGGTGTGTGTTTTGAAAACGTAAACGTTCGAGGCGTTCTCCACGGGCTTTCCCAGGAAGATAGCGGTCAGCTTTCCCTTCGCCGTCTTGCGGTGGGCGTCGGGGTTCTTGACCGTGACGGTCGGGTCCAGGGTGACCCGTTGGTCGTCGAAATCCTCCGCACCGGTGGTCTTGCGGGTTCTTCCGGGGTCCAGCTGCAGCTCGAATTTCGTGGCGACGTTTCCCCCTTCCGTCTCCCATTCCTTGATGGAAGAGCGGGTCTTCTCGTCGAGGCTATCCAGAGGCATCTGGAATACCTTCTTATCGGTCTCCCGGATCACCGTTATTTTTCCCTCCGTCAGGGAGCGGAGGCGTCCCACCATGCTCTTTCCCGCCGAGCTGGTGATGGTGAGCGGTTCACTGTCAGCCAGCACGGAGGATGGAAAGACGGCGAGCGCAACCCGGAGGAGGAGTTGAAAAACCTTCACGCCGGGTTGATATCAAAATCCGGGAAAAATGGCAAGTTGGAGCAGTTTTATGTCAGGATACATTCATGTAATGACCCGTAGGGTGTCTGTCCTTTTGAGGCTTTGCGCTGGAGGCGCTCAAGCGCCGCCGAGCGTTGCGGCGATCAATGGAGCCGCGTCCAGGAAACAGGGATAGCGGGGTTGCCAGCCGGTTCCGCGGAGCTTTGCATTCGAC
>CAMPGU010000014.1 GCA_946885645.1 uncultured Haloferula sp.
GGTGAAGAGCACGGTGAACTCCCTCCAGCGCCACCAGTGGATCGGAAAGCGGATATCGGTGAGGCGCTCGCGCCGCTCCGGCGTGGGCTCGTGAATCCCCGGGGAAGCCTCGCCCAAGGACACGCCGACGTCCCGCAGCGGCGGCTCACCCTCCGGCACCCGGAGGAACAGCCGTGCCTCTGCAGGGACGTGAGGCACGAATTCCTCCGCGACCAGGGCCGTGGCAGACAGGAGAGGGAAAATCAGGCGGAGAAACATGCTGCCGATACGCGTAGAATCGAGGCGGCTATCGGCGGATTACTTCAACTTTGTCGCCATTGCGATGAGTTCCTCCACAACCGCCCGGGCTGACTTGGCGGCGGAAGCATCCGTGAGATTCCCGGAAGCGTCGAATTTATCCGACGCGGAGCTCAGGGCGAATTGCCTCGGAACTACGAGCACGCCGATATTTCCGAGGATCGAGCGGAGGTGGACCAGAGCACGCAGGCCGCCGAGCGCGCCCGGGGAGGCGGAAAGCAGTCCGGCGACCTTTCCCCGATAGGCGGCCAGCGAAGGCTCGTCGTCCGTCTCGGTGCGGCTCACCCAGTCGATGATGTTTTTCAGCAGCGGGGTGACCGAGGAATTGTATTCCGGCGAAACGAAGAGAATGGCGTCGCTGGCGAGGAATTTCTCCTTCAGGGCCTTGGCGGGGGCGGGCATCCCTTCGGCGTCCTCCAGGTCCTGATCGAAGAGCGGCAGGCGGAAATCGCCGGGATCGACCAGATCGGCTTCCGCGCCCGCTTCCTGCACGAATTTCGCGGCCACGGCAGCCAGCTTTTTGTTGAGGGAGTCGCGGCGGGCGCTACCGGGGAGAATGAGGACTTTCACCATGAGGGAGAGCCTAGCAGCGATTCGCGGGCGGGCAATTGCCGCTTACTTCGGCGCCGCTACCGGGCCGCGGAGGATCAGGTCCAGATTGTAGCGGAGCCCGGCACCCAGGGCGACCGGATCGATCGGCTCCGGTCCGGCGATCCGGGCCAGGAGATCGCGCTTGCGGGTATCCTTCGCTTCCGCGGCGCGGGTCACCTGCGGCTCGAACGAGTCGAAGAGCATCTTCTTCATCTCGGCCGCCGGGTGAAAGGGTACCGCGGCAGAGGCCGGGGACCCGGCAGCCGGGGCGGCGGCCTCGGGGGCGGCTGGGCGGAAGATCGCACCCGTGTCCACCTTTTGCCCCCGGGGGCTTCCGCTGATGCGGAGGGCCTGCGCGCTGCCGTCCGGGCCGAAGGTGACCGCGACATCGAAGGGGACCTCCGCCCCGGAATTGGGAAGATGAATGACGGTGACTCTCACGGTGGTGTTGCCCTCCGCGTCGGTAGCTTCGACAGGCTTCAGGGTACGGTAGCGCGCGCCATCGAGCGAATAGCGGGCGGAGCCGTCCCGCTGCCAGCCGTTGAGGCTATTTCCGAACGAGGCATGGTCGAAAGCACACACCGGGGCGAGGGAGGCGAGGAGGAGGGCGAGGATGATCTTCACGGAAAGGTGCTTGTTAGAATGAAAGACGCGCGCCGGAGTGCCAGATCCAGGCATCCGTATCGAAGCCGGCTCCGGCCTCATCCTTCAAGAGCACGTGCTCCACGCCGTTCATCAGGATCAAGTCGTCGCGGTAGAGGTGGAGATTCGTGCCGAGGTAGAAGGAGTGGTATTCATCGCCTGCGAAAACGGGAGTGGCATCGAAGTACGGATCGGAACCCACGCCCATGCCGCCGACGAGCCCGCGGGCATCATCCGTATCGGCATAGTGGTAGCGGCCCACGAGTTGCAAGGTGCCGGGAAGGAGCCAGTAGCTCGGAGTGAGCGAAAGGCCCCAGGCGTTCGTCTCGCCGTTCACCAGGATGAATTCGCCGTCGAAAGCGAAGCGGTCCTGCTGCAGCTGCACGCCGGTCGAGAAGAGGTGGCGGAAAGCCGGGTTGCGGGCGATGAGCTGGTTGCCGTTCGCGGAGCGGCGGCCTGCCACATTGTAGCGGGGGATGGCTGGGTTGTTCTGGTCGTCGAAGTTATAGATATAATCGGCGTGCCAGCGGGTGCGCAGGGTCGAGCCGCTTTCCGTCTTGCTGAGGTCTTCGTAGGCCAGGTTCGCCACCAGGAAGCCGTCGCCTTCGACGCCGGGGAGGTTGGAATCGTTGTCGGAGGAAAAGAGGCCGAGGCCCCAATCCCACCGGCTGGTGTCCTGGCCGACCATGATGCCGAGGGTGGATGCCGGGGCGACCATGTTCACCAGGAAGGATCTCTCCGGCACCAGGAGGTGTTGCGGCTCGGTGGTGTACTCCGTGGTGAAGGACGGCCGCATTTTGCCATAGCTGACGTAGGCGTTTTCCAAGAAGGAGGTGCGGCCCTTCAGGCGCTCGATGCCGTTGTAATTGGCGTCGCCCGCGAACTCCGCGACGGCTTCGATTTCTGTGTTGCGGAAGGCACGCAGACGGGCACCGAGGCGGGCGCGACGGGTGCGGGTACCGTCCAGATCCACCTCGCGGCCGCCTTCCGGAGTCGCCTGGCCCCAGGCACCGCTCCAGTGGAAGAGCCCGGTGACGGCGATCTGCTGGAGCCACGGATTGGCGGGGTCCTCGAAGAGCACCGCTTTCGACCACACCGGATCGGCCGGGCTGGGAGCCCAGACGTCGGAGATCGGTGCGATGACTTCCTCGCCTTCCACGGCTCCTTCCTCCGCGGTGGCGGGTGGGAGCGGGACATCGGCAGCATCTTTCTTGCCCTCGAGAACATCGAGCGCCTCGTTGCCGTGGAGCGGGGAAAGCAGGGCGACCACACAGCCGGCGCGGCAGATGCGGCTGGCGAGGGAAGCGGGAAGGGAGGATCTCATGGGAATCATTTGGAAGAGGCTTTCTTGTCCGCGGCTTCCGCCTCGGCGCGCTCGGCGGCTTCGCGCTCCTTGCGCTGGGTCTCGCGGTCGGCGGCCCGGCGCACGCGGCTCAGATATTGTTCCAAGCTGGCTTTGTGGCCGGTCTTCAGCGCGAGCGCCCGCTCGATATAGGGAAGTCCTTCCGCGTATTGCTTCTCGCGCACGAGGAGCTGGCCCATGCCGAGATTCGCCTGGTAGGTGACCGCCTCCTTTTCGAGCGCGAGCTTGAAATGGACCTTCGCCTCGCCGAGATGCTCGGTCCGCGGGGCTTCCTCGGTTTCGTTTTTGGCGAGCGAGTCGTAGTGACGGGCGAGTTCCAGCAGGACCTCGGCATTGCCGGGATCGCGGGTGAAAAGATCGCGGAGCAAAGTGCCGGTTTCCTCGGTATTGCCCGAAGTTTGGGCGACTTTGACCCGCACCAGATCCAGTTCCATAAGATCGCGCCCGCTCAGCGTGGCGGTCTTTGCGATCTTATCCACGAAAGCCGCGGCCTTTTCCGGATAACCGTAGTCGTTGAGGATGCGTGCGGACTTCAGCGCGCGGGGGACATCCAGCTTCGGCGCCTTGTCAATCGCATCGAGGTAGGCGAAGAGGGCGAGCTGCGCCTCGCCCTGCTCCATGTAGAGATTGCCCAGCAGGTTCAGCTCGCTCTCGGTCGCCTGGCCTTTCAAGCGAAGCACCTCCAGGTTCACCGCGGCGTCGATCTTCTTGTCCAGGCCGATGAGGGCGTTCGCCTGTTGGAGCCAAAGCTGGCGATCGTCCGGGTTCTCCGCGATCAGCGTATCTAGCAGGCTGATGGCCTCCGGAAGCTTCTCCTGGAGCATCAGGGACTGGGCGAGCCCGAGCTTCCAATCGCGGCTGGCGGGGTCGAGGAGATAGGCCTGGCGATAGGCATTCTCCGCCGCGAGCGCGTTCTTCTGCTGGAGGTAGCAGTAAGCCAGCAGGCCGTAAACGCGAGGGTTCGTCTCTCCCAATTCGATGGCTTTCTGGAGCACCGGAACGGCTTCCTCGAGCTGGCTCTTCGAGATGTAGAGATAGCCGAGATTGGTGTGCGCCCGGCGGAAGCGCGGGAAGCGCCGGATCGCTTCCAGGAACGCGCGGCGGGCCTCCTCCGGCCGGTCGGCGGAGAAATACAAGTTCCCGAGCACGAACACCATCGCCGCGCTGATTTCACCCGGCTGTTTCTCAGGGTCGGTGGGTGCCTCGGTCTCCTTGATGAAGCGAACGATCTCCTGTTCGGCGGCGGTGAATTGGTTTTTCTCGAAAAGGTCCCGCACTTTTGCCAGCAGCGCCTGTTCTTCGGTGGAGACCTTGGGCTCGACGTCGGAAAGAAAGCCGTAGCTGCCCACGAAGTCCTTCACGAACTTCGGGTCGCGGAAGAGGCTGGGCGGCACGCTGATGCGCTCCGCGCCGGCCGGAACCAACGAGGCGAGGAAGATGAGGCACGCGGTGCACCGCAGGAGGGGAAATTTGCTCGGAGAGACCATGCAGGGAGAGGGGCTAGTTTTTCTTCACTTCAAAGTTAAAGGGCACCACGCAACTGGCCCGCACCTTTCGCCCGGCCTTGCTGCCGGGCTTGAATTTCCATCTGGCCACGGCGGCCATCGCCGCTTTGTCCAGCTCCGGGTGGCCGGAACTCTGGCGGATCTTGGTCGAGGAGATTCGTCCGTCGGCATCGATCACGCACGCGACCAGCACCTTGCCGCCTATGCCTTTCGAAAGGAGGGAACTCGGATAGTTGGGAGGAAATTTCGAAGTGGGAAGGGGTGCCGAGTCAAGGTCGTCGCCCATCATGTCATCTCCCTGTTTCATCCCGAAGGAGGGCACGTTCATCACGAAACCCCCACCGGTGCCGAGGGGCAGGTCGGCGAGCGCCATGTCCATATCCAGATCCGCCGGTTCATCCACGGGTTCTTCGGGCGGAGGCTCTTCGTCCTGCTCCGGAGGCGGCTCGTCCATCGCGAGAGCTTCGTCCTCGGGCGGAGCCACGGTGACTTCCGGCGGCGGGGCGACGGGATCGGAAAACTGCTCGTTCAGCTTCTGGGAGAGGGGAATGGCGACGAACACGATCACCGTCGCGATGATGCCGCCGAGAATCGCGAAGATCCCGGACATGCGCCCCCGGGGAGGCCGGTACACGTGACGCTGCAAGCTCATGCTACTTCGTGGAGACCGAGATCTTTTCCTTCGCCGCGCCGGCCAGGATGGCTTGGCCGTGGACTTGCTGGACGATCCCGTGAGAAGATTCCTTGTCCCCCTGGATGATGACCGGCATCTCGGGGTTCTCCGTCAGCAGCGGTTTGATTTTACCGATCACCCCCTGGATGCCGACGCTCTCGCCGCCGTAGTAAACCTTGTCCTCCGCCGTCACCGCCAGGAGGATGCTATTGCTCTCCAGGCTGCTCGCGCCACCGACGTCCGGCTTGTTCACGGCCACGCCCGTCTCTTCGACGAAGACGGTGGAAACGATGAAGAAGATCAGGAGGATGAAGATACAATCGATCATCGAGGAAAGGTCGATGTGGACCTCCTCGTCGCCGTCATCTGAAAGGCTGCGTCCGAACATGTCAGGAGTGGGGTTCGCGGTGGAAGCGGGTGGTCAGGATCAGGCTTTCGACGCGGGTGAGGGCTGCGGAGATGCCGTTCCGCTTGTTCTTCACGATCAGGGCGATGAAGAGGCCGGGCAGCGCGATGGTGAGGCCCGTCTGGGTGGTGATAAGGGCCTCCTGCATGCCGGCGGCCACCTTCTGCATCCCCGAGGCGCCCTTCCCCTGTGACAATCCCGCAAACATGGCGAGCATGCCCATCACGGTCCCCAGCAATCCCGCCAGCGGTGCCGCTGCAACCAGCGTGTTCACCACGAACAAGCGCCGGTCGATCGCGGCCAGCACGTTCAGCCGGATCTCTGCGAAGCGGCGCTGAACCGTCTTGATCGTGAGGCGCGGACCGTGGAGGGCATAGCGCAGAGCCTCGCCCATGCGCCCCTCCGCTTTCCCGGGATCCGAGATCCAGTCGGTCCATAGGTCCGCGTCCTTCTCGTTCAGGTTCCCCCGGTTCACGTAAGCGAGCGCGGCGAAGGCGGTGGCATAGAGAATGAACGCGACTCCTCCGAGCATGTACATGATGCCCCCGCCTGCGAGGAACATTTCGAGAGCGTCGCGGAACATGGACTGCATGGGCGGGTCAGGCAGGAAGAGGGGAAAGCTCCACGTCGTCACCTTCGGCCTCGGGAAGCTCCTGGCGGCGTTCCAGTTCCGTGGTGCCATTCATCAGCGCGATGGCGATGCCTTCCACCTCGTTGAACTTGCCCTTGGCAAGGCTCTTCATGATCCCGTGGAGGACCAGCACGGGGATGGCGACCACCAGGCCCTCGGCGGTGGTGATGAGCGCCTCGGAAATGCCCGCGGAGAAATTCTTCGCGTTGCCGGTGCCGTAGATTGCCATCGCCTGGAAGGTCTTGATGATGCCGAGCACGGTGCCGAGAAGGCCCATCAAAGGAGCTGCCGCCGCCGTCAATCCCAGGAAGGGAAGGAAGCGGTCGAGCCGCGGCTTGATGGTCACCAGCTTTTCGAAAAGCGCCTCTTCGAGCACGCGGCGCTTCTCGTGGAAGCGGCTCACGCCCGTGCGCACCAGACCGCCGGCCATGCCGGGCAACTTCGCCGCCTTTTCTTCCGCCGCGTGCCGGTTTTCCACCAGCAGGTCGTCCAGGATTCCATTGATTTGCTGGCGGGTGGGAACGGGGAAGCGGGTGACCTCCACCGCCTTGAAAATGGTGAGCACCAGTGCGATGGCTCCCAAGCCGAGGATGCAGTGGCCGACGATGCCGCCCTTCTCGATGGTTTCGCCGAGAGATTCCTGCGCGGCCTGAACCTCCAGTGCTTTGCCCATCGAACCATCGAGCGGGATCGAGCCATGCCCGCTCGCGACCGTGGTGGCGATCAGTCCTTTCTCCACCCCTTCGAGGCCCACCACCGTCGGCAGGCCGGTGCCCGTGGCGGTAAAAGAGGCGACACCTTCAAAGTCCCCGTCCTTTGATTTGAAGAAGACGGCCGGGCCCATCGCGAGAAAGGAGCCTTCGAGCGCCTCGCTGCCGTTCCGCAGCGCCTTGCCCTCGAAACGCGAGCCGGCGGAGACGTCCGAAAAACGGGACAAGGCCAGCTTGGGGATCTTCAGCCGTTCGGTTAGCTCCAAGACATGGTCGTTGCCGGCGGAAGCGGCTTTCTGTTCGGCTACCTCGATATCGGGCAGATAGCGCTGGTTCTCGGCCGGATGCAGGCGTGCGACCAAGGCTTTGCCATACTGGTTGAGAATGCCGGAGGAGTAATCGAATTCGGTCTTCGAGATTTCGAGGTTGCGCTCGAGGGTTCGCTGCCGGGTCTCCCGCAGTTCCTTGTCCTTCTCCAAGGCCCGCAGCTCCTTGGAGAGGGCGAGCGCCTCGTCGTCCAGGCGGTTGATCTCCCGGTAGAGGGCGGATCGCATCGCCGTGTATTCCTTGTGCGTGCCATCCAGTTCCTTCCGGGCGGTACGGATATCGGATTGCGCCTTTTCCGCGGAGGTCTGGGCGGAAAGAGAGGCGATGCCGAGCATGAGCGCGGCAAGCGGGGTGAGTCGTTTCATGGAAGGTCGATGGGAAGGTTCACGAATTTAGCGTCGATGTCCCCTGTGGTCACCCCGACCAGTTCCTTGATGCCCGGCGCGAGGTCGCTTTTCTCGGTGAAAATCCAGCCGTTCTTCTCCGAGGGCATTCCGACGAGGGCAAAGTCGCCGGTTTCGTTTACCGCGTAGGCCGCGGCCATGCCGAAATAGATCACCTTCATGTTGTATTCCCGGCCGTCCGGTGCCCTATGAAGCTCCTCCCGGAGGTGGATCGTTTGTTGGAATTTCTCCACCTCGGAAAGCAGGTTGAGCACGTTGTTCAGGCGCCTCGCGAGTCCCTCTTTCGCACCGTCTCCGGTGAGAGCGGCATCCTTCCGCAGTTCCTCCACCATCTGTGCGGTCTTCGGCTCGGCCGTTAGCGGAGGCGGTAGCAAGGGGAAGCGCTCGAGCAGGCCCGCCTCGATCTCACGAACGCCGGTGGCGAGAGCTTCCTTGGACTTCGCGTAGGCTTCGCGCTTGGCGATCTTCTCCAGATCTTCCTTCTCCGCGCCGCCGCGCTCGGTCTTGGCGCGCTCGATCTGCTCCTTCAGGTCCTCGATCTCCTTTTCGAGGCCTTCCTTGTAACCTTTCAGGACCTCCTGGTCCTTTTCCCAGGAGTCTTCCTCCTTCTGGATCTCGCGCATGGTTTCAATCCATTCGCGGACGGACTTGCGTAGTTCATCGGGACCGGCGGCAGGGGCGGAAGGCTCCTGCGCCATCAGGGGTAAGGTGGCGAAAACGACACCGGGGATCAGGCGGGAAATGCGCATGGCGGGAAACGAAGGAAAGAAAAGGGGGCCACCGGCGTTTGCCGATGGCCCCGATGTGACGGTTTCGTCAGACAGGATGCTTATTCGGCGGAAGGAACTTCAATCCGGTAGAACTCCTTCTCCGGAAGCGCCTCGAAGGTCGCTTCCAGGGCCGGAGCAGGAGCAAAGGGAACAGTCAGGTCCGAGGAACGGAAGACCGGGATGCTGAGCGTGACGTTGGTGCCGTCGCGCTGGACCATCACCTGATTGCCGGTGACGAGATCCTGGATCGCGTCTTCGGTGTAGAGGTTGTCCAGCAGCGCGGCATCCGCGACCAAGGGATTGAAGCCGAGGGCGAACTTGGTCACTTCGAGCCCGTCGCTAAGGCCGTCGCCATCGGTATCGGCGAGAGCCGGGTTGGTGCCGTGCGTGCCCTCCTCGGAATCCGTCAGGCCGTCTCCATCGGTATCCACATCCTCCACCACGTCGGAAAGATCGCCGAGGTAGCCGAATTGGGACAAGTAGGACCAGCCGTCGAGCCAGCTCGAGCTGCCGAAGGCTCCGCGGTAGCTGGTGGTTTCAAAGAAGCCGGCCGGGGCTCCCGCGGGGAAGGTGCTCAGCGTCGCGCCATTGGCGGTGAAGAGCGGGCTTGCGGTATTCGGGCGAGGATCGAGCCCCTGGTTCGGGACCCGGCTGATACCGCCGAGGTTCGGGATCGCGCCGATGGCGGAGTTGCCGGTGCCGGTGGGGGAGCCCGCGGCATTGAGCGTGGCCAGCAAGCCGGCGGTGCCGCCGAAGCTGCCCCAGGTGTTATTGGAGAACACGGAGGGAGCGGCCGTGGTGACGCCGTCGCCGACGCCGTCGGCCGCCTTGTCGATGGCATTGCCGCTGAACTGGTGGATCACCGAGTTGTGGAGCTGCCCCGAGAAGTAATCGTCGAGGTAGAAGGCGGCGTTGGTGCTCGCTGCCGCCGTGGCGCTGTTGCCGATGAAGGTGGCGTTGAAGATCTTGGCCGTGGTGTGGGGGGTGCCGGCCGTGGTGTTGCCGTTGCCGCCGTCCCACTCCCCGCCGCGGTCGCCGAACGCCGGGTCGGCGTTCTGCAGGGCGAACCAGAACTGGTGGTGGCCGCTGTGGCCTTCGTCGAGGTCGAAGCTGTCGTCCTGGCAGAAGGCCACGGCGATGCGCTTGGTGTTGACCGTGCCGCCGAAGATTTCCACGCCGTCATCGGTGTTGGAGACGACCTCGACGTTCTCGATGGTGGTGCCGCTTCCGACGCCGCCGAGGGTCAGGCCGTTGATCTCCTTGCCGGAGGTGTAAACGTAGCCGCCGAAACGGATGGACACGTATTTCAGGACGCCGGAGTTGTCGGCGGCGTCGGTGCCGCCGTAGAGGATGTCGGCGCTGCTGCCGCCGGGGAATCCTTCGATGCTGTTCTCGTTGGCGTTGGTGCCGCCGACGTAGAAGTTGATCGGCGCGTCGCCGAGCAGGATGATGCCGCCCCAGAAGGCGCCGTCGCCCTGTGCGGGGTCGAGAAGTGCCATGGGATTGCCGTCGATGCCGTGGACTTCTTCGTAAGCGGTGAAGACGATCGGGTTCTCCGCGGTTCCTTCCGCCATCAGCTTGGCACCCCGTGCGATCACCAGGGATCCGTAGGTGTCGTCGGCCGTGTCGAGGATCGCGTCCTGGCCGGCGGCGTTGGCTCCGAGGATACGGGTGCCGGGCTCGATGGTGAGCGTGGCTCCGTTCTTCACGAAGATGGACTTGTTCAGGACGTAGGTCTTGTCGGCGGTCCAGGTGGTATTGGTCGTGATGTCGGCGGTGACGAGGACTTCGCCGAGGTAGCCCTTCTTGTCCAGGTAGGACCAGCCGCGCAGCCAGTTTGCCGAGCCGCTGCCGAAGGCACCGCGGTAGTTGGTGGACTCGAAGAAACCGGCCGGGGCTCCCGCGGGGAAGGTGCTCAGCGTCGCGCCATTGGCGGTAAGGGCCGGGCTGCCTGCCTGCGGACGTGGATCGAGGCCCCCATTAGGAGTGCGGCCGATGCTTCCGAGCAGGGGATCGGTTCCGATGGCGGAGTTGCCGGTGCCGGTGGGGGAGCCCGCGGCATTGAGCGTGGCCAGCAAGCCGGCGGTGCCGCCGAAGCTGCCCCAGGTGTTATTGGAGAACACGGAGGGAGCGGCCGTGGTGACGCCGTCGCCGACGCCGTCGGCCGCCTTGTCGATGGCATTGCCGCTGAACTGGTGGATCACCGAGTTGTGGAGCTGCCCCGAGAAGTAATCGTCGAGGTAGAAGGCGGCGTTGGTGCTCGCTGCCGCCGTGGCGCTGTTGCCGATGAAGGTGGCGTTGAAGATCTTGGCCGTGGTGTGGGGGGTGCCGGCCGTGGTGTTGCCGTTGCCGCCGTCCCACTCCCCGCCGCGGTCGCCGAACGCCGGGTCGGCGTTCTGCAGGGCGAACCAGAACTGGTGGTGGCCGCTGTGGCCTTCGTCGAGGTCGAAGCTGTCGTCCTGGCAGAAGGCCACGGCGATGCGCTTGGTGTTGACCGTGCCGCCGAAGATTTCCACGCCGTCATCGGTGTTGGAGACGACCTCGACGTTCTCGATGGTGGTGCCGCTTCCGACGCCGCCGAGGGTCAGGCCGTTGATCTCCTTGCCGGAGGTGTAAACGTAGCCGCCGAAACGGATGGACACGTATTTCAGGACGCCGGAGTTGTCGGCGGCGTCGGTGCCGCCGTAGAGGATGTCGGCGCTGCTGCCGCCGGGGAATCCTTCGATGCTGTTCTCGTTGGCGTTGGTGCCGCCGACGTAGAAGTTGATCGGCGCGTCGCCGAGCAGGATGATGCCGCCCCAGAAGGCGCCGTCGCCCTGTGCGGGATCGGGGAAGGTTTCGCCGTCGTCATCCAGACCGTCACGTTCTTCCTTCGCGGTGAAGACGATGGGGCGTTCAGCGGTGCCCTCGGCCATCAGCTTTGCTCCACGAGCGACGACCAGCGACCCGTAGGTGTCGTCGGCGGTGTCGAGGATCGCATCCTGGCCGGCGGCATTGGCTCCGAGGATCAGCGTGCCGGGCTCGATGGTGAGCGTCGCGCCGTTCTTCACGAAGACGGACTTGCTGATGATGTAAGTGTTGTCGGCGGTCCAGGTGGTGTTGGCGGTGATGTCTGCCGTCACGTTGATGTCGGCCGCGGTCACCACGGTGGGGATTGCTACGAGGGGAAGGTAGCGGAGGTAGTGGGTCAGTTTCATGGGATGGTCGGTGGTCGTTCAGAATTCGACTTCGAAGGAGAGGCTTGCCGATCGGCCCGGCTTGTATGACCGGTAGATAAGTTCCGAATCCTCGACCCTTTCCGTATCGGTCCCGTCGAGGAGGTTCCCGAGTTTTAGTTTGACGGTTCCGACACACTCGCGGAGGTCGAAGCGTTTCATCAGGACCAGATCCAGCGAGTGGTAGGCATCCCTGCGGATGGCCGGCGTGGTGTCGGTCAAGGGGACGCCCGTGAGATAGGACCCCGTGTAGTTGTAGATCAGGTTCGCCGACCAGCCCGTGGGCTGGTGGTCGTAGCCGAAGATGAAATTGAAAATGTGATCCGGCTGACCCTCGTAGGTGGTGGTGATCGTCTGGATCCCGGAAGTGCCGACCTGCTGTTGATACTCGAGGAGCGAATCGATCAGGGTGAAGTTCGAGGTGATGTTCCAGTGCTCCAGGAACCGCTTCCGCACCTCGAGTTCGATCCCTTGGAGCGTCCCCTGATCACCGTTGACCCAAGTCTTTTTGTTGAGGTTGTAAGCCTGGGCGATGGGATCGGTCATCGACTTGTGGAAGAGCCCCACGGCCATGGCCGCGCCCGGCTCCGGATTCCACTCCACACGCAGGTCGAAGTTGCTGATGAAGGTGTCCTTCAGATCCGGATTGCCCTCGATCACATCGCCCGTGGATTGGTCTTCCGTGATCACCGGTGCGAACTCGTAGAAGGTCGGCCGCGCGATGGTACGGGACCATGCGAGGGAGGTCGTGAACTGGTTTTCGCGGCCAAAGTCCCGCGTCAGCGTCACGCCCGGGAGCAGCGAGTCTTCCTCCTGCTCGACCGGGGCATCATTGGCGAATGCCGGGGAGTTCAGCCCGGGAAGGACCTGATAGGAGCGGCTCTCTTTCTCCGCGCGCGCACCTCCGACGATCGTCCAGGGACCGTGATTGAAGGTCCCCATGAGATAAGTCGAGATCACCTCCGAACCCGCGTCCACGTTGCGCACCGTGCGGCCGATTTTCGTGGCTTCGGAGAGAATGAGATCGTCGCCCCGGGTGGCCGCGTTCGTGCCGGACCAGCCGCCGAATTTCGGGTCTCCGCCGGGGCTTCTCACGGAGTCGAAGCCATCAAGGTAGTCCACGCCGTTCTGGCCGCCGTTCCCGAGCAGCCACTCGTTCAAGCCGCCGCCGATCTGGTAGATGAAGAGCCGGCCCCGGACCTCGCGCGAGCGATCGAAGCGGTTCGCGCCGAGCTTGAATTCGAGGAAGTGACTGTCGTCCCGGTGATAAGCGGGAAGGGTGAGATCGATCCGCTCGTTGTCGGACTCTTCCTGCGTGCTCAGGCTTTCGCGGAAGCTTTGAAGGGAGGGCGTGCCCGACGCGTGGACATCCGCGAACGTTTCCGTTCTTCCCAATCCCGGGTTGTAAATGTCTCCCTGCTCCGACTGGATGCGAGGATCGGTGAAGTCGAGCTGCGAGTAGTAGAGGGTCCGGCTGTGCGGGCGGTCTTCCAGGGCATCGCTGCTGGAGATCATCCAGTCGATCCTCGGCCCCCGGTGTTCTTCCCCGATCTGATGGCTCCCGTCGAGTTGGAACACCTCCAGGTCGCGTTGGAGAGGCACGATGTTTTCAAAGCCATAGGTCGTGTAGGCTCCGGCTCCCCAGGGGTTCCTTTCTGCCGGAAGATATTCCGGGATGTCATCGGAGAGATCCGTTTGATTGTCACCGATCGTCACCTGGTCTTCGGCGCTGTGATTGCGGAACCAGGTGAGTCCCACCTTGTGTTTCTCTCCCAGCTTGAAGCCCAGGGACCCGAGGCCCCCCCATTTCACGGAGCTGGTATAGCGGTCCTCGGTTTGGGTGCGGTTGAAATAGTCGTCCGCAGTCCCCGGCTTCAGATCGAGGCCGGGGTTCAAGTTCCGGCCGATCTGCACGTTGTCTCGGACCGAGTCCTCCTTCGAATGCGTGAAGGCGAAGACAGCGCCGATCTCGAGGTCGCCGATCGGCTTGAAGGTGTCGCCGATGGTAAGGTCCAGGCTTTCGCCGGGGCGGACATCGCGCGTTCCGGAGCGCATGCCTGCCGAGGAGTGGACCTTGGCCCAGGCCGCAGCAGCTTTGGCCGCTGCCTCGCGCTGTGTGGCGCTGGAGGGTGGACGGCTGCCGGAATGTCCGACCGGGAGCCCTTTCTCGGTGGAGCCGGCGGCAGGGGGCAGGCCGTCGCTGGCGGTGCCCCAGAAATCCAGGTCCCGGCCGGGAACCGTCCGCATGTTCTGGCCATCGAGCTCGGAGTTCCACGAAGTGCCGTATTCGAATTCAATGATCCGTTCCTCCGGAAACCGGAGCGTTTCGATCAGCACGGTGCCGCCCGCGAACTCCGCCGGAAGGTCGGGCGTGAAGGTTTTGTTGATCGCGACGCTCTGGAGCAGGTCGCTCGGAAAGAGATCGAGCTGGATCGCCTTCTTCGAGGGATCGGCGGAGGAGATCAAGGCGCCATTGACCAAGGTATTCGAGTAGCGGTCTCCCAGCCCGCGGACCACCGCGTATTTGCCGCCGACGATGTTGGCACCGGAAATTTTCGAGACGGCATCGCCCGCATCGCTCACGCCGGTCTTGGTGAACTCCTCCTTGCTGATCCCGGCGGTGATGTTCGGTCCTGCCTGGAGATCGATGAAGAGATCTCCTCCGCGGCTCTCCTGATATTCCCCGACGATGCTTTCCTCCTCCAGGACGTATTCCTCGCTTCCGCTTTCCGCAGGCTTCTGACGCAGGCTGAAACGCAGTTGTACCGGGCCGGAGGGGTTCGGGCTGACACCCAGGACTTCGGGAGAGTAGTTGAGGGCCGATGCTTCCGCGGTGAAATCTCCCGCGGGCAGGCCGTCGATCCGGAATTTCCCTTGCCCGTCCGTCTCCACGGTGCGGCCGGTACCGATGACATCCACGATCGCCCCGGGGATTGGATCGAGCGTCGTCGCGTCCGACACTTCGCCGAGTATTACGGCGGTCCCCGCTTGCTGCTCGATCGGGAGCACCCCGAAGACACCTGCAGGCGGCGCGGGATCGGTTCCCGCGGGAAGCGGGGCGGGCTGCCAGGGAGGCAGGGGATCGGTTTCCGCCGGAAGCGGCTGTTCCACGGGCGCGGAAAAAGACCACGCTTGTTCCAGGCCGGCGGCTGGGGCGGGAGGAATCTCCGGCGAACGCCAGTAGCCCCCGCTCGACGAGGCGGTCCAGGAAAACGGGGACACTACGGCTACCCGGGCGGTCCCGCCCATATCCGCTATTTCCTCCTCTTTCTCGGGCAGCAGGGCGGCGAGCAGCAGGGCATCGCCTGCCGGCATGGAGGGCAGCGTGTCGTCCGCAAAGCCGTGGCAGGGGGAGGTGACAATGGCGAAATTCGTGGCACAAGCTACGGCCACGCGGAACCACTCCCGGGTACGGAATGGAGGAGGAGACGGGGAATCGGAAAAGGGAGGCATCGCAGCCGGAGGGCTGCGAGTCGATACCGGGCCGTTCTAACCGGACGAAGCGGTGCCCGGTGACGCTTCCGTCACGGACGGTCGGGATTTACCCCATCCGCATCACTCCACACGTGCCAAGCGAAGGAGTTCGCGCAGTCTTTCCGGCGCTGCGGCTGACGTTTTCGCCACAAATCCGCGCGCGTGGGCGAAATGCACATCCGGCTCCGCCTCGATCCGGGTGAAGTCGAACCTCGGGTCGTCGTTGTGACGGGAGAGCCCGTAGCCGCTACCCCGGCGGTCCGGATAAACGAGCGCCGCGACCTCCGCGCCTTTGCCGATGGAGTCGAGGTAGCGCCCGATTCCGGAGGAGGGCTCGTCCGGCAGAGGCTCGGTCCGGGGCAGGAAGAGAACCTCTTCATTCCCCACGCTCCAGAGTTCGGCGTGCGCCGCAATGAAATCGAGCCGCTCGCGGAGGGAGCGGAGATATTCCAGCAGGTCTTCGCCGATATAGCGCATCACCTCCCACACCGGATCGCCCGGGCCCAGCCGGGAAGCCTTCGCGAAGCGGCGCAGCAGCGTCACGTCCACGGGGGAGTTGAGCTTCGACAAGGTATCCCGATCCACCCCCAGCCACTGCGCGGTGGTCACCGGTCCGCGGGTGTCGAACCATTCGGCGGGCTCCAGCCAGTCGCAGAACCTGCGGGCATCTTCGTAGAGGCCGAGGTGCTGGAGCACCAGGCTCAGGGAGCAAGCCGGGGGATGGTCCGCGGGGAACTGGTGGTGATCGAAATTATTCTTCGCAGGGTCGTGCTCGCCACCAACGTCCACGACGGCGGTGGCGGGATCCGCGAGGTCCTCCGGCGTGGGCTCGCGCCGCACGACCTCGATGCCATGAACGGCGACCAGGAGGCTGCAGGCCAGGAATTCGTCCTTATGCGCGCCGCCGGGGTGGGTGAGGATACGGGTGATCAGCATGGAATTCAGGAAAGAGGCGCGGACCTTAGCAAGGGCCGCCGCAACGGCAACCCCCGCGTCCCCTCCGCAGGATTTCGATCATGCCGATCCGCCGGCGCTTCTACCGGGACACCCCCCGCTGCGACCCCTCGATGAATCCGATCAGGTGCTTCACCTGCTCCGAGTTCGCGGCCTTGTCCGCTTTCAGCGAGCTGAGCTGGGTGGCCAGATTCGCGTCCTTCTTCAGGAAAAGTTTCTTGTAGGCCGTCTTCAGCGCCTTGATGTCGCCCTCGTCGAATCCCCGGCGCTGGAGTCCCACGAGATTGAGCCCGCGCGTGGCACCCGGATTGCCGTCCACGATCATGTAGGGCGGTACATCCTGGACGATCTTCGCGCAGCCGCCGATGATCGAGTGGCAGCCGATCCGGCAGAACTGGTGGATCGCCGCCAGGCCGGAGACGATCGCGTGATCCCCCACCTCCACGTGTCCGCCGAGGGTGCCGTTGTTGGAAAGGATGATGTGGTTCCCGAGCTGGCAATCATGGGCCACGTGGGAATAGCAGAGGAAAAGATTGTCGGATCCGATGCGGGTGGGGATGTCCTCCCGGGTGCCGCGGTGGATCGTGCAGTTCTCGCGGAAGACATTGCGGTCGCCGATCTCCAAATAGGTCGGTTCCCCGATGTACTTCAGATCCTGCGTCTTGCCGCCGACGGCCGCGAAGGGGAAGAACTCGTTGTCTTTCCCGATCCGGCAGGGGCCGCCGAGGATCACGTGGGAGTGGAGCACGCAGCCCTCGCCCAGCTCGACTCCGGCTTCGACAATGCAATAAGGCCCGACGCGGACGTTCGCGCCGATTTTCGCTTCCGGGGAAATGATCGCCGTGGGATGGATCACGGGCGGAATCACGAATCACCGCGCGCCCGATGGCGATTGTTTTTTGCGACCTCCGCACGGCTCTCCGGGGGAGGGAATCCCGCACCACCGCCATCCGCTGCGTCCGCTCCTTTGAACTTGGAACTTTCACCGGCCGATTTCACGCTCCGCCCATGCGCACCGCGGTTTACGCCGGCTCCTTCGATCCCCCCACGAACGGTCACCTATGGATGATCCAGCGGGGGCTCGAGTTATTCGACCGCCTGATCGTCGCGATCGGCAGCAATCCCGCCAAGAGCTACACCTTCACCGTGGACGAGAGGCTGGAGCTGCTCCGCGCCTCCATCCCTTCCGCGGAGCGCCTTACCATCGCCCACTTCGACAATCGCTATCTGGTCCATTACGCGCGGGAGCAGGACGCCCGCTTCATCCTTCGCGGCATCCGGGGCCCGAACGACTACGAGTACGAGCGGGTGATGCGGCACATCAATGCCGATCTGGCTCCGAACATCACCACCACCTTCCTGATGCCTCCGCGCGATATCGCCGAGGTCTCCTCCAGCATGGTCATGGGGCTCGTCGGCCCGACCGGGTGGGAGGACCAGGTGCGGCGTTACGTTCCGGTTCCGGTCTTCACGGCCTTGGAACGGAGGGCCTCGCGGCTACCCTGATCCGCCCGGGCAGTAGGAAAGCGGCCGGCGGGCTGGCGAAGCGCGAGCTTGTCATGGCAACTCCTTCCGAAAGAAAGGAGAGCGTTTCACGTACCCGCCGGACCGGTTTCCCAAGGCGTGCAGGAGAGACGTCGCGCGTGAGGATATCGCCAAGTGAAGGTGAAAATCCGGTGAAATAGGCGCGTCTCTCTGCCCCGGTCACTCGAAAGAGGAAGCTGTACCGCGCGGTTTCGCATTTGCATCCAGTACAGATTGCGAAAAATACGGGCCGCTTCCCGGCAGCAAGCGTTTCAAAACCCGAACGCGCCGGGAGGCCTGCCCGCCATGAAACCCTTGCTTCGCATCTTGCTTTGGATCGCCATCTCCTTGCTGGGAGCCTTTGCCGTCGGCGTGGCCGCCTTCCAGCGGGCGGAGCCGGTGAACGCCCTGTGGCTGGTGGTGGCCGGGGTCTGTACTTTCGCCGTTTCCTACCGCTTTTACTCGGCCTGGCTGGTGGCGAAGGTGCTCACCGTGGATGACCGTCGCGCACCTGCCGCGGTGACGTGCAGCGACGGGAAGGACTTCGTGCCGACGCCGAAATGGGTGGTCTTCGGTCACCATTTCGCGGCGATCGCGGGGCCCGGGCCCTTGGTCGGGCCGGTGCTGGCGGCGCAATTCGGCTACCTTCCGGGGACCTTGTGGATCCTGATCGGGGCCACCTTGGGCGGCGGAGTCCACGATGCGGTGGTGCTGTTCGCCTCGATGCGGCGGGAGGGGAAATCGCTCGGCCAGATGTTGAAGGAAGAAATCAACCCCGTGGTCGGCTTGATCGCCATGATCAGCCTGCTGGCGATCATGACCATCATCCTGGCGGTGCTGGGGCTGGTGGTGGTGAATGCCCTGGCGGAAAGCCCCTGGGGCCTATTCACCATCGCTGCCACGATCCCCCTGGCCATGATCATGGGCCTGGCCATCAAGAGCGGGCGGGTGAGCGTCACCGCCGCGTCGGTATTCGGCGTCGCCGGGCTTCTGGTCGCGGTGGCGGGCGGCCAATATCTCACGGCAGGGATGAAGGAAATGCTCACGCTGGAGAAAACCGAGCTCGCTTGGGCGATCATGATCTATGGCTTCGCCGCCAGCGTCCTGCCGGTCTGGCTGCTGCTGGCCCCGCGCGATTACCTGAGCACCTTCATGAAGCTGGGCACCGTGGCGATCCTGGCCGTCTTTATCGTCGTGCTGGCCCCGCCCCTCCGCATGCCCGCGATCACCCCGTTCATCGATGGCAGCGGTTTCGTGGTCTCGGCCCCGGTGTTTCCCTTCGTCTGCATCACCATTGCCTGCGGTGCGGTGAGCGGTTTCCACGCGCTGATCTCATCCGGCACCACACCGAAGCTGCTCGCCCGGGAAAGGGATATCCGCCTCGTCGGCTATGGATCGATGATCGTGGAGATGCTGGTGGCGCTGATGGCGATCATCGCCGCCTGTGCCCTGCAGCCCGGTCAGTATTTCGCGATCAACTCGCCGGTGAATCCGAATGACTCCGTCGCGGTCGCGGCGCAGATCGCGAAGATCAATTCCTACGGGCCGGAATACGCCGTCACCGTCCCGGAGATGGAGAAGCTGGCGCACGATCTCGGCGAGCCCCACATCATCGGGAAGATCGGCGGAGCGCCGACTTTCGCGGTCGGCATGGCACACATGTTTTCAAAGGTGATCCCCGGAAACACCGCGCTCTCGCTCTGGTATCACTTCGCGATCATGTTCGAGGCGCTCTTCATTCTCACGACCCTGGATGCGGGGACGCGGGTGGGCCGGTTCATCCTGCAGGATCTCCTGGGCCAAATGATGCCGAAGATGCGGAACACGGGCTCGTGGACCGCCAATGTCACGGCCACCGGCCTGCTGGTCGCGGCCTGGGGATATATTCTCTATCAAGGGGCGATCGAGCCGGAGGGCATCGCGAAAAGCCTCTGGCCGATCTTCGGCATCGCAAATCAACTGCTGGCGGTGATCGCCTTCTGCCTCGGCACCACATTGCTAATCAAGATGGGCAAAGCCCGCTATGCGTGGTGCACTTTCGTGCCGATGGTTTTCCTGACGGCGGTCACCTTTTCGGCCGGGATCATGAAGATTTGGTCGCCGAAGGCGGCAGGCTTTATTCCCGCCATTCAGAGGTTGGAAGCGGCGATCGCGGGCGGACTAAGCGGGGAGGCGCTGGAGAAAGCGCAGACCTCGCTCACCAACGCGAAGGTGGACGTGGGCATCACCGCGCTCTTTCTTGTCCTGGTGTCCGCCATCGTCGCCGGCTGCGCCCGCGAATGGTGGCTGCTCCTGCGGAAGCGCAAGAAAGCCGTGCTGCACGAAAGCGAGTACGTCGCCTTGTAGCGGGCTTTGCTCTGCCCTCACATCACCCGGTTCACCAGCGCTTCGCCCTTCTGAAACCGTTCGAAGTTCTCGATGAAGTGCCGGATGAGCACGCGTGCTTCCCCGGCCTGCCCTCCGGCGGTATGCGGGGTGATGTGGCAATTTCCGCAGGTCCACAGGACATGGTCGTCGGGCAGGGGCTCCGGCTCGGTGACGTCCAGCCATGCGGCGCCCAAATCACCAGATTGCAGCGCTGCAGCCAGTGCTTCCTGATCCACGGTGCTTCCCCTTCCGATGTTGTAGAAGATCGCCCCCGCCTTCATTTGCCCGAAGCGAACCGCATCGAACCAGCGCGCCGATCCGGCGTTGTCCGGGAGGATGTTGATCACGTGATCCGCCTTGCCCAGCGCCTCCGCGACGTGGTCCGGCGTGATCACGGTGACCTTTTCATCGCCGCGCGGGCTACGCCGCATCGCGGTGATCTCCATCCGGAAAGGCTGCAGCAACTCCACGAGCCGCTCCGCGATCGCCCCGTAACCGACGATCAGCAAGGACTGCCCTTGGAGCAGGCGGCTGTTCCGGCGCAAGGTTTTCCATTCTTCGGTCCCGTTGGCACAGCGGGTCTTCAGCGCGGAGGGGAGCTGACGCGCGTTGGCCAGCATGAAGGCGAAGACGTGCTCGGCGCAGGCGTCGTCATAAACGCGGGAGCTATTGGTGACGGGGATGCCGCGCTCCTTCATCGCTGCCCGGAAGTCCGGCGTGTCGTAGCGCGTGAATCCGGCGGTGCTGACCTGGAGCCATTTCAGCCGGGTCGATGTCAGGACCGCCTCGGTGCGGGGCTGGCCGAGCACGATGTCCGCCTCCTGCATCAGGGGATCGGTCGGCACATCCGCGAGCACTGAAGCGCCCGGGGAAGCCGGACGCAAAAGTTCGTGCGGCGAGATGCTCTCCCGTAGCCAGGAAAGGAGCTCCGGTGTGGTTTGGAGATCGGTGAAAACCTTCAAATGGGACATCGCCCCGATAATCCCCGCCGGCGGTGGAGCGGGCAAGCGCGGAGAGGCACGCATGCGCGCGCGCCGGTGTATCGGAGATCCACGTCGGGAAGCGCCTAGAACGGATCATCCGGATTTCCCCACTCCGGAGTGATGCGCCACTCCTCCACGAGTTCCCGCGGGAAGTCGTCGAGGAAGCGGGAGGGGCGCTGGATGATATCGCCCGTGTAGGATTTCGGATTGATCAGCGGATAGGTCAGGTACAGCTCGTCTTTCGCCCGGGTGATCGCGACGTAGAAAAGCCGCCGCTCCTCCTCCAGTTGATCCGGATCATCGGACTCCAGGATGCGGCCGTTCGGGAATTGCCCATCGGCGAGCCAGATCACGAAGACCACCTTCCATTCCAGCCCCTTGGCCTGATGAATCGAGGAAAGGGTGACCTTCTCGTCGTCCTTTTCCGCACGGTCTCCCGTGGGCTCGCCGTCGGCGGAGCTCAGGAGCGAAAGCTGCGAGAGGAAATCGAGGACGTCCTCGAAGTTCGTCCCGTAGGCCATCAGTTGCTCGATGTCGCTGCGGCGGTTCTCGTAGTTGTCGTAGCTGGCGCGCAGGTGGTCGTCATACATGCCTTCCAGCACGCTGAAGATCATGCCCGGAGGACGGGCGAAGGTGCCGCCGGGAGTGAGTTCATCGAGGACGTAGCCGAACTGCTCCCAATGCTTCGCCGCTTTCTTCGGCGGCTTCAGCTTCGAGAGCACCTCGCTCCACACCGGGATCTCCTCCTGCTCCGCCCAGCCGGTGGCGAACCAATCCCGCCAGAGCTTGTCCGCACCGGCGGCGCCGATGCCCGGCATCAGCAGTGCGATCCGCTTGAAGCTCGTCTCGTCCCGACGGTTCGTGACGAAGCGGAGGAAGGCGGCGACGTCCTTGATATGAGCTTGCTCGAAAAAGCGCAGCCCGCTGGTGATCGCGAAAGGGATGCCGCGCGTCGTGAGCTCCATCTGGATCTCCAGCGACTGGAAGTGCGCCCGGTAAAGGACCGCCATCTCTTCCAGGGGGATTCCCTCGTCCCGAAGCTCCAGCATTCGCTGGGCGACGAAGGCCGCCTGCGTGGACGGATCTTCCAGCGGCACCAGCGCGGGCTTCACCCCGAGCTGCTCGCGCGCCGAGCGCAGATCCTTGTCGAAGCGGGCGCGGTTTGCCCGGATCGCCGCGTTCGAGAGGTCGAGGATCTCCGGGACGCTGCGGTAGTTCGTTTCGATCTTATGGATCCGGCAGCCCGCGTGGCGTTCGGGAAAGGAAAGGATGTTCCCCATGTCCGCGCCGCGCCAGGAATAGATCGATTGCGCGTCGTCGCCCACCGCCATGACGCTCGCCCCTCCTCCCGCGAGCAGGTCGATCAGCTCGCTCTGGACGGCGTTCGTATCCTGATACTCGTCCACCAGGATGTGGCGGAAGCGCTTGCGATACAGGCCGAGCAGATCCTCGTCCTGCCTGAAAAGCTTCAGCGTGAGGACCAGCAAATCGTCGAAGTCCATCGAGTTCGTGTCCTTCTTCCTCTTCGCGTACCCGGCTTGGGCGCGGTGGATTTCCGCCTGCCACTCCTCGAAATACGGATAGCGGATCCGGATGATGCTCTCCAGCGACTCGCCGGTGTTTTCAACGAGGCTGAAGATCGTCGCCAGCACGTCGGCCTTGGGAAAGCGCCGGATCTTCGTGTCGATGTCGAGCGAGGCGACGACCCCGGTCAGCAAGGACTTCTGGTCATCGCGGTCGAGGATCGAGAAGGACTTGGTGAACCCCAGTACCTCCGCGTGGCGGCGCAGGATCCGGTTGCCGATCGAGTGGAAGGTGCCGCTCCAGAGCGCGGAAACGTCGTGCGGCACCAGGTGCCGGACCCGCTCCGTCATCTCTCGCGCCGCCTTGTTCGTGAAGGTCAGCAGGAGAATGTTCCGGGCCTCGACATCGTGATCCAAAAGGTAGGCCACCCGGTAGGTGAGCGTGCGCGTTTTCCCGGAACCGGCCCCGGCGATCACGAGGGCAGCGCCGGGAGGGGAGGTCACGGCGGCGAATTGCTCGTCGTTCAACTCCGCCCGGTAGTCGATCCCCGAGGAAGGTCCGGCCGCGTGCCGGTGCAGCGTGTACTCGCGCGCCATGCCGCGAGCTTCGCGGATTCCGCGTGGGGATCAAGGGCGCGGTGACGGGCGAGGACGGTCACCCGCCCAAATACGCCTCCTGCACGCGCGGGTTCGCCTTCAGATCGGCGGAGGGGCCCTCCAGCAGCACGGCTCCGGTCTCCAGCACGTAGCCGTAGGAGGAGACGTCCAGCGCCAGATTCGCGTTCTGCTCGACTAGCAGGATCGTCAGCCCTTGCTCGCGGTTGATTTCCACGATCCGCTCGAAAATCGACTTCACCAGCAGCGGGGCGATGCCGAGCGAGGGTTCGTCGAGCATGAGGAATTTCGGATTCCCCAGCAGGGCCCGGCCGATCGCCAGCATCTGTTGCTCGCCGCCGGAAAGCGTTCCCGCGGCCTGGCTCTCGCGCTCCTTCAGGCGCGGAAAGAGATGGTAAACGTAATCCGTCTGCTTCGCCACCCATGCCTTGTCGCGCTGGAGGTAAGCTCCCATCGCCAGGTTTTCTTGTACCGTCAGGTTCGCGAAGATCATGCGGCCCTCGGGCACGTGGCAGAGCCCGCGGGAGACGATCTTGTGGGCGGGGATGCCGGTGATGTCCGCCCCCTCGTAACGGATGCTCCCCGAGGCCGCTTTCACCAGGCCGGACAAAGCCCGCAAGGTGGTGGATTTCCCGGCTCCGTTGGCACCGATCAAGGTTACGATGCTCCCTTGCGGCACGCTTATGGAAACGCCGTGCAGCGCTTTGATCGCGCCGTAGGAAACATGGAGATTCTCGACCTCAAGCATTGGATGATTCGCTCGGATGGGCTGCGGTTCCAAGGTAAGCTTCGATGACCTTCGGGTGGCACTGGATTTCCTTCGGCGTCCCTTCGGCGATCTTCCGGCCGTATTCCAGCACGGCGATGCGTTCGCAGATGCCCATGACGACCTTCATGTCGTGCTCCACGAGCAGGACGGCGAGCTGGTAGCGGTCCTTGATGAAGCGGATGAGGTGCATGAGGTCGTCCTTCTCCGAGGGATTCATTCCCGCCGCCGGTTCGTCGAGCAGCAGCAGCTTCGGCCGGGTGGCCAGCGCCCGGACGATTTCCAAGCGGCGCTGGTCGCCGTAGGGCAGGGAAACGGCCATTTCGTCGCGGAATTTCGCGAGCCCGAAGATTTCGAGCAGTTCCAGGGCATCCTTCTCGATCTCCGCCTCGCTCTCGCGCCAGGCTTTGCCCCGCAGCAGGGATCCGAGATAGCCCTGCGGGTTGTGGAGTTGCTTGGCCACGCGGATGTTGTCCAGGACGCTCAGCGAAGCGAAGAGGCGGATGTTCTGGAAAGTCCTGGCGATTCCGTGCGCGGCGAGCCGGCTGGGCTTGATGCCGGCGGTGTCGCGGCCGTCGAAGCGGATCACTCCGGAGGTGGGCTGGTACACCCCGGTGATCATGTTGAATGCCGTGGTTTTGCCCGCGCCGTTCGGCCCGATGAGCCCGACGAGCTCGCCCGTCCGGATCCCGGTTGTCAGCTCGCACACGGCCGTGAGGCCGCCGAACTTGATGGTGACGTTTTCCAGCTCCAGCAGGGGCGCGCTCATACGGTGGAACGACGCTTCAGGGTGAGGAGGGAAGCCAGGCCGCCGGGGCGCAGGAGCATCAGGAGGATGATCAGGAGAGCATAGATGATCATGCGGTATTCCGCGAAGTCGCGCAGGAACTCCGGCAGTACGGTGAGCAGGATCGCCGCCCCGATGACTCCCGCGGTGCGGCCCATGCCGCCGAGGATGACCATGACCACGATCTCCACCGACTTCAGCCAATCGAAACCGGTGGGTGCGAGGAACTGCTTGTGGTGGGCGTACAGGCCGCCCGCGATGCCGGCGAAAAAGGAGCCCGTCACGAAGGCGACGACCTTGTAGCGGGTGGTGCTGATGCCGGAAGACTCGGCGGCGATCTCGTCGTCGTGCACGGCGAGGAAGCCGCGGCCATAGGTGGAATTCACCAGTGCGGTGATCGTGTAAACCGTCACGGCAGCCAGACCGAAGGTCCATCCGAGGTTCGTGAATTTCGGGATGCCCTTCAGGCCGCTGGCCGCCCCGACCGCCTCCGTGTTCTGCGCGATCACCCGGATGATCTCCCCGAATCCGAGAGTCACGATCGCGAGGTAATCGCCACGCAAGCGGAGCGAGGGCACGCCGACGGTCAAGCCCACCAGTGCCGCGAGGAGGCCGCCCGCCAGCAGCGAGACAGGAAACATCGCCTTGGCATTCGCGCCGAGCTGGAGGGAAATCCAGGCTGCGAAATACCCTCCCACCGCCATGAAGCCCGCATGGCCCAGGCTGAATTGGCCGGTGTGGCCGTTGATCAGATTCAGGCTAACCGCCAGGATGATCGCGATCCCCACGTCGATCCCGATGCCCAGGTAGTAGCGGTTGAAGGAATCCGAAAAGAAGGACAGCAGCACCGCCAGCGCGATGCCCGTGAAAAGCCAGCGTTTTGCTCCGGGGAGAGGCATCAGACTTTCTCGATGGTGGCGCGGCCCAGCAGGCCCGCGGGTTTGAAGAGGAGGATCAGGATCAGGATCCCGAAGGCGATGGCATCCCGGTAGTTCGAGAGCCCGGGGATTCCCCCTGCAAAGGTCTCCAGCACGCCGATCAGAAGGCCGCCGAGGACAGCGCCGGGCAGATTCCCGATCCCGCCGACCACGGCGGCGATGAAAGCGCGCAGGCCGGGCTGGACGCCCATCAAGGGCTCGATGCCCGGGGCCTTCATCGAATAAAGGATCCCAGCGATCGCCGCGAGGGCGGAACCGAGCCCGAAGGTGAAGGAGATGATGCGGTTCACAGGAACCCCCATCAGGGAAGCCGCCTGCTGGTTGAAGGAAACCGCTCTCATCGCCGTGCCGATCTTCGATTTCTGCACGATGAGCCACATCGCGGCCAGAAGGGTCATCGTTACGAGGGGAACGATGAGATCGGTGCTGCCGAAGATCAGTTTGCCGGCTTGAAACTGCTTTTCCGGCAGGAGGCGCGGGAAGGATCGCGTGGCGGAACCCAGCACCGCATCGTTCTGGCAGGTGAATTCGATGAAGAGCGAGACGCCGATGGCGGTGATCAGAACCGTCAGCTTCGGCCGGTTCCGCAGGGGCCGGTAGGCCAGATACTCGATCAACATGCCGATGCACGCGCACACTGCCGCTGCCACGATGAAGACCATGACGGCCCCGAAGACCGATTGCGGTCCCAGCATTTTCTCCACCAGCGGAGCGAGAAAGAAGGCCGCGAAGGCCCCCAGCATCAGCACGTCGCTGTGGGCGAAGTTGATGAAGCGCAGCACCCCGTAAACCATGGTGTAGCCCAGGGCGATAAGGGCGTAGATCGAGCCAAGGCCGAGACCGTTGATGAGCTGCTGGACCGTTTGTTGGAAATCCACGTGCTTGAAACGGGTTGGCAGCCTGTGGCCGTTGTGGGATCGATCACGGGGATTCCCCGGCAGCCGCGTCGTTCTTACGGGTTCACCGTGGCGGTGTAGCGGAACTTCTCGTCTTCGATCTTGATGAAGACCAGTGCCTTCACGGCATCGCGGTTGGCATCGAGGGAGAATTTACCGCTCACGCCCTCGAAATCCTTGGTCGCGGCGATTGCGTCGCGGAGTTTGGGGCCCTCCGTAGTGCCGGCGCGTTTGATGGCATCGGCGAGCAAGTAGGCGGAGTCGTAGCCCAGCACGGCCATCGCGTCCGGAACCTTGCCGTCGAAGCGCTTCTTATAGGCCTCCACGAAGGCGGTCATCTTCGGGGTTCCCTGGTCCGCGGCGCAGTGGGTGGAGAAGTAGTTGCCGTTCATGGACTCCTTGCCGATGTCGAGCAGCACGGAGCTTTCCCAGCCGTCTCCGCCGAAGAGCGGGGCGGTCAGGCCGACTTGCTTGGCCTGGATCGCGATCAAGGCGACATCCGTGTAGTAGCCCGGAACGAACACGGCCTGCGGCTCGTTGTTCTTGATCGTGGTGAGCTGGGCCTTGAAGTCCTTGTCGCCGCCGTTGTAGTCGAGCTCGGTGACCAGCGTGCCGCCGTTGGCGAGGAACTTGTCCTTGAAGCACTTCGCGAGCCCCTTGCTGTAGTCGCTCTTCACGTCCGTCAGCATCGCCACTTTGGTGGCCTTGAGCTCCTGGGTGGCGAAATTGGCCAGCGCGGCACCCTGGAAGGGATCGGTGAAGCAGGCGCGGAAAATGTAATCGCCCGCCTGGGTGACGGCAGGGTTCGTCGAGGCCGGGGAGATCATCGGGATCTGGCTCTGCTGGCAGATCGGCGCGGCTTCCAGCGAGCGGCTGGAGGCGACTTCACCGAGGATCGCGACGACGCCGTCCTTTGAAATCAGCTTGTTGACTGCATTGGCCGGCTCCCCGGGCTTGGACTGATCGTCCTCCGTCAGCAGCTCGATCTTTTTCCCCAGCACTCCGCCCGCGGCGTTGATCTCCTCGATCGCGAGCAGGGTGCCCTCGTGCGAGGACATCCCGAAGGTCGCTTCCTTGCCGGTAAGGGATGCGAATTCGCCGATCCTGATCGTTTCCCCGTCGCCTTTCTTGCAACTGGAGAAGCCCAGCGCGGAGGCGATTGAAATGGCTGCCAGCGGGAAAAGGAAATGAGGGTTCTTCATCGGGGAAAGGAATCGGATCGGAATACCGGAGCGAAAGCTAGGAAGCCGACCGGACGAGCGCAACCGTAAAGCAGGATCTGTACCCCTTCCGCGGGCGGGGCTTGCGGATTTTTCCGCCGCTGATAGGCTCTTCTCGTGATCCCGGAGGACCATGTCTGGCTGAACCCGCTCATCCACGAGCGTTGGCTCTTCATGGCGGGCAAGATCGAGCGCCAGCCCGAACTCCTGGAGATCCCGCTGAAAAATATCGCCCGCTGGATCGCGATGGACCGCCTGGGCGACGTCCGGCCGCTGATCCTGTGGCGGGAACGGATCGAAAAAGCGAAATCCTCCAAGGAGGCTTTCGCGGATCTGCTCGCCTTCCTCCGGGATGACGGGGAGGAGGCCCGTTTCATGAAAAGCTGCTCACCGTTTCCGGGAGTGCTCAGTGAGGAAGAAATGGATCGGTTCCTATGCGCTTGGACACACTGAAACACTTGGTCTCCTCCGTAGCCAAGTTATCAGAGGCGGAGAAAATCATTGTTTTTGGGTCGGCGTCTCTTTTGCCATCGTTCCCCGAGCTCGGAGATGATCAAGCAGGGCCCTTGGCACGGACCCACGACGCGGATTTGATTATTACTCCATTCGTCGAAGAGGTAGGAAAGTTGCTTCACATCACGTTCGGAGAGAGCCGGCCCTTCCACACCCACTTCGGTTACTACGCCGATATCGTCCGTCCCATTGCCTTCGAGCAATTTCCGAAAGGCTGGGACGACCGCTTGGTCCCGCTGCAGGGGGTCGAGAGGGTGTTCTGCCTAGAGCCCCACGATATGGCGGCGGCGAAGTGTCAGGCCGGGAGGCAGAAGGATATCGATCTGTTGGCCTTGCTCATCTCGACGGGTCGGCTGGATCCGGAGCTCTTGCGGGAGCGCCTTTTTGCCGTCGCGATGCGGGAAGCGATGATCGTGCGCTCGCACAACATCCTGCGCGAGGCGATCAAGAAGGCTGCCTCCTCAGCCTCCTGATTCCACCGCCGCCACGATTGCCCCGAAAACCTCCTCCGCCCGGCTCACCGGCACTGGCGAGCCGATGATCAGCGGCTTCTCGCCATCGTCCACCTTGTCCCGCCCGTGGGAACCCTTCACCAGCGTGGCGTCCAGCGGGATCACGTCTAGCAGGCCCCGCAGCCCGAGCTTCTTCTTCAGGAGGAATTTCGCGATCTTCAGCTTCGGGTGCGCGATCTCCGGGTCGAGGAAAAGCTCCACCGGGTCGTAGCCCGGCTTGCGGTGGATATCCACGCAGCGCGCGAAGTCCGGTGCCTTCGCATCGTCCTCCCAGAAATAGTAGGTGAACCATGCGTCCGGTTGTGAAATCGCGATCAGCTCGCCTGCCCGTTCTTCGCCGATCCCGCCGCCCCACAAGTCCTTTGCCGCGCGGACCTCATCCACGCCTTCGGTCTGCTCCAGCAAGGCCTTCACTTCCGGCAGCAGCGATCGGTCGTTCACGTAAACGTGCGCCATCTGGTGATCGGCCACCGCGAAGACCTTCGAGCCGCCGGCATCCAGCGTCTCAAGGCCGAGTTCCTCCTTGATCTGGATCCAGCCCCGTTTGCGGAAGATGCGGTTCAAGTGGACCGGTCTCGCTACCTTCGAAATCCCGTATTCGGAAACCACCAGCACCTTGATGCCGCGTGATTCGAGAAAATCGATCAGGTCGCCAGCGACGCGGTCGATCGCCTCCAGCTCCGCCTTCATCTCCGGCGCGTCGGGTCCCCATTTCTGAAGCCCGTAATCGAGATGCGGCAGATAGACCAGACTCAGCGCCGGCTTCTCCCGCTCTTCCGTCCACTTGGCGGAAGCCGCGATCCATTCGGAACACGCGATTCCCGCGCCCGGGCCCCAGAAGCTGGGAAAGGGGAAGGGGCCGAGGTCCGCCTTCACCTGCTCCCGCAGCTCCATCGGCTGCGTGTGGATGTCGAAAACCTTCCGCCCGTCCGCGGGGTAAAGCGGCCGCGGGGTCATCGCGATGTCCGCGCTGGAGTACATGTTGTACCACCAGAAGAGCTTCGCGCAGGTGAAGCCGGGGTGCTTGCGGCGCAGGTGCTCCCAGACCTTTTCGCCGCGCACCAGATGATTGCTCTGCTTCCAGAAGCGCACCTCGGCGCTCTCCCGGTCGTACCAGCCGTTCGCCACGATCCCGTGCTCGCGCGGGCTCTTCCCGGTCAGCATGGAGGACTGGGCCGTGCAAGTCACCGCGGGGAAGGCCGGCGGAAACGACTGCATCCCGTGCTTCTGCGCGAACGCTGCCAGCCGCGGCATCGAAGGGCCGAGCAGGGAAGGGGAGAGCCCCACCACGTTGATGACCGCCACGCGCTGCATGCGCCGGAGTCTTCCAGCCGGAGGGCGGCATGGCAATCCCCGCCATGCCGGCCGCTTCAGGCCAGGATGTCTTTCACCACCTTCGCCGGCTCCACTCCGGTCAGGCGCTGGTCCAGACCTTGGAATTTGAAGCTGAGCCGCTCGTGGCTTAGACCGAGCTGATGCAGGATCGTCGCGTGGAGGTCGCGGATGTGCACGGGGTTCCGGGTGATGTTGTAGCTCATCTCGTCCGTTTCGCCGTAAACCTGTCCGCCTTTCACGCCGCCGCCTGCCATCCACAGCGAGAAGCAGCGCGGATGGTGGTCGCGCCCGTAGTTGGTCTCGCTGAGGCCGCCCTGGCAATACACCGTGCGGCCGAATTCCCCGCCCCAGATGACGAGCGTGTCTTCCAGCATTCCCCGTTGCTTGAGGTCCTGGATCAGGCCATAGCAGCCCTGGTCCACATCCTGGCACTGCGAGCGCAGGTCGCGCGGGAGATCGCCGTGCTGGTCCCAGCCGCGATGGAAGATCTGGACGAAGCGGGTCCCCCTTTCGAGCAGGCGGCGGGCCATCAGCGCGGAACTCGCGAAAGTGCCGCGCACCTTGCTGTCCTGCCCGTAGAGCTCGTACACGTGCTCCGGCTCGCCGGACATATCCGCGAGCTCCGGCACGGAGGACTGCATGCGGAAGGCCATCTCGTACTGCTGGATGCGCGTCTGGATTTCCGGATCGCCCACCGCCTCGTAGGACCGCTGGTTCATCGCGTTCAGGCCGTCCAGCATCTTGCGCCGCAGGTCCCGGGAAATCCCGGGCGCGTCCTGGAGGTAGAGCACCGGGTCGCCCTTCGAGCGCAGTGCCACCCCGGCGTGCTTGCCCGGCAGATAGCCCGCGCCCCAGAGGCGGGCCGAGATCGCCTGCACGTTCGCATACGGGGAGGTGTGCGTGGCGTGCAGCACCACAAAGGTCGGCAAGTCCTCGTTCATGCTGCCCAGGCCGTAGGACAGCCAGGAGCCGATCGAGGCCTTCCCCGACTGCATCGAGCCGGTGTACAGGAGCTGGTTCGCGGGCTCGTGGTTGATCGCCTCCGTGTGCATCGATTTGATGATGCAGAGATCGTCCGCCATCCGGGCGGTCCACGGCAGCAGTTCGCTGATCCAGGCGCCGCCCTGCCCGTGCTGGGCGAATTTGAAGATCGTAGGAGCCAGCGGGAAAGCGGCTTGGCCGGAAGTCATCCCCGTCAGGCGCTGTCCTTCTTTTGCCAGCCAATCCTTGAGATCCTCCTTGAAGCGCTTCTGCAGGTCCGGCTTGTAGTCGAAGAGGTCCAGCTGCGACGGCGCGCCGATCAAGGAAATGTAAATCGCCCGCTTCGCCTTCGGCGCGATGTGGGGCAGCATCTCCTCCATCGCCGCGGGCGAGGAAAAGGCCCGGCCGCCGCCCAGCAGGGACGACAGCGCCGCCACCCCCAGACCGGTGCCGTTCTTCCGGAAGAACTGCCTGCGGGTGATTGCGGAGTTGTAGTCGTGGATCGTATTCATGGCTCTGAAGGTGGTCCGCTCGGTCCCGCGAGCGGATGGAGCAAGGGGTGGAGCTTGTCGGGAATGAAAAGATCGGAAGAGGTGCCTGCGCTCGCTTCGTCCGCCCGGAGGACCGGGTCTTTTACTTGTTCAGCGTTTCGTCCAGATTCAGCAACTGGCTCGACACCAGCGTCCATGCCGCGAGTTCGGAGACGTCAAGCGCGGCATCGGCCTTGCT
>CAMPGU010000015.1 GCA_946885645.1 uncultured Haloferula sp.
CACCGGTCTGCTCGACCTTCTGCCGGACGGACAGGCGAAGACCGACGCGGCGATGAGTCTCGCTTTCGGGATGGCAGCGGAGAATCCGGAAGGTGCCAAGGACTGGGCGATGCAATTGCCGGAGGGGCGAACCCGCACCGATGCCTTGCTCATCGTCACGGATAGCTTGATGGAAGCGGATCCCGCTGCCGCCGCCCGATGGGCTTCTTCTTTGGAAGAGGCCGACGGCCGGGGGCAGATCGAGGAACGCATCGCCAACCAATGGGCGCAAAAGGATCCGGACGGCGCCATCGCCTGGCTCGCCCGCCTCTCGAAGCCCGATTTGAAATACAAGGCATTGGCCTCCGCCGTCGAAGCACTCGCCTACACCGATCCGGAGAGGGGGCTTGAGCTCGCGCTCGCGGAAGGCCAGTCGGACCCCGCGCGCTTGCACACGACCTTGGGTAGTCTGGTGAAGCATTGGAGCGAGAACGATCTGGAGGCAGCCGTAGCGCAGGTGGAGCGGTTGAAGTCGGTCGAGGTCCAGTCCTCCTTTGTCACCCACTTGTTGGAAAATGTGTCCAACCAGAATCCCCGGGAAGCCGCGGAGATCCTTTCCCGCTTTGGCGACGTCCCGCTCGATCTGAACACCGTCGGCGGCGTGGTCATGAATTGGGCGCGCCAGGACCCGGCCTCGACCGCGGATTGGGTCGCCGGATTTTCCAATCCGGAGCTGCGGGAAGTCGCGATCCGCAATGTGGTGCAGGAATGGTCCACCCGATCGCCGGAACAGGCGGGGGCGTGGCTGGCCCGCATGCCCGACGATGGCGGGCGCGATCAAATGATGGCGGATTTCGTCACGCAGATCGCGAAGGATCAGGCGGGCCTCGCGGCAAAATATGCCGGCCACATCCGGGATGCGGATCTTCGGGCCAAGGTACTGGACTCGATGGCGGGCAACTAGGGGCCGGCCTCAGATTACCCCGAGTTCCTTGCCGGTTTTCACGAAGGCTTCGATCCCCTTGTCGAGCTGCTCGCGGGTGTGCGCCGCGCTGATCTGGGTGCGGATGCGCGCCGTGCCCTGCGGCACCACCGGATAGAAGAAACCGATGACATACACCCCGTGCTCCAGAAGCTTGTCGGCGAATCTCTGAGACAGCGCCGCATCGCCGAGCATCACCGGCGAGATCGGGTGATCCTTGCCCGCGATCTTGAAACCCGTGCCGGCCATCGCCTCGCGGAAATATCCGGTGTTCGACTTCACCCGGTCCGCCAGTTCCGTCGAAGCTTCGAGCATCTCGAACACTTTCAGGGATGCGGCCACGATCGGGGGGGCGATGGTATTTGAGAAAAGATAGGGCCGCGAGCGCTGGCGCAGCAGATCGATGATCTCCTTCTTCCCGGAGGTGTAGCCGCCGGAAGCACCGCCGAGGGCCTTGCCGAGCGTGCCGGTGGTGAGGTCGATCTTGCCGAAAAGCCCGCAATGCTCGTGCGTGCCCCGCCCGCGAGCGCCCAGGAAGCCGGTGGAGTGGCAGTCGTCGAAGTGCACCAGCGCATTGTACTTGTCCGCCAGCGCATGCACCTGGTCGAGCTGGGCGATGATCCCGTCCATTGAGAAGACGCCGTCGGTGGTGATCAGCTTGAAGCGCGCACCGGCGGCATCCGCGGCCTGGAGCTGGGCCTCCAGATCGGCCATGTCGTTGTTCGCGTAGCGGAAACGCTTCGCCTTGCACAGGCGGACGCCGTCGATGATCGAGGCGTGATTGAGCGAATCCGAAATCACCGCGTCCTCAGGTCCGAGCAGCACCTCGAAGAGCCCGCCGTTCGCATCGAAGCAGCTCGGGTAGAGGATCGTGTCCTCCGTGCCGAGAAAGGCGGAGATCTTTTCCTCAAGCTGCTTGTGGAGGGTCTGGGTGCCGCAGATGAAGCGCACGCTGGCCATGCCGAAGCCCCACCGGTCCAGCGCGGCCTTTGCCGCCGCCACCACCTCTGGGTGATCCGCGAGGCCGAGGTAGTTGTTCGCGCACATGTTGATCACCTCGCGGCCGTCCTTCAGGCGGACGGTGGAATTCTGCGTCGAGTCGATCAGCCGCTCCCGCTTGTAGAGCCCGGCGGATTCGATTTCAGAGAGCGTCGTGCGGAGGTGGGAAGCAAGCGCGTCGGAGAACATGGCGGGCGAGAGCTTGAATGGCAAAAGCCGCGGACGGAATGCGGATTTCGCGCAAAGCTTGTGCGGAAAGAGGTTGTCGTGATTTTTGACCGAGTCCGGCACGAAGAACATCCGTTCCGGACATGCGAAAACAAAAACGCCGCTCCGGAACTCCGGAGCGGCGCGGGAGAAATCGGAGCGGCTTACTTCTTCGCCACGGTCTTGAGGGCGTCCTTCACGGCGTCCTCGAATTCATCGGCAGCGGGATGGCCGTGCCAGACCAGCTTGCCGTCCGTGCCGAAAACCATCGCGTGCGGGATGCCGTCGCTCGGCACCGGGGTGGAACCTCCCGCCATCACGGGGTATTTCACACGGGCGGGCTTCAGGAGCTTCATGATCTGGTCCTTGGTGCCGCCCTGGCGTTCCATGCCGACGACCACCAAGCCCTTCTTGTCGTAGCGGTTGGCGAGCTTCGCCATGTCGGGCAGGCTGGCGATGCAGGGAGCGCAATTCACGCCCCACTCTTCGATCACCACGACCTTGCCCTCGAGAGCCGCCTTGTCGAAGGCTGCCCCGTTGACCACGTCGGTCCATCTGACCTGGCTGAGGGAAGCGTCCGGCACGGATGTTTCCTTATCGTCCGCCAAGGCGGGTAGGGCGAGCGCCGCGAGCGCCACGAAAATGGAGGAGAATGCTTTCATGATATTTTTCGGAGGGAACCGGACGATAACGATGCTCCCGGCCTGTCTTGTTCATTTTTCTGCGCGGAATTCCAGGCGGACGCTCCCCGGGTTCTCCATTGCCAAGGCGATTCCGGCGGGTCATGTTCCACGCCCGTTCCGAGTCCATGATCCGCTTTGTCGCCTGCACCGCTATCGCCTGTCTCGCAGCTTCCTGCGTGCCGCCGAAGGCCATTCTGGTCGAGGCGGCCCCGGTGGAGAAACCGAAGGGCGAGAAGCCTGCGGTTGCGACCATGCAGGAGGCTCCGGCACCTCCCCAGGTGGCGGTAAGGAGCGGCATGCGCGTGCCGGATCCTGCAGGAAGCTTGCCGGATCAGAAGGATTTCGCGCCCACCGCGCAGGCACCAAGCCGATCCGGGGGGGTGATTGCTTCCCCTCCGTCGGGTTCCACGCCGGACAAACGGGTCAACGAATGATCACCCGGATGCCCGGGAAGGGCCGCACGCACGACCGCGACAGCCAAGGCGAGGGGCGGCAGTAGCGCGCGGGGAATCCCCAGCCCCAAACCGGGTATGCGTCTTCCCACCGTGAACGGCTGCGGCGATTGCCGCCGCGCAAGGCCCGACCGCGCCGTTCTTCCCGCGTCACCCATTGAGGCACGAAGGGCTCCTTGGCCTGCCTTCCGGCCGCGGGCGGGTCGATCATCGCGATCTCGCCCTTCGAGTCGTACCAGACGGTGCCTTGGGGCTCCTCCTCCGCGTGGAGGAAACCCGCCAGCAGCAGCAGACAGCATCCCGCCTTCATGGCACCAATCTGCCCCGTTCCCTCCGCGAATGCAAGGTGCCCGGCGAAAGCCGGACTTGGCAAGAGTTCCGCCGCGTCCTACCCCGGTGCTCCGCATGCAGCGCCCGCCGAAGAAATTCCACCCTCATCCCTTTGCCTATCATGAGCAAATCGAGCTCCGGATCGATTCCCTCAGCAATCTGGGCGTCGGCATCGGCCGCGTGGACGGCTGGGTGGTTTTCGTACCCTTCTGCCTGCCCGGAGAACGGGTGAAGGCGCGGGTGTACCGGAACGACAAGAATTGCTCGCAAGCCGACCTCATGGAGGTGCTCGAAGCGGCTCCGGAGCGGACCAAGCCCGGCTGCCCGCTCTTCGGGGCCTGCGGCGGCTGCCAGTACCAGCACCTTTCCTACGAAGCCCAGTTGGCGTGGAAGACCCGGCAGGTGGGGGAGCTTCTCCAGCACATGGCGGGCATCGAGTTTCCCGTCGAGCCCTGCATCCCCTCGCCGCAGGTGTGGAATTACCGCTCGAAGATCACGCCGCACTTCGAACGCCCGCGGGATGGTGTGATCGAGGGGATCGGCTTTCTCCCGGTCGGCCGGCGCAGCGGCATCATCGATGTCCCGCAGTGCCCGATCGCCATGGCGGAGATCAATGCCGCGCTGCCGCGCGAGAGGGACTCGATCCGCCACCGCGCGAAGACCTTCAAGAAAGGAGCCACGCTCCTGTTGCGCGCCACCGAAGGCAGGGTCGAGACGAACCCGAATGCCGTCGTGACCGAGCATATCGGCGATCTTTCCTTCGATTTCCTGGCCGGGGATTTCTTCCAAAACAATCCTTTCATCCTTCCCGCCTTCACCGGCCACGCGGCGGCGGAGGCCAGCGCGGGCGGCACCCGCTATCTGGTGGATGCCTATTGCGGCTCCGGCCTCTTTGCCCTCACGCTGGCGAAATATTTCGAGCAGGTTGCCGGCGTGGAGGTGAACGAATCCGCCGCCGACTGGGCGCGGCGGAATGCCGAGTCGAACGGGATCACGAACGCGAGCTTCATGGCCGCCTCGGCCGAGGCGATCTTCGCGGACATCGCATTCCCCGCCGCGGAAACGGCCGTCCTGATCGACCCGCCGCGGAAGGGCTGCTCGCCGGAGTTCCTCGCGCAGCTCATCGCCTTCGCGCCCGCGCGGGTGGTGTACGTTTCCTGTGATCCCGCCACGCAGGTCCGCGATCTCGCGATCCTGAAGGAAGGCGGCTTCAAGCTGGAGAAAGTGCAGCCTTTCGACCTCTTCCCCCACACGCGCCACCTGGAGTGCGTGATGACGCTGGGGCGGTGATCCGCCTGCCCTTAGGGCGATCCCGGCTCCCTCAGGGGTTGAAGATCTTCACGCGACGGAAGGGACGGTCGCGGCGGAGACGCCGGCTGAACAGCGAACGAAGAGCGAAGGAGAAACCGGGAATCATGGGTGCGGGTCTTAGCGCGCGCCGTGCCATGGCTCCGAGCCCGTGTTTTCAAGACCCCCGCCCGCGCCCGGAATGCAAGCTGCACCGGTGGAAGGTGCACGCTGCGCGGCGTCTGGCGAAGGCTGCGAGGGAGGGCGACCCCGCGGGTGGAGGCCATCGCGCCGAACGAGGCGGCGTCCCGGTCTCAAAGGTAAGTGACCTGCCCGAACTCTCCCTACAATCGCCGTGGCCTTTGTCATCGCGGGGCGGAAGGAATTTGGCTAGGTTTAGCCTTAGATGAAACCACAGGAGCCAGCACTTCCGGTTGTACGATGTGCCGACGAATATTTCAGCACCTTCGGCAATCCCTTCGAGGGCACGAAGATGCTGAAGGGACTGGGGCTGGCGATCGTGTTCATGCTTGCGGGGAATGGATTGATCGCCCTGATGGAGTCGGCGGGCTTGATGGGTTGGGCAGCGGTCTTGATCATGACCGGGGGTGCGGTCGCCGTGGGGATCTACTATTTCAAACGCCACCCGAGGCGCGGCGTAGGATCGGGCGGGCCCCCGGAGCCGGAAATTTCCCGGGCGAAATATGTCAGTACCTTGGCCTGCCCCCACTGTGGGAAGCCGGTCGGCTCTACCTATTCGAAGCAATTGATCCTCCACCTGCGCTGCGTTCATTGCGGCGGAGCGGCGAAGACCGACTGCTCTTTGATGAACGGCGGCATTGTGTCCCGAGTGTGAGTGGGCGAGAGACCCTCTCCCGTGCCACCGCTGCAAGCGCATCTGGCAAATGCGCGCTGCGGAGTGGGCCCAAGGCCACAGGGGGAGAGGCCATCGGGGCGTGCCGGGGTGGTCCCGGGATCGTCTCTTGACCCCCGGGTGCCGGAGTGCTTCTTTCCGCCCGCCCGGACGAGACGCGCCGTACCCGGTTAAGGAAAAGACGACGCACCTGAATTTCACATGGTGCTCCTATGAATCCTTGGTTCCTGCTCGTCCTCGCCGGTTCTCTAGAAGTTTGCTGGGCCCTCGGCCTGAAATCCACCCACGGCTTCACGAGGCCTTGGCCCTCGCTCTGGGTTGGCGGAGCTCTTGTGGCCAGTCTCATCCTCCTCGCCACCGCGGTGAAGGACCTGCCGATCGGCACGGCCTACGCCGTGTGGGTGGGTATCGGGGCCGCGGGTGCCGCCGTCGCTTCCGTGGCTTTCATGGGCGAGACAATGACTCCCGCGCGCGCGATCTTCCTCGGCCTGCTGATCGTTTCGATTGTCGGCCTGAAGTTCACCTCGGCCCATTAGGGCCGCGCGTACCGGCCGGGAGGCCGGCGCATTTCCACGTGGTGCGTTTCTAGTGTTTCCCGCGGCGGACTTTTTTCACGAATTTCTCCATGGCCTCCCGCTGGCGCTCGATCTCCGCCACGAGCTTTAGCTGGGTCCGGCACCGGTCGAGATTGTGGCCTTCGCGGTGGGTCTTGAAATAGACGTCGCCTTCCAGGAAGTCGGTCAGGAAACGGATGCCCGTCTCCATCGTGATGAGCTTGCCGGAGAAGGCGAGATGATCGGCTTCCGCGTCGTTGATGAAATCGGAGCTCGCGTCGAGATAGCCGTCCACCAGCGCCTCGAACATCGGGATTTGCATGACTACCTTCGAGAGATCCGGCTCGTCTTCCGCCGCGGGGCTGGTGGCCGTGCGGACGAGATCGCCGAAGTCGTAGAGCGAGGCCCCGGGCATCACCGTATCGAGATCGATTACGCAGACCGCTTCGTCGGAATCCGCATCGATCATCACGTTGTTGATCTTCGTGTCGTTGTGAGTGATGCGGGTGGGGATCGCGTGGCTGGCCAGCAGCTCCAGGATCACATCCACATCCTTCTCCCGCGCGCGCACGAAATCCAGCTCCGCGCCCACGGCACCGGCGCGCCCGTGCGGATCGGCATCGGCGATCTGCATCAGGCGCTCGAAGCGCTTCCGCGTGTGGTGGAAATCCGGGATCGTCTCCTCGATCTCGCTGGCGGGCAGATCGCTCACCAGATCCTGAAAGGAGCCGAAGGCCCGCGCCGCTTGATAAGCTTGGCGGGTGTTTTCGACGATGTCGTAGGTCACGCAGCCTTCGATGGAGTTGTAGCAGCGCCACACGCCCCCGTTCGGGCCGATCACCCAGGACTTGCCGCCGCGGCCGGGGTAGAGGTTCAGGGTCTGCCCGCCCAAGTCCCGCTTCACCCGCAGGACCTTCCAGTTGATATGCCGGGTGACGCACTCCACGTTCCGCATCACCGCCACCGGGTCCTTGAAGACCTTTTCGTTGATCCGCTGGAGGATGTAGCGCTGGCGGCTGCCGCTGGCGGTTTCAAAGGTCGCCCGGTAGGTGGAATTGATGTGTCCGCTCTCGATTTCCTCGCCGTGGACGAAGTCTCCTTCGATCGCGAATTGGTTGGCAATGTAGGCAATGGACGCTTGGAGGGCGGCATCCACTTGGCGGACGGGCGAAGTGCTTGGAACCATTAGTCAGGTTTTCCGGCGGAAAGGGATTCTAGGTAGCAAGCAGGGCGCGGGAAGACAAACTTGAAATCCGTCCGGGAGGCCGTCTCACTTCCCCCCGCGGTGACTCCGGCCATTCCTTTCAGCTACCCCGGTATCGGGGCCGATGTGCGCCGCTTGGGGGGGCTGCTGAAGCTCGGCCTGCAGGCGGCGGGCTGGAACGCCCCGGCAGCCCCGGCAGTCCTGAACCTCGCCTGCGGCCGTGCCGACGAGACCGGCGTCCTGCTGACCACCGTAGCCCCGCTGGCGAGTGACTTGTTTTATCTCGCGATCGATCTGCGGCCCGTGGAGGCGGCGGAGGGGAAAGCGCGCTGGGTTCCCGCCGCTCCCCCCGGCTGGCAGCTCGATTTCCGCGCCGGGGATGCCTCCCGCACGGACCGGATGAGGCAGCTCCCGGCCTTCCACCTGGTGTTCATCCGGCACCAGAACTACTGGCACGATCCGGACACCTGGCTGGTGCTCTTCCGCAATGCCTTGGGCTGCCTGGCACCGGGCGGGCTGCTGGTCATCACCTCCTACTTCGACCGCGAGCATGAACTGGCGATGGCCTGCCTGCTCCAATCCGGCGCGGTCAAGCTGGCGGATCTCCACCACCCCCACGCCCGGCCCCTGACCGACGCGCCGAACAAGGCGGTGGACCGGCGGCTGGCGGTTTTTTCGAATAAGATCTAGCTGCGGCTCGTTTCTCTCCGAGGCAACCGCTCTTTGATGGCGGGACGAAGAGGTTTGCCTCGGCCGGCACACGAACCTAGAACGAGATAATGCGGAACTTATTGCTGACGCTGGTGCTGGTCCCCTCGCTGTTAGCGCAGGAGCAGCGGGCTCCAGTGGGCGGAGGAGAAGCTGCGGGGCTCGTGCAGGTGGAGGTGGAGTGGATCGAGCTGCCTCACGAGCATTTCACGGAGCTGATCGCGGAGGGAGGGGCGAAGCGGGGCGAGGAATTCCGCGCCAGGGTAGGGAAGTTGATGCGGGAGAACCTCGCGAAATCGCTGGAGGTTCAGATCGTGACCGGTGCCAGCGGAGAAAAGCTCTCTTCCGGGTCATGCAAAGAGCTGATTTTTCCCACCGAGTATCAGCAAAGGGTGATGATCGACCCTCCTCCACCCATGGAGATCCCGGTGCCGGAGCTGCGCGATGATTACCACCGGATCTTCACCCCGACGGCGTTCGAAACGCGCGAGATCGGCAGTCTTTTGGAGATTGAACCGATGGTTTCCCGGGATTCGAACCACATTCAAATGGTCATCGAACCTCAGTTGACCTGGCACACGGGAAACACCGTGTGGCTGGAGCACAAGAATGGAGCTGGCAACGTCTCGAAAATTCAGATGCCAGAGATCTACAGTCTGAAGTTCCACACCGCCCTGAGGTTGAAGCCCGGCTCATGTATTCTCGCGGCGGCCCTCAGCCCGAAAGACGCGGAGGGAACCGCGGACATGTCGCGGAAAGTCCTAGTCTTCGTGAAAGCGGACCTGGTTTCCCCACCCTAAATCAGATTCCTCCCGACTGCTTCTCTCGCCCAACTTCTCAAATGAAGATCCTCCCATTTCTATTCCTCGCCGTCTGCCCTCTGCTCCATGCCCAGCAACCCGAGGTGCCACCGCCTTTTGAAGAGGGGCCCATGGAAGAGGCCGAAGATGTGGCGGATCCCTTCGATCCCGATCTGAACGCGCCGAAGCTGGTTCAGGTGCAGGTGGAATACATCGAGCTGGCCCACGAGAAGCTGACGGACCTGATGTTCATGGCCAAGCCGGCCACCGCGGATGCCACCGGTCTGCGGCAGAAGCTCCAGGAGCTCGTGAAGAAGGGTGAGGCGAGGTTGCTGGAGACCCAACTCGTGACTGGCCGCAGCGGCGAGCGAGCCGCTATCGAGTCGGTCGATGAGCACATCTATCCCTCTGAGGCGGAGCCGCCGGAGATCCCGAATCATATCACCATAGCGGAGAAAAATCCGGAAGTCGCAGCGGAGCTTCTCAAAGCCATGGCAGCGTTGATGACCCCTGCGACGCCGACTTCCTTTGAAACAAGAAATGTCGGTTCGGCCCTCGAATCCGAGCCGACGACAGGAGATAGCGGTAGGATCATCGACCTGCGCTTTGCTCCAGAATTGTCGTGGAAGACCGGCAGGACCGTCTGGCAAGAGCGGAAGGATCCTTTGGGAAACGTGTCGAAGATCGAGGTGCCGCAGATTTACTCGATCCAAGTGACCACGGCACTGACCCTGAACGACGGCGAGTATGTCCTGGCCGGGATCGCGACGCCGAAGGACCAGAACGGCGACAGCGATTTCAGCCGCAAGATCATGGTCTTCGTGAAGGCCGATACCCTCTCGGTGCGATGAAAGCGCTCCTCCTGCTCTTGGCCGCAGGGCTTCCCGTCGCGGCGGAGATCACCGCGGTGGTGCATCCGGAACAGAGCTTTCCCGCGGAGTCCACGGTGGTTTGGACCCCGATATTCCAAGCAACCTGGGACAAACTCGGCAAATACCACGGCGGGAAAACCGAGCGGGTGGAACCGCCGAACGAACTGATCTCGCGGCTGGACTCTTTCCGGTTGGACACTCCGACGGTGATGCCGGATTCCGGCTGGCAAACCTGGGCCGGGCCGGCGACGGAGGAGTTCCTGGAGCGGGTGAACCGCGAGGCCGGGGAACTGCTCGGGAATGGCGAAGCACCTTTCCACCTGACGGATCCGAGTCCGATCAAGACGGCAGCCTTCGGGCTCCTGGACCGGGAGGTGTCTTTCGCGGAGGCTTTTTTCCGCTCGACGAAGCTGCCGCTACGTTTTGTTGCCGGGGGCGAGGCGCGGGAGGTCCGCTTTTTCGGCGTGAAAGGTGAAAAGAGCGCGGATTTCACCGGTACCGTGAAGGTGCTCGCCTACCGGCCCAGTGAGAAAAGCCACGCGCTCCAACTCTCTTGCCGCGGGACGGACGAAACCATCGTGCTGTTCCGACCTCCAGCCGCCCAGGATTTCGCCACGGCCTGCCTGTGGCTGCGGGAGTGGCGCAAGGAATGGCGCGAACGGCCGGAAACCGCTCTGGAATACAACGATGTCCGCCTGCACCGGCTGGACGTCGTGAAGGTTCCTTATCTGAAGCTGGAGACGGTGAAGGATTTCGCGGGGGAGCTAGGTTCCATGCGTTTCTACAAGGGGGAGGAGGTGCCGCGCCGGATCGTCCGGGCGGAGCAGAAGGTGGAATTCGAACTGCACGAGCGCGGTGCAAGGGTACGCGCGGAGGTGAGCATCGAGGATGCCTTCGGGGACGAGCCGGAGCCGCCGCCGGTTTATCCGCGGATCTTTTCCTATGATAGACCCTTCTTCGTGTTCCTCTGGCGGGAACGCGCGGAGTGGCCGTACTTCGGCGCCTGGGTCGGAAATGCGGATGCGATGCAGGCGTGGGAGTGAGTGCCCGTGCCGATCCGCAGGCGCGTTCGTGAGAACGCCTCACCGGCAAGGTGACCGGTGCCGAAGAGGTCCGTGCTGATCCGTAGGCGCGTTCGTGAGAACGCGGGCCCGTGGTGATCCCTTCAAGGGATAGCGGCCGGCAGGGACCGTTCCCGCGGTGTCACCACCGCGCCTACGATTTTTGGGCGGGCCGCGCCGTTCACTGCTGCACCAGCGCGAACTTCAATTCCGCCTCGGAGGCCACTTCTCCGCCGACGAGGCAGCGGCAGCGGGTCTGGCCGATGCTGCCGCGAATCTTTAGGACTTCGGCCTCGATGTGGAGGGTATCGCCGGGGAGCACGGGGCGGCGCCATTTCACGGAATCCGCGCTCATGAAGTAGCCGATCTTCCCGGCGTTCTCGGGCTTGCGCAGCATCAGTACGCTCGAGACCTGTGCCATGGCTTCGAGCTGCAGCACGCCCGGCATGATCGGATGGCCGGGGAAGTGACCGATGAAGTAGGGCTCGTTGATGGTGACGTTTTTCACGCCGGTGCACTTGGAATCGCCGATCATGTCGATGATCCGGTCCACCATCAGGAAAGGATAGCGGTGCGGGAGGATCTTCAGGACGTCGTTGATATCCAGCACGGTCTCGCCGGTCGGGAGGGCGAAGGGCGCGGCCAGGGACCGGACGCGGGCGTATTCGCGCTTGAGCGTGGCGGCGAGCTTGGAGTTCGGGCCGTGGCCGGGCTTCACGGCGATCACGTGGCCGAGGATGCGCTTGCCGCTCAGGATCAGGTCGCCGATGACGTCCAGCGCCTTGTGGCGTGCGAATTCATTGGTGAAGCGCAGGGGTTCCTTGGTCATCACCTGCTCGCCGCGGATCACGATGGCGCTTTCCAGCGAGCCGCCTTTGATCAGGCCCTTGTCGAGCAGGGGCTTCACGTCCTCGTAGTAAACGAAGGTGCGCGCCGGGGCGATCTCCTGCTCGTACGCCGCGGGAGTGATCTCCGCGGAGAAGTACTGCGTGAAGCGGCCCTCCGGGCCCACATTGGTGACGGAGACGCGGAAGGTCTTGCTAGGAACGATGGTGATCAGGGTGCCGTCGCCGCTTTCCTGGTGGATCGGCTCGCGGATTTCCCAGACCTTGCGCAGGGCGTCCTGCTTGGCGATACCGGCCTTTTTGATCAGCTCGACGAAAGGGCGCGCGGAGCCATCGCCGATGGGAGGCTCGTTCGCGTCCATCTCGATGATCGCGTTGTCGATACCCATGCCGGTGAGGGCGGAGAGCACGTGCTCCACCGTATGCACCTTCACCGAGCCTTCCGCGAGGGTGGTGGCGCGCTCGACCGTCTGGACCTTGTCGGCATCGGCATCGATGAAAGGCTGGTCCGGCAGATCGACGCGGCGGAATTTGAAGCCGTGGTCCACGGGGGCGGGCTTCAGGGTCAGGGTGACCTTGGCCCCGGTGTGAAGGGAGGTGCCTTCGAGGGTGGCGGCGGAGGCGAGGGTGTGCTGCGCGTCGGCGGACATGGGGCGGAAGTAGCGGGTAGCAAGCCGCGGGTGGCAAGGTCAAACAATGGATTAAACCTTTGTTTGCAGGGTGTTTTCCCTCGCCTCGGGTGCCTCTCCGGCCGCTATTTCGTCCCGTGCGGGCGGAGTGCGATTTCCAAGTGATCGACGAGTCGGAGGACTGGATCGTGGTGGAGAAACCGGCACCGCTGGCCGTGCATCCGGCGAACGGGAAAGTGGAACCCACGCTGCTGGGCGGGCTCGAGGAATTGCTCCTTTATGAGCGGACGAACGGCGCGCGCCTCTCCATCCTCACCCGGCTGGACCGGGAGACGAGCGGGGTGGTGCTGGTGGCGAAGAACGCCGCGGCGGCGCGTCACTTCTCCCTCCAGTTCCAGGCGCGGAAGGTGGAGAAGGAGTATCTGGCCATCGTCCACGGCTGGCCGGAGTGGGATGAACGACGGGTAGAGGCTTCCATTACCCGAGGCGGCGGGGCGATCTGGCTGCGGCAGGTGGTGGACCCGGGCGGACGGGAATGCGTGACGACATTCCGGGTCGAGCGGCGGTTTTCCCATGCGCTGGGAAAGTTCGCGCTCTTGCGCTGTGCGCCGGAGACCGGGCGGATGCACCAGATCCGGGTACATTTGGAGCACGCGGGACATCCTTTGGTCGGGGACAAGATCTACGGGACCGACGGGACGCCGTATCTGGAGCAATTTTCCGGCGCGCTTTCGGGGGAGTCGGTGGCGCGGCTGATCTTGCCCCGGCATGCGCTGCACGCGTGCCTGCTGGCGGTGGAATGGGCGGGGCACCGGGTGGAATGGCGGTCGGAGCTGCCGGGGGACCTGAAGAGCTTTGCCGGAGGATAGCAGTATCCGGCCCGGGCGGTGATTTCGCGCTCAATCCGCAATGGCCAATTTCCGATCCCCGATTCATCGTCCTGCATGACCGGTTTGCAGGAGATCGTGGCGTTTCTGGACGCGGAGCTGAGGATCGCGGAGATCCCGGATTACCCCGGCGCGGTGAACGGTCTTCAATTGGAGAACGGCGGAACCGTCACGAAGGTGGCCGCCGCGGTGGATGCCTCCCTGGCGGTGGTCGAGGAGGCGGTGGCCGGGGGCGCGGACCTGCTGATCGTCCATCACGGGATGTTCTGGCAGGGCGTGCAGCCGCTGACGCGGGCTTTCTACCGGAAAATCAAGACGGCGATGGACGGGGGATTGGCCATCTACTCGGCCCATCTACCCTTGGATCTCCATCCGGAACTCGGCAACAACGCCTTGCTCGCAAAGGCAGCGGGCATCCGGCCGGAGGGTGCCTTCATGGAATGGAAGGGGATCCGGCTCGGCTTGACCGCCGAGGCGGAAATCCAGCGGGCCGATCTGATCGCGCGGGTGGCGGCGGCGGTGGGCGGACCGGTCCATCTCTGCCCCGGCGGGCCGGAAGTTGTTAGAAAGATAGGGATCATCACCGGAGGAGCGGGCTCGGAAGTTGCGGGCTGCGCTGCCGCGGGCATAGATACGTTTATCACGGGAGAGGGTCCCCACTGGAGCTATCCCCTGGCGGAGGAACTGGGGCTGAACGTGTTATATGCCGGGCATTACGCCACGGAGACTTTCGGGGTGAAGGCCGCGGCCGGCCGTCTGGCCCGGGATTTCGGCCTTGCCACCGCCTTCATCGACCGGCCGACCGGTCTGTGATGCCATGAAGCGCCTTACCGCCTCGTATTTCGAGCGACATCCCGTGGAGTGCGCGCGGGACCTGATCGGCTGTGTTTTCGAATGGCGCGGCTGCGCGGGAAGGATCGTGGAGACGGAGGCCTACACGGCGGAGGGGGACCCGGCCTGCCATACGTTTTTCAGGCCGGGTGCCCGGCGCTTCGTCCAATCCCACGAAGCCGGGACGGCCTACGTGTACCTGAACTACGGGGTGCACTGGCTTTTCAACGTGCTCGTGAAGGGCCCTGACATGGCGGGCTTCGTGCTCTTCCGGGCTTTGGAACCCACATCCGGGATCGGGGAGATGGCGGAAAGGCGGGGCGTCGCGGACCTCCGCCACCTCTGTTCCGGGCCCGGAAAGCTTACCAAAGCCTTGGGTATCGGGGGCACGGTTCACGGCACGACCTTCCTGGAGGGGCCGGAAACGGGGATCTTCGCCGGGATGAATGCCGGGGTACTGGAGGGGGAGAGGATCGGGATTTCCCGCGGCCGGGAGCTACCGTGGCGCTTTCACGAGACGGCGAACCGCCACGTCAGCCGCTGAGGGGATGGTACGGGTGATGGGAATCGAACCCACGCCTCAAGCTTGGGAAGCTCGCGTTCTACCATTGAACTACACCCGCCTGCCGCAGGGACGGGAGCGAGCTATCTCCCCTTGGCGTTCAATGCAATCCAAAATGCGGGAATCGCACATCACCCGCGATCGCGGGGGATGGCGGGAAAAGTCCGTGAAATCGCGTAAAAAGAGCTTGCCGGGCCTTGAAACCACCTGTTAGCTTCGCCCCGACTTCGCGGGTATAGCTTAGTGGTAAAGCTCTAGCCTTCCAAGCTAGCTATGCGGGTTCGATTCCCGCTACCCGCTTTTCATCTTGCCAGGACACGACTATCCCGATCCTATTCCCACACATGAAAACCACGTTCCGATTTGCTCTAGTGGCAGCCGCGCTGGCCATGCTTCCCGCCGCCACGATGGCTGAAGTGGATTGCCTGAAGATCTCCGTTTCGGTGAAGCACGCGGTGGCTGCCAAGCCTGCCGAAGTTCTCCAGATCGTTGAAGCGGAAGTCTCCGCAAACCCGGGCTGCGCTTGCGAAGTCGTCAAGGCCGCCATCGAGGCGTCCAAGGCAGACAACAAGACCATCGCCGCGATCGTCGAAACCGCCGCCACCTCCGCCCCGGACAAGATGCGCCTGATTTCCCAGTGTGCCGTCGCCGTGGCACCGGAGGCTCTTGCCGATGTGCAGGCCGTGATGAATCGCATCGATCCCAACAAGGGTGAGTCCGGTTACAGCTCGAAGGGCGGCAAAGCCGAGCACGTCGAAGTCAAGCCTGCTTGGAATCCCCTGGATTTCCCGGGCCAAGGCCCTGTCGGCCCGACCCCTGGCGGCGCTCCTGCGCTTCCGCCCGGCCTCCCTTCGGCAATCCCGCCTGTGATCGTTCCTCCGGTTGCAACGCCGGTTGACTTCATCGTCGAGGAGCCGCCGGTTGAGGTTTTCTGAAGCCGGCAAGCGCGCCGTATCGATTTTAATACCAGCTTTCCTTTCCTACATGAAACGCAGTTTGCTTTCCACGCTCGCCGCCGCCTCTGCTATTGGCGCCGCCAATGCCAGCCTCTACTATGTTCAGGACGAGGCTCAAGAGAGCCTTCCCCTGAAGTGGACGGTGGGTGTCAACCTGACTTGGGATGACAACGTCAATCCGACCGCCGTCGGCATCGGTGCCGATGACGAGGCCCTGAGCATCAATCCTTACGTCGGCCTCTCCTTCGTCTCGATCACGCCGCAGACCACTTGGGACATCTACGCCCGGGTGGGTGCCATTTACTACTTCGACGAACCGGAAGCGACCGGATCCGAAGATCTTTATGGCCAGGCCCGTGTCGGCTTGAACTTCACGCACCGCGTGAGCGAGCGCCTGCGTTTCTCCAGCCGTAACCACATCTCCTACGAACTGGAGCCGGATTACGCCTACGGTTACTCGACATCCCGCCAAGTTGGTGAGTATCTCTTCTGGCAGACCGACAATTCCGTCGGTTACCGCTGGACCGAGCGCTTGGCCACCTACACCGGCTTCACGCTCAGCGATCTCGACTACGATTCCGCCGTGCCGCATTCGGATCGGTTCACGTGGACGGTTTACAACCAGTTCCGCTACCAGTTCTCGCCGCAGACGGTCGGAACGCTTGATTACCGCTACTCGGAGACCACGGGTAACGGCGTTGCCTCGGACTCCACCAACCACTACCTGCTGGTGGGTGCCGAACACCGCTTCAGCCCGAACACCATCCTGATTGCCCGCGTTGGCGCGCAATTCCGCGAGGTTGATTCGGTCGGTGGCAGCGATTCGACCGATCCGTATGCCGAGCTGACCTTGAACTCGAACATCAACGAGCAGTTCCGCGTGCGCTCCTTCCTCCGCTACGGCGTGGAAGACTATGACACGGTGGTGACGGCCAACGGCATCCTCGGCCCGCTGCTTACCGAGTTCGACAATCGCCAGACGCTCCGCATCGGGGTCAGCGGCGAATACGACCTGTCGCCCATGCTCTCGCTCTTCGGCGGTGTGGACTACATCATGACCGACTACGAAGACGGCCGCCTCGCTTCCACCCCGCTTCCATACGGTGGCTCCCCGGGTGAAGACCTCGTGAACGCCTACATCGGCTTGTCGGTGAAGTTCACCGAGAACCTCTTCGGCAACGTCTCTTACAACTACACCGATTCCAGCTCCGACCTCCCTGGCCGCGAGTATGAACGGAATCGCGTGAACCTTGGAGTGCGCGCCGAGTTCTGATCGGGGCCCTGTTTTCGAGCAGTCCTTTTCAAGATCCTCATCCATTCTAGAATCCAAAGCTCCCGCAGTGGTCAACCATTGCGGGAGTTTTCGTTTGAATGACGGGCGATCAGAGACAATAACCATCCCATCAATCTTGATCGAATGAACCAATCCTTGAATCAATCGGAGGCGAACCTCCATGCCGTCGATTACTGGCAGGTCATCAAGAACCGCTACGGGGTCATCCTCCTGACGTTCTTGCTCGTTTTCATGACAGCTCTGGTGATCACGTACGTGATGCCGAAGAAGTATGAGAGCAAGGCAGTTGTGCAAGTTCGGCCGAAGGGAACGGGCACCAACCTGATCCCCGGAATGTCCGACAACCGGGCTTCGACCCTGGAAATGAACACCACGTTCTTCCCGACGGAATTCGAGGTGATCAAGGCGCAGAAGACTTTGGATGCCGCGATCGAGGATCTCGACCTCGTGAACAAGTGGAACAAGGAGCCTGACGAGGTGCGGCGCATGCTGCGCAACATCGTGGATGCGGAGAATATCCGCGGAACCTCCATGATCGAGATCACGGCCAGGTACAGCGATCCGAAGGACGCGCAGGCGATCGCCAAAGCGGTCTCCGAGGCCTACCGGGACCGCCGGACGAAGCTCCAGGGAGATTTTGCGAATCAAGCCATGGATCAACTCCGCAAAGCCGTCCAGCAGCAGGAGGACGCCGTCGAAGACAAGCGGAAGTTGCTATCTCAAATCATCAGGCAGGAAGGAATCATCTATCAGGGAGACCAGAGTGTTTTCCAAGGCTCGGGCAGATTCGACGAGGCCGTCGATGCCGAAAATGCGGCGAAGGCCTACATGGAGCTTGAACAGGACCGGATCCAGCTGGAGAGCCAGATCGAGACCCTGCTCAAGTATGACGGCGAGCAACTCATGAACTATGCCGGCGGCCTGAGCCTGCCGGACAATATCATCCCGACGCTGTTGCCGCAGTACCAGGAGCAGAAGCGCGAGTTCGAGGGCCTGAAGAGCTCCGGCTTGGGTCGCAAGCACCCCCTGGTCCAAGGTCAGGAAGCGATCATCAAGAAGATGGAGCAGGATCTTGTCGAGGCGGTTGCCAATCTCCGGGAGACGCTCAAAGCCAAGCTCGAACTGGCCAAGGAGCAGGCTTCGCGGCTGGAGGCGACGGTGATCGAGAAGAAAGACGGGGCCATCAAGAAGGGGATCGCGAACCAAGCTTTCGTCGATGCGAAGAACGATTTCGAAACCTCGCAGCGGCTTCTGGAGCAACTGAAAGTGAAGGAAATCACCGAGGAGATGCAGATGAAGGTGATCGAGGAACCGATCATCATGCATGAGGAGCCCTCGGTGTCCCAAGTTCCCGTTAGCCCGAACATCAAGCTGAACCTCGCGCTTGGTGCGGTGGTGGGGCTGGTCTTCGGTGTCGGCGTCGCCTTCTTCCTCGAGTATCTCGACACCTCCGTGAAGACGCTCGAAGACGTGGAGCGCTACTTGCAGGTGCCCGTGCTCGCCGTGATTCCGAAGGATGTGGGCGTGCTTTACAAGCAGAGCGGCATGAGCCCGGATGCGGAGGCCTACCGGATTCTCCGGACGAACATCGAGTTCAACCGCAAGAACCCGGAGGACAATGCCATCACGGTGGTCTCCGGAGGTGCGGGCGAGGGCAAATCCACCACGCTGGTGAACCTCGCTTACATTTGCGCCCAGGGCGGCTATACCACCTTGATGATCGACGCCGACCTGCGTCGTCCCCGCCTTCACACCTTCTTCGACATCAACAATTCCGTCGGCCTTACCAACTACCTGACCACGGAGCTGATGCTGGAGGACGTGATCCTCCAGACCCCGGTGGACAACCTCTACTTCATGCCTTCCGGCATCCTGCCGGCGGATGCCGCGGGGATCCTGAACTCGCGCCGCATGTCGGAGCTGATCCAGGATGTGAAGCAGCGCTTCGACCTGGTGCTGGTGGACTCCCCGCCGATCCTCGGGGTGAGCGACGCCTCGGTGCTCGCGAGCGAGGTGGACCTGACGATGATCGTCGTGCAGCACCGGAAGCTGCCCCGGAACATGCTCCTGCGGGTGAAGCAGGCTGTCGAAAACGTGGGTGGCCACGTGATCGGGGTGGTCCTGAACAACGTGGATGTCCGCAGCGACAGCCAGTATCAATACTACACCAGCTACTACACCTACTACGCCCCCGCCGAATCGCAGGCGCCTGTGCCTTCCGCGCCGGCCTCGGGTCCGGCACCGGCCTCGTCGCGCGGGGCATCCCGCTCCTCCAAGGACGAGTCCAAGCAAGACCTGTATTGACACCCCCGGTCGCCAGCCCAAAATAAATTTTATGAAACATCTCTTCCTTTTGCTCGCGTGCCTCCTCGGGTTTCTCCCCGCGGTGAACGCGCAATCCACCATCAGCGCCGGCCGGGCCATCGAGATCCGGATCCAGGGCGTTCCCGCTACGGAGACCACCCTGATCAACAATACCTACCCGGTTTCGGAGTCCGGCACGATCCGCATGCCCTTCGTGGGCTCGCTGCGGGCCGCAGGCCTGAGCCCGCAGGCCTTGGCTGCCAGCATCGAGGCGGCCTACCGCGCGGCGGAAATCTATACCCACCCGACCATCCAGGTTTTCGCCTCGACGGACGAGACGCTGGCGAAGCTCAAGGTAACCGTCGGCGGTCAGGTGAAGATGCCCGGTCCCGTCGATTACGTGCGGGGATTGACCCTCTACGATGCCGTCCAGGCCGCGAGGGGAGCCACCGAGTTCGGCAGTATGAGGCGGGTGGGCTTGATCCGCGGCAGTGATCGAAAGGAATACGATCTCACCCAGACCAAGTTCATGAATATCATACTGGAACCGAACGATACGATCCTCGTTCCGCAGAAGGATCTCCTTGGCCGGTAACTCTATTTCCGTCCCGTGATGCGCACGGTTCGCCTCACGATTGCTTTCGTCGCCGGGATGGTCTTTTGGGCCATTCCGGTTACGGCTTTTTGCGAGGCGGGGGAAGTGAAGCGTTGGATCGGCCGGCTTTCCAGCGAGGACTTCAAGGAGCGGGTCGAGGCTCAGGAACGCATCCAGGAATGGGCGGCGGATCATCCCGCCGAGGCGAAGGATCTGCTTCTCCGGGAGCATGAGGGGGCGATCGATCCGGAGGTGAAGATACGCCTGCGGGAGTCCCTCACGGCACTGGTGGTCGATGAGTACCAGAAGTCGAACGGCCGGGGTTATCTGGGGATCGTGATGGAAGACCTCAACGGCGGTCTTCCCGGTGCCGGCGTCTCCGGCGTGCTGGTGAAGCAGGTAGTCCCGGGTTCGCCTGCGGATCTCGGCGGGCTGAAGGTCAACGACATCATCCTCGCCTTGGGAGATCTCCGCTGCGATGGCCCCGGGGCCACCACCGCCTTGGTGGCGGAGGTAAAGAAATATAAGCCGGGGGCCGAGGTGAAGCTGGAGGCCATGCGCGGTGCGGAGAAGCTCGAGCTGACGGTGAAGTTGGCCGCCCGGCCGATGGGCCTGCCGGAACGCCAGCAAGCGGGGTTTCAGAACGGCTTGGTTCCACCGGCGCCCGACCTCGAACTGCTCGGCAAGCTCGAGAAGGAGGCGCAGGAAGCCTTTTTCAAGGATTGGCTCGATCGCGCCCGCCGCGCCGGCAAAGCCCCGTGACGGCAGTCGCCGCGGGTTTAAAAAATCGACAATTCTACCCCCTGTGCGACGTTAGCCAAATTGTCCGCCCCGGTAATCTAAGTTCCATGAAATTCTCACGCATCCGCAACGCTGCCCTCGCGGTAGGTTTTACGGCTACTACCCTCACTGCATGCGCCCAGCAGGCGGATTTCGACGAGGTGGGCCGCCAGATGGCGATCATGTTGCAGAACAGCCACTTCGCGAGGCTGCCTTTCAACGACATGGGCCCCCGCTTTCTCGAGGATTTTCTCCGCGATCTGGATTCGGGAAAGGTGTACTTCACCCAGCAGGACATCGACCGCTTTACCCGGGAGTACGCAGGGAATCTCCCCGAGATGCTCATGAAGCAGCAGAGCATGCACGCGGCGCAGGATATCTACGATACCTTCAAGAAGCGGGTCGATGCGCGCGTGGCGGAGGCGAAGCGCCTGCTGGCCGCGGAAGAGTTCGATTTCACGAAGGAGGAGTCCATCCAACGGAGCCGCAAGGACGCGGCATGGCCGAAGGATGAAGCCGCGGCGATGGCCCTCTGGCGCCAGCAGATCAAGGAGGCGGTACTTTCCGAGATGCTCCGCCGCGACATGATCGCGAAGATGGCGGAGAAGCAGGGCAAGCCGAATCCCTTGAAGAACGACAAGGATCCGCGGGAGAAGCTCGCGCTGCGATACGAGCGTTTCCACCACAGCGTCGTGAAGGACGTGGATGGTGAAGACGTGGCGGCGATGTTCCTGAGCGCGATCGCCCGGGCTTTCGATCCCCATACGGACTATATGAGCACCCGGGAGATGGACCGCTTCCGCGACGGGATGAAGAACGAACTGGTGGGGATCGGCGCGCTTCTGCAGGGCGAGGAGGATGGTGCCACGAAGATCATGGGAATCGTGGTCGGCGGCCCTGCCGACAAGCACGGAGCTCTCAAGCTGAACGACCGGGTGGTCGCCGTCGATCCGGATGGCGAAGGCCCGCGGGAAATGGTCGATATCATGTTCATGAAGATCGACAAGGTGGTCGATCTCATCCGCGGCCAGCAGGGCACTCCGGTGCAGCTCAAGGCCGAGCCGGCGGGAGGTGCCCCGGGTGAAACCACGCTGATTACGATCGTGCGGGACAAGGTGGCCCTCAAGGACGAGCAGGCCAGCGCGGAGATCATCGAGATGAAGTCCAAGGACGGCGAATCCTCCCGTCTGGGCGTCATCACGCTTCCTTCTTTCTATGCCGATTTCGAGGAAGGCAAGGTCCGCTGTTCGGTGGATGTCGAGCGCCTGCTGGAGCGCCTCAAGGACGAAGGCATCGACGGTCTCTTGCTCGACCTGCGCAACAATGGCGGCGGAGCACTCGAAGAAGTGCGGCGCATGACCGGCTTTTTCACCCGCCGCGGTCCGGTGGTGCAGGTCAAAAATACGTTCGGCGAGCGCCAGGTGAAGGAATCGGACAAGGATCCGATCTACGACGGGCCCATGGTGGTGCTCACGGACAAGAGCAGCGCCTCCGCCAGCGAGATCCTGGCCGGTGCGCTGCAAGACAATCACCGCGCCGTCATCGTGGGCGAGTCCTCGACCTTCGGGAAGGGAACGGTCCAGCAGCCGATGGACATCGGCCGCATGCTTCCCTTCTTCAAGGCCCGCAACAAGGCCGGCACCCTCAAGGTGACCATTCAGAAATTCTACCGCCCCTCCGGATCTTCCACCCAAAAGATGGGGGTCATTCCGGATGTGGTTCTGCCCAGCCTCACGGACGCCCTGGAGGTGGGCGAGGCCTTCCTGGACCATCCGCTGGAGCATGACATGATCGCCCGCGCGCCCGGTTTCAATCCGCTGAAGAAAGAGCAGCTATTCCTGCCGCGCATCAAGGAGCTGAGCGAGGAGCGGGTGAATGCCTCGAAGGACTTCGCCTACATTTCGGAAGACGTCGCGAAGGCGAAGGCGCGCATCCAGGACAACAAGGTTTCGCTCAATCTCGCGGAGCGGACCAAGGAGCTGGATGAGATCGAGCAGCAGCAGCAGCAGCGGAATGTGGAGCGAAAGGCGCGCTTCTCCGAAGTTCAGAAGAAGGACAAGGAGCAGCTCTCGTTCTACAAGCTGACCTTGGACGATGTGGAGAAAGGCGGCGATCTCCGCCCCTTCGACCCCTCCGCGGAGAACCAGCAGTACATGCGCCGGGCGAAGGACGAGACCGCGGAGCTCGACGACACTCCGCAATGGCCCAGCGCGCTCGATCCCTACCGTCGCGAAAGCATCGCGATTCTCAACGACCTGATCGAGGTCACGCAGGATGCTCGGATGGCAGGCATGCTCGACCGTTGATGACGGAAATTGCCGAACGGTTGGCCGGGCTCCACGCCCGGATCTCGGGCGCGTGTGTCGCGGCGGGAAGGGATGCGGGAGAGGTGCGGCTCCTAGCCGTCTCGAAGACCTTTCCCGCGGCGGCGGTGCAGGAGGCGTATGACGCCGGGCATCGCCACTTCGGAGAAAGCCGCCAGCAGGAGGCTTCCTCGAAGATCGCCGTGCTCCCCGCGGATATCCGCTGGCATTTCATCGGCGGGCTCCAGCGGAACAAGGTGCGGAAGGTGCTGGGGGAGTTCCACACCATCCACAGCGTGGACTCGCTGCGCCTGGCGGAATACCTGGATCGCATCTCGGGAGAGGAGGGGAAGCGCCCCGAGGTATATTTGGAGGTCAACATCGCTTCCGAGGAGAGCAAGGGCGGCTTCTCTCCCGGGGAGTTGATCCGCGCCGCCGCGGAATTGGCCGCCTTCCGGCAGATCGATCTGCTGGGGCTGATGTCGATTCCCCCGGATGATCCGCAGAACGCCCGCAGGTGGTTCGCCGCCACCCGGGAACTCCGGGACCGGCTCCGTGCCGAAACGGGCCTGCCGCTCCCCGGCCTGAGCATGGGGATGAGCGGGGATTTCGAGCAGGCGATCCTTGAAGGCGCCACCGTCGTCCGGGTCGGATCCGCAATTTTCGGCGACCGCTTTTACCCGGCATGAACAAACTCGATCACGCGACCGTCATCGGCTCCGAGCTCGCGCTCCGCTTTTCCGAAGGCGAGGAATTGTATCTTCCCCTCGATCTCTTGCGGCGGGCTTGCCCCTGCGCCGCGTGCCAAGGGGAGCCGGATGCCCTCGGCCGGGTGCTGCGTCCGGTGCAGCAGATCGGCCCCCACGGGTTCGAGCTTTTGCGTTTCGAGGCGGTCGGCGGTTACGCCCTGCAACTTTTTTGGGCGGACGGGCACTCGACCGGCATTTACTCTTACGACTACCTGCACCGTCTCGCCCTTTTACCCTGAGTCTCCGCCATGGATCCCTACGCTCCTCCCGCCAGTTCGTTGAAGCCGGTGGAGGATCAGAAGCCGGCCCTGCGGGAGCTGGTGCTGGCGTGGGAGAAGCTGAGACTCCTCTACAATGCGCTGCTGGCGCTTCCCGGATTCCTGATCCTCTTCACGCTGGTGACGGAAGAAGAGGTCGGGGTGGTCCAGGCTCTCGTGGCAGGACTGGTAGTGGCGGTAGCGGCCAATGCCTGCTTCCTCCTCGGACCCGCCGCGGAGCTCTATCTGCGCGGGCTCTTCCGGAAGGGCGAGCCGCTCGGCCGGGGCCGGTGGCTGATCTTCGGCACGGGGACACTCCTCTCGCTGATGCTCTTCGTGCTATTCCTGGTGCAGTTGAAGACCGGATGGCCCTGAGAAAGAGGCCATCCGTGCAGGGCTGAGGACCTGCCTCACGCCGTCACGGCACCGCGGTCGTCGTTGAGACCGCTCTTCTCCAGGAAGTAGTCATAGCCGCCGGTGTAGCGGGTGACGGTGCCGTTGTTGATGTGAAGCGTGGTTTCCGCGAGATTGCGGATGAAGTGCACGTCGTGGGAGATGAAAACGAGCGTGCCTTCGTAGTTCTTGAGCGCGTTCACCAGCGAGTCGATGGAGAGAATGTCCAAGTGAGTCGTCGGCTCGTCCATGAGGAGAAGGTTCGGCGGATCGACGAGGAACTTCACCAGGTTGAGGCGGGACTTTTCGCCCCCGGAAAGGACGCTGCAGCGTTTCTCCACATCCGTGCGGCGGAAGAGGAAGGAGCCGAGGATCGCCCGGGCGTCTTCTTCCCGCAGGGTGGTGCAGCTCGCCATCACCTCCTCGAGCACGGTGTTGTTCTCGTTGAGGGTTTCGGAGCGGTGCTGCGAGTAGTAGCCGAGCTTCGTAGCATACCCGACTTCGCGCTTGCCGCCATTGATCGGCAGGTGGCCGGAGAGGATCTTCAGCAGCGTGGACTTGCCCGCGCCGTTCGGTCCGACGAGCACGATCTTGTCGCCACGCTCAATGGTCAGATCGAGATCCTTGTAGATCTGCTTGTCGCCATAGGCTTGGCTGATCTTCTGGAGATCGATGACCTTCTGGTTCGAGCGGGGCGGCTGCGGGAAAGCGAACTTGAAGGGCTTGCGGGGCGCTCGCGGCTTCTCGATCTTCTCCAGTTTCTCAAGAAACTTGATGCGCGACTGCACCTGGGCGGCCTTCGATCCGACCTGGCGGAAGCGGTCGATGAATTCCTGGTGCTGCTCGATCTCCTTGTTCTGATTTCGGTAGGCTTGGACCTTTTGCTCGTAGCGTGCCTCGCGCTGTTCGAGGTAGCTGGAGTAGTTGCCGGTATAGGCGATCAGCTCCTGCGCGTCGGGATCGATTTCCACGACGTTCTCGACGATGGCGTCCATGAAGTCGCGGTCGTGCGAAATCATCAGGATCGCGCCCGGATAATTCATCAGATAGCGCTGGAACCAGAGCAGGGACAGCAGGTCGAGGTGGTTCGTCGGCTCGTCCAGCATCAGCAGGTCGGGCTCTTGCACCAGCAGCCGCGCGAGATAGGCGCGCATGATCCAGCCACCGGAAAACTCCCGCGCCGTCTTGTGAAAGTCGCCTTCCTTGTAGCCCAGCCCGGCGAGGATCTTCTTCGCCTTCGGCTCGAGCTGGTAGCCGTTCAGGTGGTTGAATTGATCCTGCGCGTGCGCGTAGTCCGGGTGATCCAGCGTGCCTTTCGCCTCGTGCTCCCGCATCGTGCGGAGGTAGTTCACCATCTCGGGGGTGATGCCCATGGCGATCTCCAGCACGGTTTCATCTCCCGGGTCGCCGGATTCCTGGGCGAGGTAGCCGGTGATCGCGTAGTCGTCGCGCTCGATCGTGCCGCTATCCAGCTCCTCCTGGCCGAGGATCATGCGGAACAGGGTGGATTTCCCCGCGCCGTTCGGACCGACCAGGGCGATGCGTTCGCCCCAGTTGATCGACAGTTCCGCATCCCGGAAAAGGGTGCGGCCGCCGAGAGTCTTCGTGAGCTTGTGGATCGTGAGCACGGGGCGGATGTAGGGGACGGCGCGCTCCGGGGCAAGGCGCAAGGCATGGCGTTAGGGGAGGGCTTGAGCCTTCCCGATCCGGGTGTATGCGATGTAGGAAGATCGCATGATTTCCAGCCGCCGCGAATTTCTCTGTTTTCTGGCCGCCGCCTGCACCGGCTGCGCCGGATCCCCCGCCGGAGAAAGGTGGACGGCGTCGCGGCTCGAGCGCGCGGATGCCCTCGCCAAGCGGTATGGCGGCAAAGGCTGGGTGGCGTGGAAGGGCGGCCGACAAGTGGCCGCATGGAACCCGGAGACGCGCGATCAGTCCTTGAGCCTCACGAAATGCCTCGCCGCGCTGGCCGCCACCAAGGCCATGGAGGAGGGCTGGCTGTCCGATCAGGAGCGGGCGGCAGCCGCCATTCCCGAATGGCAGGGCGACCCCCGGAAAATGCGGATCACCGTATCGATGCTCCTCCAGCAAACAGCCGGGCTGGAGGCCGGGGTGGCCGCACTTTACCGCAACCCCGACGACAAGGGCCGCGCCGCGGTGGCTCTCCGGGCGGTCGATGAACCAGGCACCGTATTCCGCTACGGCCCCGCCTCCTGGGAATTGCTGGCGGAACTGATGCGGCGGAAACTTTCCGGACGGGGCGAGACCCTGGAGAAATTCCTTCATCGCGCCGTGATGCGGCCCATCGGCCTGAGCAGTCCCGATTGGCGCTCGGACAAGAAAGGCCGCTTTTTCCTCTCCACCGGTGCCGAAATGACGGTCTCCGATCTGGGCCGGCTGGGCCGCACGGTGGGGGCACTGCTGCGCGGCGAGAACACCGCCGGGTTTGACGCCGCTCATTTCGCGCGGATGACCCGGCCGTCGGCGGTGAATCCCATCTTCGGCGGCGGGATCTGGAGAAACTCGAATGCGGGGAGTCCCGGGGCGCACGTGATCGAAGTGGAAGATGCGCTCGATCCGCCGCGGCCCGCGGGATTCTGGCAGTGGGCCTGCCTTTCCCGGGACCAGCCCTCCGGCATGGTGGCTCTGGTCGGCTCCTCCGGCAGGAGAGTCTTCATCTGGCCGGGGGAGGACAAGGTCGTCGCGCGTTTGGGGCGGGCGTCTTCGTGGAGGGACGGGCCCTTCCTGGCGGCGCTGGGAAGATAGGCAGGCCTACTTTCTCACCGCGATCATCAGGTTCGCCTCGACCGGCCGGATGTGGTAACCGGAACCGAAGGGGATGGGCGGTCCGCCTCCGATGGCAGCGTAGGCGGCGCGGAGATCTCCTTGGGAGTGCTTGGCGAAGAGCTCGATGGGGCTTTGATAGTCGCCGTAGAGGCGGATGTCCCATTTAGAGGAGTCGTAGTAGCGGTAGGGAATGCCCGAGTCGTCTTGAACCACGCCGCGGCAATTGCCGAGGACCCAGTCGCGGATTCCGGAGAAGGAGGAATCGTGCATCAGGTAGGAGGCGGCCTTGAAGTAAGCAACGCTGCCGCCATAGGACGAGATCCAGCTCCGGAAGGAGGAGTTGAAGCCGCCGTTGGAAAGATCGCCGGAAACATAAATGGCCCGGCGGGAACCTCCGCCGGGCAGCCGGAAGCGGATATCCACCCCCGGCCGACCCGCCGCACTGAGCGGCTCGACGCTCTCCACCGTCGCGTCCATGAGCGCGAGGCTGGCGAGGAGGATGGGGGTGACCCCGGGCATCGGCCCGCCCGCCAAATCGCCCTTCATGTCCTTCGTGATGAAATAGCCGTGGGTCAACTGGGAGTCCATCGCGGTCCCCAAGCGCCGGAGCGCGCCCATCACCGCGTTGGGATCCGCGTTCTCCAGATCGGGAAGCCCGCCGGCCGGTTCCAGGCCGAGGAGGACATAGTTGGACGCCTGGGGGAAAAGCGCGGTGGCGTGGAGCAGATCCGGCCCGCCGAAGGGATAAAGCAACACCCGGGGATTTCCGATCACCGGTTGGAGATTGACTGCCGACCAGTCCCGCTGGCGGCCGGTGCGCTTGGAAGCGAACATCCGCCATCTCAGCGCCATTTCCTCCGAATGCCCCTGATAGACTCCCGTCTGCTGCATCTGGGAAAGCACTGCCCCGCGATTCACGGGCCGACCGGCGAGGAAGCGCGCGATATCATCCGCGGTTGCCTGGCCTTCCGCAGGCACGAAGACCTCGGGCCCGGGGGCGAGCGTCTGGGTTTGGCCGCGTGGCGGTGGCTCCGGTGAGCAGGCGGCGGTGAGTAAACAAGAAAGCAGCACGAGGCGTTTCATCGTCGGAGGCGTTTGAGTGGAAACCAGATCAGCGCGAAAAACAGGGCGATCCCGCCGCCGGTGAGGGTGGTCCCCGGATGGCGGACGGCGGAATGCACGATGACAAATCCTGCCATCGCTAGGAAAATCAAGGGGGGAAGCGGGTAGAGCGGGACCTTTACCGGGCGCGGCAGCCCGGGCGACCTCGAGCGCAGGACCATACATCCGGCGACGACGAGGGAGGTGGAAAGCGTCAGCCCGATCTGGGTCGCCTCCATCAACTCCCGCAACTGGGCCGCGAACACCAGGATCAGCGCGAGGGAGGCTTGGAAAAGCAGGGCGAGGTGAGGGACGTCGCGCCGCGGCGCGACGAAAGAGAGCGAGCGCAAGTTCCGGCCCCACGCTCCGAGCACCCGTGGGCCCCCCCCCACCAAGGCACTGGCGGAAGCGAAAAGCCCCACGGCGAAAAGCCCCGAGACCATCCGGGCCGCGCCCTTCCCGAAGAGCGATTCGGACGCGATATGACCGACCGCTTCCTGGCCCCGCAGCGCAGCCACCGGGGCGGCATGGAGGAAGGAAGCGTTCAGGCCCACATAGAGTAGCGTGACCAGCAGCGTCCCCCAGAGGAGCGCCCGCCCCACGGTCCTCCGGGGATCATGCCATTCCTCCAGGCCATAGACGGCCGCATTCCAGCCCGTGTAGGAGTAGGTCACATACAGGAGTGCCACGGCGAAGGCGGGCTTTGCCACGGCCAGTGCGTCTGTTTTCCAGTCGATCGCCCAGCGGATGTCGCCTTCCCCCGGCAGGGTCCAGGCCGCGATGATGAAGATCAGGATAAGGAGGAGCTTCAGCGAGGTGGCGGCTACTTGTACGCGAGCGCTCGTGCGCGTGCTCACCGCATGCGCCGCGGTTCCCAGAAGAATCACGGCCGCGGCGGCGTGGGTGATCCCGACGGTATTGAAGGCACGGTGAAAATACTCGCCGAAGGCAAGCGCGGTGATCGCGGTGGGCGCCGCAAAGCCCGCGAAGGCCGAGAGCATGCCGGCCATGAAGCCGAGGCTCGGGTGATAAATGCTGCGCAGGAAATGGTACTCGCCGCCGGACTTCGGAAGTGCCGCGGCCACTTCGGCGTAGCAAAACGCGCCGCACAGCGCGATCAGCCCGCCGAGAAGCCAGAGGAACAGGATCTGGGGCCCCGAGTTCAGCTCGAACAGCTGGAAACCCAGCGAGGTGAATACGCCGACGCCCACCATGCTGGCCACGACCAAAGCGGTGGCGGCAAAGGCTCCGGCACGCGCTTCCTTCGACACGTCTAACTGTTCCGCGAAAGCCCTCTTTTCCGCAACGTGCTTTCCCTGAATTAAATAGTGTTCACGTGAACAATTAGATTGTTGCGGCGGAGAGGTCTGCGAAGCTGGGAGTATGGATCCGCACCACGGCCGGGGTGCCCGCGACAACCCTTTCAATCGCTTCGAGGCCCTTCGCGTCGAGACCGACGAGGACGCGTGGGTGGACGAAGATCCGCGCCCGCTGCGGACGACCTTCCTGCGGGACGACACGCAGACGGTCCTCAATCGGAACCACTCCGAGGATCTCTCCTTCGACCTCAGCGTGAATCCCTACCGCGGCTGCGAGCACGGTTGCTCCTACTGCTATGCCCGGATCTACCACGAGTATCTCGGCTTTTCCGCCGGTTTGGATTTCGAATCGAAAATCGTGGTGAAGGCGGATGCGCCGCGCTTGCTGGAAGCGGCTCTTGCCAAGCCCTCGTACCGGCCGTCGATGATCGCGATGAGCGGGGTCACGGATTGCTACCAGCCGGTGGAGCGGAAGCTGGAGATCACCCGCCGCTGTCTGGAGGTGATGGCGCGTTTCCGGCAGCCGGTCGGGCTCGTGACAAAAAACGCGCTGATCACCCGCGATCTCGATTATCTGGCGGAGCTGGCGAAGTTCCAAGCGGTGTGCGTGCTGATCTCCGTGACGACGCTGGATCCGAAGCTCGCCCGGATCCTGGAGCCGCGTGCCTCATCGCCGAGGGCCCGGCTGGAGGCCATGCGGGCCTTGGCGGAGGCGGGAGTTCCGGTGGGTCCGAGCG
>CAMPGU010000016.1 GCA_946885645.1 uncultured Haloferula sp.
GACCAGACCGGCCAGCATGCCGTTCAGCATCATGGAGAGATCGGGCTTCTTCAATACCACCCAGGAGGTCAGCATCGCGCCGATGCCGCCGGTGAAGCCGGCCATCGCGGTGGTCACGAAGACGCGGGAGACGGCCTGCGGATCGGCGGAGAGGACGGAGCCGCCGTTGAACCCGAACCAACCGAGGAAGAGGAGGAACACGCCGATGGTGGCGAGCGGGAGATTGTGCGGCAGGATCGGCTTCACGCCTTCCGAAGTGTATTTGCCGCGGCGGGGGCCGAGGACGATGACCGCGGCGAGCGCGGCGAAGCCACCGAAGGCATGCACCAGCGTGGAACCGGCGAAGTCATGGAAGCCCTTGGTGTTCAGCCATCCGTAGCCCCACTTCCAGGAACCGGTGATGGGGTAGAAGAAGGTGACGAGGACGGTGGCGTAGATCATGAAGCTGGTGAGCTTCACGCGCTCCGCCACGGCACCGGAAACGATGGTGGCGGCGGTGGCGGCGAACATCGCCTGGAAGAGGAAGTCGGTCCAATAGGTCATCGGGCCCGTCGCATAGGCGGTGGTCATGTTGGCAACCTGTCCCGCGTCGTCGAAGCTGTTGGTGATCGGCTTGCCGAGGGCGAAGAAGTCCATTGAGACGCCATTCTCCCAGCCGGGATACATCGCGTTGAAGCCATAGAGCATGTAGCCGAGCGCGCCGATGCAGACGATGAACACGTTTTTGAACAGGATGTTCACCGTATTCTTCTTTTGGCAGAGCCCGGACTCCACGGTGGCGAAACCGAGGTGCATGAGGAAAACCAGCGCGGCCGCCAGCATGATCCAGAGGTTGTTCGCCAGGAAGCCCACATACTCCGGACTGGCCTTGAACTCATCGTAATTGGCGAAGGCCGGAGCCTCCTCGGCGGGCGGAGCTTCCTCCGCCGCGGGGGTGGCCGGGGTCACTTCTTCCGCGGCCGGGGGCGGTGCGGCTTCTTCCTGCGCGCGGGCACTCTGTGCCAGGGGCAGGACCATCATTGCTACGGCAGCAAACGCACAGGCGCCGCGTGCCAATCGTGTTTTCAGGCTCATGTCGACTCGGTTTCGGATGGATTGTTCAGCCGGACTTTTTCGGTCCTAACTGTTGAATTGCCCCCGGAGCAGATGCCGTGCCAGTGGCTGAAAGCAGCGGTGCATCAATGATTTTTAACGATTTGTGACTTCGGAAAGGGTGCGGAAAGTGTTTGAAGTGAACAAGTCGCGAAAACGTCACTTCACCGCTGGCCGGAGGGGCTGCGCATTATTGCGGGTGATCTTTGAACGGGTGCGTCCCCGCGTCTGTCCCAAGGAGTTTCGGGCCGGTGCAGGTAAGGGCGGCAGGACCGGGATTCGTCCGGGCTCCCGCAACCCGGGGGAAGCCTGCATCGGCCCCTGCCTCCGGGGGGAGGAGCGGTGCCCGCGGAAGAGCCGGGCCGTGCCGCCCTCTAGCAAACCGGGGATGTACCGCCCCCCGAGTATCAGGCACTTCCGGCGAGCCCCGGGTGGAATCGCCCGCGCTTTTCGCCCTTGTCAGATTTGCGGGGCCCCTCTAGTTAGACGCCCGGCCGTCGAGCCGACCGCGTTCTTTTAGCTGGACATTACTATTCGGGTTTCTTAACAAACTGCCCGATAGGCAGCGTCCGTCGTGCCGCAAGCACGTGGTCCGCAAGATGCCGAAAGCCTCTCGGGGAAGCAGGGGAAAACTTGGTTTCCCGGAGGTTACAGCAACCGAACAACCGAATACCAAGATGCGCAAACACACCAAATATGTCGGCGCCCTGGCCGCTGCCTCCGCCCTCGTGGCTGGCTACGCCTCGGCGGAAATTGAAGGGGAAGTGCACGTGGGCTACAGCTCGCTTTATGAGTTCCGCTTTGTGGACCTCGGCAGCGACCTGATCGAAGCCGGCGTGGATGTTTCGTACGAGATCAGCGACGGCCTCGCGGTCAGCGCCGGTGCCTGGTACGGTTCCGTGAACGACTCCCAGACCTTCGGCAACAGCTTCAACGAGCTGGACCTCTACGCCGCGGTGAGCAAGGAGCTCGGTCCGGTTTCCTTGGAACTCGGCTACATCTTCTACAACTTCCAGGACACCCCTGGTACCGCCGACACCCAGGAAGTTTACCTCGGTGCCAGCTATGAAGTGGCCTGGGGCATCACCGCCGGAGCCACCTTCTACTACGACTTCGACTCCAACAACGGTTGGTACCTGCAGCCGGAGATCAGCAAGAGCTTCGTGTTCAACGATTGCCTCGCGCTGAACCTCTCCGCCGGCGTGGGCGTGGCCGATGGCCACGGCCTCCAGGTCTCCGACACGCTCGGTTCCATCGGCACCGCCGACGGCTTCCAGGGCTGGTTCGTCAAGGCCGAGCTTCCTTGGGAGTTCCGCGAAGGCGTGACCCTCGCTCCGTACGTGAAGTACGTGGACGCCGACAGCAAGCTCGTTTCCGATACCCCGATCGTGGGCGGAACCGGCACGCTCGGCGGCCGCGAGCACCTCATCGCCGGTGTGAAGCTCTCCGTCGGCTTCTAAGCTGACCGGAGGTTCCCCGTATTGATTTGAAGGCGGCTGCGGAAACGCAGCCGCCTTTTTCGTGCCCTCCGTGCCGCGGAGCGCGGCTGCGAGCTACTGCATCCGCCGTACCCGCGTCCCTCCGTGCCGCTACTTTGCCCGCGGGTGCGCCTCGTCGTAGGCTTTGCGCAGGCGCTCCTTCGTCACGTGCGTGTAGATCTGCGTGGTGGAAAGGGAGGCGTGGCCCAGCAGGCTCTGCACCGAGCGCAGGTCCGCCCCGGCGTCCAGCAGGTGGGTCGCGAAGCTATGCCGGAGCTTGTGCGGGGAGATCTTGAAGGGGATGGAGCTCAGCCTGAGATATTTCTTCAGCAGCTGGTCGATAGCCTGCTGGGTGATGCGGGTGCGGTTCTTGCCCAGGAAGAGCGGGCCTTGCGTGACCGCGGCTTCGCGCTGGTAGCGTTGCAAGGCGGCGATTGCCGGGCCGCCTACGGGCACGATGCGTTCTTTCGCACCCTTGCCGAGGACGCGGACGTTCTCGCCCAGAAAATCGACATCTTTCACGTCGAGCCCCCGCAGTTCGGAAATGCGCAGGCCGCAGGAGTAAAAGAGCTCCAGGATCGCCGCATCCCGCAGCGGCATCCACGGCTTCGTCTGCCGGTGCACCGCGGCTTGGAGGGGGAGTGCCAGCAGCTCGTCGATCTGTGCGATGGTGAGCACCACCGGCAGCTTTTTCTCCGGCTTCGGGAGCTGCACCTCCGCCACCGGGCTCTTCGCCAGCCCGCGGCGGTGGACCAGGAACTTATAGAAGGAGCGGATGGCGGCGAAGCGCAGGCGGATGGTCGCCTTCGCCAGCTCCTGCTTCATCATGTCGAAGAGCCAGCGGCGGAAATCTTCCGCGGAGCTGTCTTTCCAGCCGGCGAAGCTATCCCCGGCCCAGGTCCGGAAGGAGCCGAGCGCCAGGCGGTAATTCAGGATCGTCCGCGGAGACGCGCTTCGCTCCGTGTCCATGAAGCTCAGGAACGCGGCCTCCAGCTCCTCATCCATGCGGTTCGGGTTTTTTCCGGGACCGGGCGATCGCCATGCCGATCAGGACCAGCCCGGCGGCGAGCATGAGCGCGACGAAGCCCATGCCAATGTAGGCCATCTGGAGCTCCGAGCGGGCGAGCTGGTTCAACTCATCCCCGCCTTCCGATGTTCCCCCGATCTCCCGCGCGCGCTCCAAACGCTGCAGCACCAGGAAAATGAGGATCGTCGCGGAGACAAAAAGGGTGAGGGCAATGCGGACCAGACGGTTCATGCGCAGGCGGGGCAGGTGCCGAAGAATTCGAGTTCGTGGTAGAGATTGCGGTAGCCGGTCTTTTCCCGGATCTCGTCTTCCAGCTCGTGCACGGGGCAGGGGGCCTTCACCGCTTCGATGCTGCCGCACTCCGTGCAGATAAGGTAGTCCTGATGCCGGCCAGGCACCAGCAGGGTGAAGTAGGCGGCCCGCTCGTGGAGGCCGAGACGCCGTACCACGCCCTTTTCCGCCAGGCGCTGGAGCAGGCGGAAGACCGTCGCTTTGTCGCACTGGTCCCGGAGCCGCGGGGAGGAGGCCAACTCCGAAAGAGTCATCGGCCGCGCCGAGTCCAGCAGCGTGACGATGAGCTCCTCGAGCGCCTTCGTGCGGCGCAGGCCGGCGGCACGGCAGCGGTCGATGGTTTGGGTGACGATTTCAGACATCCGGGAGAACTCTAATCGGGAGATTCGAGAATGAGAAATGGAAATGGCCGAGGGAGCTGCTGCTGACGGGAAGAGGCGCCTTGGATCGCTTCGTCTCCTTGCCTTACTTGTTTGGCCCGGCCTTTTGGGGAGTGACGCCCTTCTCGAAACGGTCCTTCTCTTCCTGGGGAATTGGCATCAGTTCATTGAAAACTTTGGCCAGATCCCCGCCATCGGCGATGCCGCTCCATTGCGCACCGTCAGGGTAGTGGACATAGAAGTTGCCACAGTGCCAGCAAATGCTCGTTTGGAAGATGATCTTCTCCCCGCTGAAAACCCTTATTCCATGAACGGGAAAGTGGCAAAAGGGGCCGTCGGAGGGGTCGGCGATCAATATCTTCGTCAAGGCAGGAAGGAATTCCTTGCGTTCCTCCGGCGTGAGCCGGGCCCTCTTCAAGATCTGGGATTTCACTCCGTAAGGCATGATCGGAAACTCCCCTTCCTCTAGGTCAGTCTCCCAACCCAGGTAGTCCGATCGCGTCTCTTTGGTCTCGTGATCGAGTAGGTAAACCTCTATTTGATCACATGTCGCGAGGATCTTGGCCAGTTCCCTGTTGTAGAAAGTCTCTGCTGCAACCTTGGCTTGATAAAAGCGAGTGGTCGCCTCCGCGAGCTTTTTGACGGCCTCATCCTGACCCGAGGCACCTGGCACTGACGAAAGCAAAAATAACGATGCCAATGCCGCGATTAGGAAACGTCTCATAATCTTGATGTTGGTTTATAAGGTGCTCCGTCTGACACGGTTGAGGATAGCTTACGTAGTTACTTGCCGTTCTGTGCCGTACTCTGCAACCTGTTCAAAAGCTACTCACAGCAAAGTCGGCTGTCCGTCCGCAGGCGGCGGCATCGTGGCCCCGATCTTCGTGTAAGCGGCGGGCAGCGCGATCCGGCCGCGCGGAGTCCGCTGGAGGAAGCCTTGCAGGATCAGGAAGGGCTCGTGCACCTCCTCGATGGTCGCGGCGTCCTCGCCCACGGCCACCGCCAGCGAGCCGACGCCCACGGGCCCGCCGTTGAATTTGTAGATCAGCGCTTCGAGGATGCGTTTGTCCATTTCATCGAGACCCTGCTCGTCGATTTCGATCATCGCCAGCGCGGCATCGGCGGCGGGTCCGGTGATGGTGCCGTCGCCCTTCACCTGCGCGTAGTCCCGCACCCAGCGCAGCAGCGCATTCGCCACGCGCGGCGTGCCGCGGGAGCGGGCGGCGATCTCCAGCGCCCCCTCCGGCAGGACGGGGATATCCAGCAGACCGGCGGACCGCTCGATGATCCGGGCGAGCTCCGCCTGCGTGTAGTAATCGAGGCGGTTCACCAGGCCGAAGCGCGAACGCAGCGGCGCGGTGAGCATGCCGGACCGGGTGGTGGCCCCCACCAGCGTGAAACGCGGCAGGTTGAGCTGGATCGAGCGCGCGGAGGGGCCGGAGTCGATGATGATATCCAGCCGGAAGTCCTCCATCGCCGGGTAGAGGTATTCCTCGATGGCGGGGTGGAGCCGGTGGATCTCGTCGATGAAGAGGACATCGCCCTTCTGCAGATTCGTCAGGACCCCCGCCAGATCGCCCGCTTTCTCGATCTGGGGTCCGGAAGTGACGTGGAGCTGGGAGCCGGTGGCGCGGGCGATGATATTTGCCAGGGTCGTCTTCCCGAGGCCCGGGGGACCGGAGAGCAGCACGTGGTCCAGCACGTCGCCCCGCTGCCGGGCGGCCTCCACCATCAGCAGCAGGCGGTCCTTGACCTTTTCCTGGCCGATGAATTCCGAAAAGACGGGCGGCCGCAGGGAAACGTCGAAGGACGTGACCGGTGCGGAGGTGGTTTTCTGGTAGAAATTCTCGCTCATCCGGGGCGCGGCCAGAGAAGACCATGCCGGAGGTCGGATGAACACGATTTTTCGCGCGAGAATCGGCTTTACATGCTCCGCGGCTTGCCTATGGTCCGCGGCCCCGCAACGCAGCGTCATTTTTCCCATGAAAGTTCTTTCCTCACTCGCCTCTGCCAAACGCCGCCACTCCGCCTGCCAGGTGGTGAAGCGCAAGGGCACGCTCTACGTGATCTGCAAGTCCAACCCGAAGTTCAAGGCCCGCCAAGGTGCCACCAAGGGTACCCGCCTTTCGAAGCAAGGCGTGAAGTAATCTTTCCGCGGGACCTATGTCCCGGGTTTCAGACGACGAAAAGGCGGCCTCCGGGCCGCCTTTTTGTTTTCCCTTTGATAACGCGGGTTGCACCCCGCCGCGGCGGTGGTTTCAGACGATCACTCCCGCCTCGCGGAAGGAGAAGTACGGTTCCCTGCCGCCATCGGGCCTGCCGACCACCACGTGGTCCAGGAATTTGAGCTGGAGCAGATCGGCCGCCTCGATCATGCGGCGGGTGAAAAGTTCATCCGCCTTGCTCGGCGAGGGATCGCCGGAAGGGTGATTGTGGATCAATACGAAGCCGAAGGCGCCGCGCGTGATCACCGGGCGCAGGACCTCCCGCGGGTGGGCCACCGTTTCGGTCAGGCTTCCCGCGCTCACCTCCACGGAGCCGGCGTGCCGCAGGCGGCTGTCCAGCAGCGCCACGATCAGCTTCTCGTGCCGCAGCCACGCGAGTTGCGGCGCGAAGGTCCGGTAGATCAATTCCGGGGCGTCCAGCGGGATCTGGGCGAGCTGCTCGCGCGCGGCCCGCGCCCCCAGCTCGAAAGCCGCCACCAGCTGGCAGGCTTTCGCGAGCCCGAGCCCCGGCTGCCTTGCCAGCTCTCCCGCCCCCGCGCTGCCGAGCGCGCCGATGGACCCGTAGTGATCCAGCAGGTCCCGCCCGATCTGGATCGCGCTGCGGCCCTTCGTCCCGGTCCTCAGGAACAGGGCGAGCAACTCCGGATTATCGAGCGCGCCGGCCCCGAATTTTGCCAGTTTCTCCCGCGGCCGCTCGTCCAGCGGCAGGTCCGTAATGCGCTCAGACATGATCGAATGAACACGCGTGCGGCGGCCCTTGGCCAGAAGATTCGGAGCCTTCTTCCGAAGCGGCGTCCGTTCCGGCGCGGGCCCGGCGGGGTCGCCCGGGATCGCTTTCCCCTCTTGTCTTTAATGCGATCGTTGACGAGATTTCATACCCATTTCGCTTCCCCCGCGGGTGACTTTCGGCGAAACCGCGGCTCAGCCTTATGACCAATCCGTTTCGCGAAGATCTCGTCTCCCGCTCGCGTCCCGAGCCCTGCACCGTGGTGATCTTCGGGGCCACCGGCGACCTCACGCACCGCAAGCTGGTGCCCGCGATCTACAATCTGGCCGTGGACGGCGAATTGCCGCCCGGCGTGAAGATCGTCGGCTTTGCCCGCCGGGAGAAATCCGATGCGGAATTCCGCCAGGGGCTGGAGGAGCTGAACCGCAAGGTCTCCCGCTCCGGCCACGACGAGGCGCTGTGGTCGAAATTCATCGAAAACATCCACTACCACCAGAGCGAGTTCACGGATGCGGAGGGCTACAAGAGCCTCGCCGAACGCCTGGACGCGATCGACCGCGAGCGCGGCGGGAAGGGGAACCGCCTCTTCTACATCGCCAGCGCGCCGGAATTCTTCGACGATATCCTGACCCATCTGAAGGACGCGGGCCTCAATCAGGCGAAGGAGGGCTGCTGGTCCCGGGTGATCGTGGAGAAGCCTTTCGGTACGGACCTTGCCACCGCGCAGCATCTCAACGAGGTGGTGAACCGTACCTTCCAGGAAAAGGACACCTACCGCATCGACCACTACCTCGGGAAGGAAACGGCGCAGAACATCATGGTGCTGCGCTTCGCCAACGCGATTTTCGAGCCCCTCTGGAACAACCGCTACATCTCCCACGTGCAGATCACCTGCTCGGAGAATCTGGGCATGGAAGGCGGCCGCGGCGGCTACTATGACAAGTCCGGCGCGCTGCGGGACATGGTGCAGAATCACCTGCTCCAGCTCCTGAGCCTGGTGACCATGGAACCGCCCACCGACCTGAGCGCCGACGGCGTGCGGGACGAGAAGGTGAAGGTGATCCGGTCCCTGCGCCAATGGGATACCCCGGAGAAAGTGGCGGAGAACGTGGTGCGTGCCCAGTACACCGCCGGCCATGTGGACGGGAAGCCGGCGGTAGGCTACCGGGAGGAAGACCGCGTGGATCCCGAGAGCATGACGGAGGCCTACGTGGCCGTGCGCCTGATGATCGATACCTGGCGCTGGAGCGGGGTGCCTTTCTACATCCGCATGGGCAAGCAACTGCCGAAGAAGGCGACGGAGATTTCCGTGCATTTCAAGGCACCGCCCTGCGTGCTTTTCAACGTGCTGCCCGGCGGCGTCCCCGGCGCGAACGTGCTCGTCATCCGCATCCAGCCGGACGAGGGGATTTCCCTGCGCATGGTCTCGAAGATCCCGGGCACCAGCCTCCGCCTCGAGCCGGTGAAGATGGACTTCCACTACGCCACGAGCTTCGGCAAGGGCAGCCCCGAAGCCTACGAGCGCCTGCTGCTGGACGCCATGGCCGGCGATGCCACCCTCTTCGCCCGCCGCGACGAGGTGGAGGAGGCCTGGAAGTTCATCGACCACATCGAGCACGCCTGGCACAAGAGCGGCACCCCGCCGCCGATGGCCGAATACGTCGCGGGCACCTGGGGCCCGAAGGAAGCGGACGAGCTTCTCAAAAAGGACGGGAATTCCTGGCGCAGGCTGTGAAGAAGAGTCGAGAGTTCCGGGTTGAGAGTCGGAAGCAAGAACCCCGCGTCGTTTGCTCTGCCCTCGGTCTCTAACTCTCAACCCTCAACCGAAGACTCCCGACTTTCCATGACCACTCTATCCATGCACCCCGAACTCGGCCGCGAGGTCCCGGTGGGCTCCATCGACAAGGAACTGCGCAAGCTGTGGGAGGAAGACGAGGCGCGCACGAACGCCTCGCTGATGAATCTCGCGGTGTATTCCGAGGCGCCCGGTGCGCTCGAGAAGAACTCCGAGGCGGTGCGCGAGCTGACGGCGGAGCATGCCTGCCGGGCGCTGCTGATCGGGATCGATCGCGCCGCGCCGGAGGCCTCCATCCGCGCATGGATCACCGCGCATTGCCATCTTTCGCACGGGCGGAAATCGGTGTGCTGCGAGCAGATCGCCTTCGCCCTCACGGGGAAGGCCACCGGCCGCCTGCGGAATACCGTCTTCGCCCATCTGGCGTCGGACTTGCCGCTGATCTTCTGGTGGCAGGGCGAACTCTCGCCGATCTTCGAGGACCGGCTGTACAGCCTGGTGGACCGTTTTGTCTTCGACAGCGCCGATTGGGCGAATCCGGTGGAGTCCTTCCGCCGGATCGAAGAGGCGGTCGGTAGCGCGACCAAGGATTTGGTGGTGCAGGACCTCGCGTGGACGCGCAGCTTCCAATTCCGCGTTTCCATCGCGGCGCTGTATGATGACCCGCTGGTGCTGGCCGCGCTGCCGCATGTGGAGCAGGTGGAGATCGTGCATCATCCCGCCCACCGCGGCACCGCCCTGCAAATCCTGGCGTGGCTGGCCGTGCAAGCCGGGTGGCGGGATGGTATGGAGCTCGATCTCGCCGTCGCCCGCCATGCGGGAAACAAGGAGGGCTTCTCCTTCGAAGACAGCGCCGGGCGAAGCATCGCCGTGACCCTGACGGCGGAACCGGCATCGGCTCCGCTCGGCCTGGTCCGCATCACGGGCGGCGGCGTGGCCATCTCCGTCTCGCGCGAAGACGGAGGCTCGCACCTCGTGCGCCGCATCGAAGCGGCGGGCCACGTCATCGAGGCACCGGGTCCGATCGATCCGGACGACAGTGCGGGACTCATCGGCGAGCAACTGGCACGCGGCGGGAAGAACTCGCTGTTCCAGAAGATCATGCCGCGCTTCCGGCAGTTTCTGGAAAGATGATGGCACCGGGGCTCGGAGCGCGAGCCATGGTTCCAGACGGGGTTACTCCGCCAGATAAGTCGCCAGCTTCTCCCGCAAGGTTGTCCGCGCGCGGAAAAGCAGGCTCTTCACGGACGAGACCGAGGTGTTCAGCACGCCCGCGATCTCCTCGTAGGGCAGGGACTCGTAGCTGTAGAGGATCACGGCCGTGCGCTGGGCCTCCGGCAGGGTGGCGATGGCGCGGTCGATCTGCCGGTGCATCTCCAGCTTCATGGTTTCCTCCTCCGGGCCGTGCCGGGATTCGGCGGCCATCTGGAAGCCGCTGTCTTCCTCCCGCTCCTCGCTGGAGACCTCCTTGCGGCGGGAACGGCGGCGGCTCTCGTTGAAGACGAGATTGCGCGTGATCGTGAAGAGATACGTGGTGAATTTCGCTTCCGGACGCCAGCGCTTGGCGTGTTTCCAGATGCGCAGGAAGGCGAGCTGGGCGATGTCCTCCGCCTCGGTGGGATCGCCCAACATCCGCGCCACGGTGCCGACCACGGCATTCTGGTGGCGCTCCACCAGCTCCCGGAAGGCGCGCTCGTCCCCGTCCGCGATGCGTTTCATCAACGCCACGTCCACGCTATCCCCGTCCGCGCTTTCGGTCGCTGGGATCGGGCGGGGTGACGGCATGCGGATCGGCGGGAAGGTCAGTGCGGCTTCCATGCTCTCCGGGGAAAACCACCGGGCGAGCCTGAAGTTGCGGAATCAAGGAAGGGGAAGAATCCCCGCCGCCCCCCTGTCCGGCCCCCGGTGGCAAACGAAGAAGGGGAGCCCGATCCGGGATCCCCTTCCTGCAAAGCGACCAGAGGCTTCTCAGACCTCGTCCGAAGCCAGCCAGCGGAAGCCGGTGACTTGGAAGCGGCGCCCGAAGGCCTGATTCACCGGGGCCAGGGCGGTCGGCAGGACCTCGGGACCGTCCGCAGGATCGACGAATTCCGGGACGCGCTGGACGATGGCCTCGCACCACGCGCGGGCCAGGACTTTGTCGTCCTTGTCCAGCGCTTCGCCGTAACCGCGGATGCGGAAGGTATCCGAGCGGACCGTCACCACCGAGCCGAGGGCGGAAAGGATGTCGCCTTGCGTCAGGTAGCCGGGTGCTGCCGTCGCGCTCATTCCCGTGATGGCTTCGGGGAAAGCGTACCTATCATCCGCCACGTCGGCGGTCGTGATGTTCCGGGAGTCATCCGCAAACCTGCCGTTGATCGAAGGGGTCTCGTCGATGGCTTTCTGGAGCATGCCTTCGCGCGCCATCTCGCGGTCATTGCCCGGGCGGCGGTTCACGAATTCCGAAAGGGAAAGGAAGGGCCCGCGCGCTTCGATTTCATCCACGATGTTTTGCGCGAGTTCCTGGATCTGGCCTTTTTCGAGCGTGCGCATCCCGGTCCATCGCGCGTGCCGTGCCTGGCGCAGCAGCGGGGGAGCCTGCTCCACGGGCGGTCCCGTCGCGCGGCGCATGCGGCTGAAGGGATTGGCCGCCTTTTCCACCGTGCCGGCCGCCGCCGTGGCAGCGCCGTCCGCCAGATGCCAGTATTCGATCGTCTCCTCGTTCATGGAGGAAAGGAAGGCCGCCCACGCGTTCACCGAAGTGGAATTCACGTTGAAGGCTCCGTCGATCATCAGGTGCGCGGCGCTCTTGCTGAAGCCGTCGTCCCCGGTAAGGGCCTGCACCGTTTCCTCAGGGGAGGAGGTACCCGCGGGGATGAAGCGGGGGTTCAGCAGCGGCTCGGTTCCCTTGAAGAAGTTTTCCGCCACCGTGGCCAAGGGGCGGGAGCTCAGCAGCGGCCCCGCATGCGGCGAGAGGGTGGAGAAGAAGTAACCGTCCCACAGCGTGTTGTTCGCCAGCCAGGAGTGGTCGAGCAGGCGGTAGTCCTTCGTGCTCGGCTCGGTGACGCTTCCCGCCGAAATCATCGGGGAGGCGAAGGATTCTCCCGCGGTATAGCTGAAGCCCGGCAGGAAGCCCTGATTGCTCAACTGCGCGTGGCGGAGTTGCGCGATGCTCTGCAGCGGCAGCATCGGCACTTCATATTGCGGGGCCACCGTCGTGCCGCTGGCGGGATTGAGCAGGCCGTGGCCGGTGAAGAATTGGCCGCGGTCGCTGGCGTCGATGGGGAACCGGTAGCTCGCGCTCAAGCGCTTCAGCGAAACCTCGAAGGGGTGGATGCCCATGCTCTCCTTCGTCAGGTCGATCCCCACCAAGCTGGAGGAGTGGCCGCCTTGCACCCAGGGTTTGGACGGTGCATCCGATTCCAAGGTGGTCTTCCCGTAAAAGCTGAACTGCGCGAAGATTTTGGCGCGGGTGAAATCCTTGATCTTCGTTGCGGGCTCTTCCTTCATCTCGGCACCCAGATAGGGCCGCTGGAGCCGCACCTCGCCGCCGGTGAAATCCGTGGAGCCATCGCGGCTCAGTGCTTCACGCAGCTTGGTGGCATCCCCGTAGTCGAGATCGAGGGTTCCCGAGCGGATCCGCTGGCTGCCCCTGACCAAATTCAATTCGATGGAGAGCCGGTTCGTGCCTGCCTGGGAAGGCATCGGCGCGAAGCCCACGTCGATCGCGTCATCCAGGGAAAGGGGGAAGACTCCCCAGCCGTCGTTCACGGGCTTCAAGTCGTCCGGCGTCAGCCAGTCCACCCAGAAGCCCACGCCTTGGGATGGATAGCCGGGGGCCAGCGGAAGGTTCGCGGTTTTGTTGTCGGCGTAGTCGAAAAAGGGAGGCTCGGTATTGTTCGCGCCCCAGGACCAGTTGCCGTCCACGGATTCGCCGAAGACCTTGTTCTCCCCCGGCTGCAGGATCACCGGCCCGGTACGGTTCGGGCCGTAGTTGTTGCGCAGGTTGATCCCGAAAGTTTTAGGAGTCCTGGAGTCCCGGTCGTGGCCGTTGTACAACTGGTTCATGTGGGCCATGACCGTCGTCTGGGGAGCGCCGTTCTTGTAGAACCGGAATCCGATCGGCAGGTCCTTGAAATCGATCCGCAGCTCGTCGAAGGAAAGCGGCACGTTGTAAGGATTGTACAGGGTCACGATCGGCGAATAGATCAGGTACACCATGTAGTTGTCCGCGGCGGTGGCGGTATTGTGGTCCTCGCCCCCGGCCCAAGGGCCGTGCGCTCTCTTCGCCACCATCGAAAACTGCATCTGCACCTTGGCCACCACCGGCATCAGGATGAGGCCCCGGGGTGCCACGGGGTTGGCCTTGTACGTGCGGCTGCGGGCATCGTATTTGACCGGGTTGTAGCCGCCCGGGATGTTCGCCTTGATCGTCGGATTGACCCCCGTGAGATTGCGATAGAGGTTCGCGTAGTCGAAGACCTGGGTCCAGTAGGGGTTGGCCGCTTCGTTCTCCACCGACTCGTCGTCATAGAACCGCCGCGACGAGTAGCCGGAGGGCAAGGTGGTGTCGCCAAGCAGCAAGCTCAGGTCCTTCTTGAGGCCGCCGCGCGCGGAATCGGTCGCCAGCCCCTGGTGGACCGTCGTCACGTCGTGTTGATACCGCGCCAGCTCCGGCATCTGGTCGATCAGCGAGGAGGTCGGGATCGTATAAAGCTTCGCCTGATCGGTCTCTTCGAACCAGTCATACTGATCGAAGCCGGTGATGCCTTCCATCCCGAAGCGGGAGGGCGCGCCCATGGCGGCCTGGCGGTTCGCGTTGCCGAATCTTCCTTCCTCACGGACGATGTCGGCCTTGGCCTTCACCCCCTCGTCGAGCACGCTCCAGGCATAGCGGCCGCCGAGAGCCGTGCCCTCGGCCGGAGATTCCACTTTCGCCGCCCGCACGAAGTCATGGGCGTCGGTATCCTTGCCCAGCGAGCCTTGGCCTAACAGCACGGGGCCCGATGACAGGTCGGGCAGGGTCTTGTTGTTGGCACCCTCCTCGTTCCCGGACACCAGGTAAGACACGAAACTATTCCCTTTGTCCGGCACCGGCTTGTTTGCCGTCGGCAGCGCACCCTTCCAGACGCCGGTCAAGCCTTTCGGCGCAGTCGGATCACCGAAGCTCGCGGGAGCGGTGATGCGTTGGTCCGGTCCCGCCGATTTCTGCAACTGGCCGATGGCCAGCGAAAGCGCCATCCGGGCATTGCTCTTGGCCACCTCCATCGCCTCGCTTTGACCTGAAGCTCGGAGCGAGACCGTGGATAAGGTGAGCAATCCGATCGCAAGCACAGTCAGCAGGACCATAAGCGACAGGGAAATCACCAAGGCGAAGCCTCGCTGTTTGGAACGCCGGTACAGACTGCACCGCACTTTTTCCGGGGATGAGTTGGGTTTCATGACGGATACCCCACAAGAATGCATCCAAAGCCCGGCCTGTAAATACATAATGAATCCACCTACCCGAATGAGGGGTAGCTCCTCAAAGCGGCAGCCAAACGCAGAACCCCAGAAGTCCAGAAAATAACATATGGAACACGTTTTTAATGGGTAACTTATTGATGATGAGGAAAATCCCCTTTTTTGAGGGCGAGATCGACTTGCCCGTCAAGTCAAGGACGTTTTCCTGAAATCGAGTGGTGAAAAAAATTCACCACCTCCCGATCACGGCGGCCGGGATCACGGCCGTCACCTCACCCGGGCGCACTTCCTTCTTTCCGATGCCCGATGCGGGTACCTCGGCTACCAGGCAGGGCGAGGACGCCGGATCTTTCGCCAGGAGCGCGCGGTCGGGAATCTTCAGGATCCCTTCGCAGCGTTTGCCACCCCAAGGATCCACGTAGGAGATGCGGAAACCCGAGCCGTCCCGCGGGATCTTCTTCGACACCCCGGTCACCGTCACGAAGTGCCCCTGCACAGGAATCCAGTTGCCCTTTCGCAGGACGAAACGCCGCAGGCTCAGTACCGGCGGGAAGCCCCTCGCCAGGGACCGGTCGATACACGCGCGGGTGCGCTTCAGTTGTGCCCCGGCCTGCTCGCCCTTCCCGCGGAAGAGATCCTCTAGGCGAAGGACGGGCAGATAGAGCGGCCGGTTCATCTCGTTGGCCGCCGCTACCAGATCCTCCGCGTTGATGCCGCCTTTGTTCCAGCGCATGCGGCCCCGCAAGTTCTCCGAAGGGCGGAGCCCGTGACGGCGGATCCATTGCGACAAGCGCTCCTTGTCGGTCGCTCCCGGCAGCGAGTCCGCCGCCGCTTGCCAGCTCCCGTTTCCAAACCGGCAGGAAGACAACAACGCCGCGGGCCCGCAGGCATTCCCCGAGATGCTGAGCTGGTTCACCGGTGCCGCCGCGGCATTCGGCGCTTCCCTCATCTCTCCGGCGGCGCAGGTGCCCGCCAGCGCGATCAGGCAGGCTTCAATTCGTCGCAGGCGCGGCATAGATATCGGAGCGCCGGTTGTTCGACGGCTTGAAGTCGTTCGCCCCGGAAAGGGTGATCTGCGATTGCACGGTGGTGCCGTTCGGCGGGATCGAAAACGGCAGCGTGTAGGTGGCGATCTTGCCCGGGGGCAGCGAGGTGATCGTCAGGGTGGAGGTGACTCCTTGCGTGGTCACCTGCAGCGGCGCGTTGTAGATCGGCGCGGTCCCGCGGTTCTGCACGGTCACCTGCAGTTGCAACTGGCCGCTGCTGCCCGTGGAGACGAAGTTCGATGCGATCGCCGCATCGCTGATCCCTTCGGTGCCGGAGCGGAAAATGCGGCCGAAGTCCACGGTGCCGGCCCCGTAATACTCGTCCTCCCCGGGCGCACCCGCCTCATTGAGATTGGCGGTCAATTTCCCGTAGGCCGTGTCGGTGGTGATCTTCTGCCCGCTGTTGGAAATGGCCGCGGCCAGCACCGCGGCCCCGATCGGGGAACTGGCCGAAGTGCCGGTGAAATAAACGCTCTGCCCGCCGGTCCACGCCGTCACCAGATCCAGTCCCGGTGCGGTCATCGTCACATCCCCCGTGTTGGAGAAATTCAGATAGGTGCCGTTCGCATCCACCGCTCCCACGCCGACCACGCCTGCGTAGGCGGCGGGATAGGCCACCTGGTCGTAGCCTTCGTTGCCTCCCGACGCGAAGATCTTGATCCCCGCTTCCTGCGCCAGCTTCACCGCATCGTGGAGGATGGCCGAGTTCCCGTAAGAGGCCATCGAGATATTGATGATATCCACCCCGGCGTCCATCGCCGCCAGGATGCCTTGGGCCAGCAGGAAGCTATTGGATTCCCCTGCGTCGTTCGCGATGCGCCACGAGTGAAGGTCCGCCGCCGGGGCGATCTGGCCGATCAGGTCGGCCACCGCCGTCCCGTGGCCGTTCCAGGCCGAGGCGTCGGCGGGCGGTTCCACCAGGTAGTAGTTCCGCGCGCCGGTGAGCGTGGAGCCCGTGTCCAGGATGCCCACCTTCACGCCGGCTCCGTAGGAAGAATTGTCCCCGGGGATGCCCAGCCAGGAGAGCAGCGAGGTACCGAAACCCACCGCCCCGTCCTGCACGCCCTCGGTCTTCGGCGTCGGCAGCGTTACCGGGTAGATGAAGCCCGTTTCCTCGGTGCCCTCGAGCAGGGCGGCCAGATCCGCCGCGGAAAGGAAGCCGACGTGCAGCGCATTGAGGGCATCGATCCGGCCGAGCACGGCGATGCCTTTTCCCTTCGCCGCTTCCAGGAAGCGGTCCATCGCGGCCCGATCCGCAAAGCGCAGCGAGCGCTGGTTCTGCAGCGCCCCGGCTTCCGCCGCTTCGCCGTCTTTCACCAGCCCCGCCGGGCGCTCGGTCCGCTTGCTCTCCTTCGGCGGCGTCAGGTCGGGGATGAAGGGGCGCACGGGAGGCTTCGGCGGTGCTTCGGCCGCGCCCGTATCGTACGAAGACCGGGTGAGCCACCAACCCGCCGCTCCTCCGCCGAGGATCACCAGCAGGATCAGGATACGCTGTGTGCCGCTACGGGTCATGCCTCCAAATAAACCCGCCCGGCCCGATCCGGTAGCGGAAATTCGGAGCCGGGCGGAAAATAGGACTCGCCGGATACTGGAAGCCTTACCGGGTCAGGGCGGCGGGATCTCGGCCGGCGGAGCATCCTCGTAAAGATTCACCATCGGCTGCTTCGTGCGCGGGTCGATGTAGGCGATGGCGATGTCGCGCTTGCCGGCCACGGAGCGCCAGCGGGTATTGTAAAAGACCGCGAACTCCTTCGGCTTCACCTCGTAGAGCACCTTCGCATCGAACTGGTTCAGGTGGTTCACCTTGCGCACGGGCGGGATGATCGTGGTCTTGCCCGGAGTCACCAGGATCCCCTTCGCGTCGGAGAGTTCGCCGAGGTCGAAGCGGAGGTTGGCGCGGGTCAGATTCATCGCCTTGGTCGTGCCCAGCGGGAAGGAGGCTTCGTCATCGCCCATCGCCACGACCTGATAGGGGACATCCTTGTTGCCGGGATTGGGCAGGAAGAGGAAGAGGACCTCCTTGGCGCTCGGAATCGCCACCGGCGGCAGCGCCGGAGCCTGCTTGCCCTGGGCCGGCGGTTCCTTGGTCAGGAGGAAAGAGACCTTGCCGCCCGTCGCGGTGGCGGTGACCGGCAGGGAGAAGACTTCCGTGAAAAGAGGCACCTCCACCAGTTGGCCCGGTTCCTTGCCCGGCAGGTAGAGCATCTTGACGTTGTTCACGTGCTGGAAACACAGCGTGCGAAGGGTGATCGTCCTGGACTCCTGGCCGCTCGAAGCGGCGGTCAAGGTCAGGAACAAGGCGAATACGAGACGGAGCATGATGCTGGGAAAGTGAATCCCCCGGATGCCTTTGGCAAGCCGGGCGATGAGGTAGGGGAAAGAGGGGCTGTCTAAAAGGCATCGAACGCTCTCCGGGCGGTCCGGCTTATGGCGTTACCTGTTGAGATGAGGCCTGAACCCCGGATTGCAGCCGCCGCGTGCGATGAAAATAGGGAGCAGCGACATTCCTGTCGCTGGCGGGGGGCGCGCCGAAGCACCTCAGGGGGGACAGGAATGTCCCTGCTCCTTACCGGCTTTGCCCGAGGGGTAAGATGAGGAGCATCCATTTCTGGGAGAGCTGTCTTAAAACGGCAGGAGACTGAATAGCCTCTCAGACCTCGTCCTGCGACAGCCAGCGGAAGCCGGTGACCGTGTAGCGGCGGCCGAAGCGTTTGTTCACGTCGTTGAGGGACGCGATGTCGTCGCCGGGCGCGTCCTCCGGATCCACGAACTCCGGCATGCGTTGAACCACCGCCTCGCACCAGGCCCGGGCGATGACGTTCTGGTCGGGATCGAGCGCCTCGCCGTAGCCGCGGATGCGGAAGGTATCCGAGCGCACGGAGATCACCGGGCCCAGGGAGGAGAGGAGATCGCCCTGGGTCAGGAAGCCGGGGGCGCCGGTGGCACTCATGCCGGCCAGGGCATCGGGGAAGGCGTAATGATCCGCCGCCATATCGGCGACGGCGTTCATCTCGGAATCATCCCGGAAACCGGCGTTGATGGATTCCGTCTCGTCGATCGCCGCCTGCAGGATGCCTTTCAGCGCCTTCTCGCTATCGCCCTGCGGCTGCCGGTTCACGAACTCCGCGAGCGAGAGGAAGGGGCCGCGCTCCTTGATCTCCTCCACCACGTGTTGCGCCAGCTCGCGGATCTGGTCCTCCGTCAGCGTGCGCATGCCGGTCCAGCGGGCGTGGCGCTGCTGTTGGAGCAAACCGGGAGCTTCTTCCACCGGCGGGCCGTTGGCACGGCGCATGCGGCTGAAGGGGAAGGCGGCCTGCTGCTTGATGCCGGCCACCGGGGCGGCTCCGGACATCCCGATATGGGAATACTCCACGTCCTCCTTGTTGAGCGAGCCGAGGAAGGCAGCCCACGCGTCCGCGGAGGTGGAGTTCACATTGAAGGCTCCATCGATCATCAGGTGCGCGGCGCTCTTCCGGTAGCCGTCCGCGGCCGAGAGCTCGCTTACCGCTTCGCTCACCACCGCATTGCCCGCCGGGATCATGCGCGGATTGAGCAGCGGCACCTTCCCTTCCAGGAATTCGCCCGCCACCGTCTCGGCAGAGCGGGAACCCATGAGCGGCCCCGACTGGCTGCCCAGGGTGGAGAAGTAGTAGCCGTCCCAGAGCGCGTTGTTCGCCAGCCAGGCATGGTCGAGCAGGCGGTAGCTCTTCGTGCCGCTGGCGGCCACGCCCGATTTCGGGATCATGGCGGTCGCGAAGGATTCGCCCACCGTGTAGGTGGCGCCGGGCAGGAAGCCCTGGTTGCTCAATTGTGCGTGGCGGAGCTGCGCGAGGCTCTGCAGCGGCAGCATGGGGATCTCGTACTGCGGGGCGATGGAGTTGCCGTTGAGCGAGGAATTTTCCACGCCATGCCCGGTGAAGAACTTCCCGCGGTTGTTGACGTCGATGGGGAAGCGGTAGCTCGGGGGCACGCGTTTGAACGATGCCTCGTAGGGATGCACGCCCATGCTCTCCTTCGCCAGATCGATGGCCACCATGCTGGTGGCATGAGCTCCTTGCACCCAAGGCTTGGAGGGGGAGTCCGCCTCCAGCGTGGTCTTCGCGTAAAAGCTGAATTGCGCGAAGGGCTTCACGCGGATGAAGTCCTTGAGCTTGTCCCCCGGGCTCTGGTACATCTCCGCGCCCGTAAAGGGGCGTTCCAGCCGCGCCTCGCCGTCCGGGAAGTCATGCGCGGGATCGCGGCTCAAGGCGGAGCGCAGGCGGTTGGCATCGCCGTAATCGAGATCGAGGGTGCCGGAGCGGATTTTCTGGCTGCCCCGCATCAGGCTCAGCTCGATCGAAAGGCGGTTGCCGGAGGCGGAGGAGGGCAGCGGGCCGTATCCCACATCGATGCTGTCGGTCTTCTTGATCGGCAGGATCCCCCGGCTGTCGTCGAAGGACGTCTTGATGTTCTGCGGCGTGAGCCAATCGATCCAGAAGCCGCATCCCGGCGAGGGATATCCCGGCGCGAGGTTGATGTTGCTGGTCAGCTTGTCCTCGTAGTCGAAGAAGGATCCCGCATTGCTGTTCCAGCTCCAGTCGCCGCTGACGGATTCGCCGAAGACCTTGTTCTCCCCCGGCTGGAGGAGGACCGGCGCGCTCCCGCCGGTGAAGGCGCTCTTCAGGTTGATGCTGAAGGTTTTCGGCGTGTCCGAATTGTCGGGATGGTAGATGTAGAGCTGGTTGAAGTGGGCCAGCGTGCTCGTCTGCGGTTGGCCGTTGCGGTAGAAACGCAGGCCGATCGGCAGGTCCTTGAAGTCGATCTTCATCTGGTCGAAGGAGATCGCCATGTTGTACGGGTTGTACAAGGTGACGATCGGTGAATAGATCAGATAGACCATGAAGTTGTCTTCCCCGGTGGCATCGTTGCCGTCCAGGCCCCCCGACCAGAACCCGTGGGCATCCTGGCAGACCATGGAGAACTGCATCTGCACCTTGGCCACCACCGGCATCAGCAGCAGGCCCTTCGGAGCCTGCGGGTTCGCCTTGTACGAACGGCTGCGGGGGTCGTATTTGACGGGGTTGTAGGCGGGAGGAACCTTGGCCTTGAGCACGGGATCGGTCCCCGCGAGCTCGCGGTACATCGTCGCGTACTCGAAAGCCTGGCTCCAGTAGGGGTTCGGCACGTCCGTCAGCACCGTCTCGTCGTCGTAGATCCGCTGGTCCGCGTACTCGGAGGGGAGGGCGGTCCCGTTGAAAAGGAGGCTCAGGTCCTTGCGCAGCCCGCCGCGAGCGGCATCGGTCACCAGACCGCGGTGAACGGTCGTCACGTCGTGCTGGTGCTTCTTGAGCTCCGGCATGCCTTGGATCAGATCGGAGGTAGGGAGCGTGTAGAGCTTGGCCTGCTCGCTGCCCTCGAACCAATCGAAGCCGCCGAAATCCTTGATGCTCTCCATACCGAAGCGCGGGGCGGAGCCCAAGGCCGCCTGATGATTGGCATTGCCGAAGCGACCTTCCTTGCGGACGACGTCCGCCTTTGCCTTGGTGCCCTCGTCCAGCACGCTCCACGCGTAGCGGCCGTCCAGGCTGCCGCCCGCTCCGGGAGATTCCACCTTCGGCGCGCGCACCCAGGAAGCCGGGTCCGCGTCTTTACCGAGCGAACCCTCGCCCATCAGGACAGCTCCGGAAGCGAGATCGGGCAGATCGGACGGAGCGGGGGAGGCCGTGGCCCCGGCGCCGGAACTCAGATACCCGCGGAACTGTCCGTCCTTCTCCGGCACCGGGTCCTGCGCCGTGGGAAGCGCTCCCGACCACACGCCGGTGAGCCACGAGGGGGCCGAGCTCTCCGCGATCATGGCCGGCGCGGTGATCCGTTGGTCCGTCCCCGCGTTCTTCTGCAACTGCCCGATGGCCAGGGAAAGCGCCATCCGCGCATTGCTCCGCGCGGCCTGCATCGCCTCACCTTGGCTGGAGGCCCGCAGCGACACCGTGGAGAGGGTCAGCAGCCCGATCGCGAGCACCGTCAGCAGCACCATCAGGGAGATCGCGATTACCAAGGCGAAGCCCCGATCGCCACCTCTAGGCTGAAAAGCAAGTAAGGGCTCTTTATTTCGCAAAAATGACTGTTTCATGAGGTATGGTGAAGGAGTGGTAGGATTGTGCCGCGACTTGTAAATACAAAAACTCCCCTCCGCCAACCGCTGCGTTCGCAATGCCAACCCGGATCTCTGGAATCCCACTTGCCCCTGAATTCGACTCATTCACGGAACCGCTTTTCCGGAATTCCGGGCATGAATCGACCGATTTGGTTATAAATACTGCGGTTTCTGTCTAAATGGCGAGCCGGGGTGCCGGCGGATGATCCGGACGGCTCCCGTGCGCCCCCCGCGATTCCGGTATTTCCGTTGATCCTGCTTGCGCAACCCGCCCCTCCGCCTGCAAGCAGGGGGGGCGCATGCGTGACTTGAAGGCAAACCCGGCCTGGCAGGAGGATGACTTGGGAATCCCGCTTCCCGATTCCGCGCACGCGTGCTCCGTCTGCCTGCCCACGTGGAAGGCGGTGCTGGGCTACGAGGAAGCCCGGGACAAGGTGGTGCGGCGGATGCGCATGGGCTACCCGCGCTTTTTCCGCCATCCGCTGCTCAAGCGCCTGACGGCGATGGCGGCGGCCGAGATCGCGGGGGAAGGAGAAGAAGTCTTCGTATTTCCCACCAAGGTGGCCGCCCAGCGGGCACAGCGCTGGATCGAGCCGCGCGGCGAGGTGGCGGTACGCCACGAGAATTTCCTGGGCATGCCCGTGCTGGTGGTGCCCGTGAAGGCCCGGCAGGTGGCGGTGGACTACCAGCGTTTCACCGGGGAACTGGTGGGCAGCCGCCAAGCCGAAGACCTGATCAACGGCAAGCCCCGCAGCGGCAATAAGGTCCACTTGCTCCAGCGCCGGCTCGGGAAAATCGCTGGCGCGGACCCGAAGCTTGTCCACGTTTTCAACAGCGGCATGGCCTCCATCACCGCCGTGCTCCGCTCCCTGCCCGGCGTGAAGGAGGGGCGCAAGACCCTGCAAATCGAGTTTCCCTATGTGGACGCCCTCAAGGTGCAGGAGTATTTCGGCAACGGCGTGGTCTTCCTCAACCAATCCGAGGGGGAATCCTTCGACGAGGCGCTGCGGCGCATCCGCCAGGGCGAATTCGCGGGGGTTTTCACCGAAGTACCGAGCAACCCCCTGCTCCGGACGGCCGATATCCCGAAGCTTTCGGCGGCCTGTGCGGAGGGGGGCGTGCCGCTGATCATCGACGATTCCTCGGTCGGGCCTTCCAACGTCGCCGTGCTCCCGTGGGCCGATGTGGTGACGAGCAGCCTGACCAAATGGCTTTCCGGCACCGGGGACGTGATGGCGGGCATGGCCGTGGTCCGTCCGGATTCTCCCTTCGCGGGCCTCTTGCAAGCCTCCTTGGCGGAGGAGAGCGCGGCGGCCTCGCCGCTGTACGTCGGCGATGCCGAGGTACTGCTTTCCAACCTGAAAGGCTTCCCCGAGCGCATGGCGGCGCACAACGCCAATGGCGAGGCCGTGGCGGCGATGCTGGCGGCCCACCCGGCGGTGGAGGAGGTCTGGCACCCTTCGCTGGTCACGCGCGCGAACTACGACCGGATCAAGGCGGCGAAGGGCGGCTACGGGCCTTTGCTTTCCTTCGTGCTCAAGAATCCCAAGAAGGCTCCGAAGGTTTTCGACGCGCTGAAGGTGTGCAAGGGGCCGAGCTTCGGCACGCCCTTCACTTTGGCCTGTCCTTACACCCTGCTGGCGCACTTCCACGAGCTGGATTGGGCCGAAGGCTGCGGCGTTCCCTCGCATCTGATTCGCATTTCCTGCGGCACGGAGGAAACTTCCGTGCTCCTGTCGCACTTTGCCGCCGCTTTGGAGCAGGCCTGAGCACGATTATTTGCAGATTCTTCGGTTTTATGCGCATTTTAATACGCATAAAGTGATTCAATGTGTAACATTAGCAAATCTCCTTGCGTGCGCTGGATAATCGGCCTGAAATCGCACCAACCCGCGTCCCTAAAAGCGACTTCTTCACGGGAGAATCGCTCGTTTAACCCGATCCCAAGGCATAAGAACGCATGAAACGCAAATCCAAGCTCGCGCTTCGAGTCAATGAGGAGAATCCGAATCATCACCTTTGGAACAATCGCGGGGTGTGGTGGTGCCACTTGACGGTGCACAAGCCGGATGCGACGGCGGAGCGCCTGCGTTTTTCGCTGAAGACCCGCGATGTGGATCAGGCCCGCGAGCGCCGGGACCGCATCTTCCGCCGGATCACGGAGCTTTACGAGATCGCGGCTTGAGCGGGGCAGGGACGATCGAGTGATCCCGGGGGCCGGTCACGCCTCCGGCTTCACCGCGGTGAAGACGACGTAGCGCATGGCTCCCGTGAGATAGGCGAGCCAGATCCGCAGCAGCGTGAGGGCGAAGACGCGGTTGCGCTCGTGATTGCTGAGGAGGAAGCGGCGGGTCTCAGCATCGCGAAAGAAGGAGACCAGGGTGCGCCGGATGCAGATGGGCCAGGTACGCCGGACCTTCCGGCTCAGATCGTCCACGTGCTCCATCGTCAGGCCGGCTGCGGAGATCCAGCGCCGGTAGTCGGTTTCATCGCCCATGCCGACCAGGCAGCCTTCGCGGCAGATGGGCTCCAGCAGGTGTTTCCGCTCCCATGCTTTCGGAGCCGGGCCGGCCATCCAGGCACAGATGACGAGCCGGCCGCCCGGCACGAGGACGCGGGCCATTTCCCGGATACCCCGCGCGACATCGGGAAGATGCTCGGTGCTTTCGATCGCGATGACGGCCTCGAAGGATCCGTCGGGCAAGCGGTTCTCGAGCCAGTCTCCCAGGATGAAGGCGGGGTTGTCGCCACCGTGGGCCAGCGCCCCTTCATACTGCTTGCGCGAAATGGTCACGCCCGTCACCCGCGCGCCATGTTCCCTGGCCAGCAGCCGCGCGGTGCCGCCATACCCGCAGCCGACGTCGCAGACGCGTTCGCCGCCGTTGATCCCCGCCCGCAGGGCCACATGGCGGCTCAGGGCCTCCACCGCCTGGGCCGATGTCTCGCGTCCGCTTTGCCACAGCCCGTGATGCACGTGCTCGCCCCAGAGCCCCCGGTAAAAGGGGTCGAGCTCGTCGTAGTGGCGAGCCACCGCCTCGCCTGTCGTGGCCGCCGTGATCATGAGCCGGGACTTCTAGCACGAAACGCGGGGAATGGCGAGTTCACTCCAGCGGGTCCCAGCGCTTGTGCCCGATCATCACGTTCAAGGCCAGGCATGCGACGACGGCGAAAAAGGCTTCCAGCCAGATGAAGGACCAGAAGTGGCCGATCTGCTTCACCGCCATGCCGATTCCCGGCAGGGCGAGCGCGCTGAACATGAGCAGGAAGATCATTGCGCCGCGCATGGCGGATTTCCCCTCCTCGGTGGGCTTGGAGAGGGGGATGGTCTTTCCGATCGCTCCCGGCAGCAGCGCGTACACCGGCAGGGCGAGCAAGCCGGGTAGCAGCATCAGGACATGCTCCGGCTTCTTCGCCAGCGCCACCAGCACCGCCGCCAGCAGGAGCAGGCCGGGCACCACGATCAGGACGCTTACCGCCAGCGTGGCCCCGCGGATGAAAGGCGCAGGTCCCGCCACGGGAGCCAGCCGGTAAAGGTCCGCCGCCTGCCAGCTCTGCGAATATTGGAGCAGGTTCATCGCCATCAGCGGGACCAGCCCGAGATAGCCGCCCGCGAAGGCGATGCCGATCTCGCTGCCCTTGCCCGCGAGCCCCTGGATCAGGAATACCAGGGGCATCACCATCACCGGGGTCAGGCCGGGATAAAGCCGCAGTTTCATGTCGCGATCCCGGAAAAGGTAGGCCGCCGAGAGCCGGAAGGCCGCGCGCGTCACCGGGTCCCGCAGTGCCCAGGAAAGCGGCGGCAGCGCGATCAGGCGCTCCAGCAGCGACGGCCGTTCGTCCCCGCGGGTCTTTCTCGGCCGGGTTTCGGCCAGGGTCTGGAGGCCTTCCTCATAGGTGGAGGCCAGCACGCGGAAGGCGAGGCCGGACACCAGCGAGGTCATGGCGATCCCCATGCCCGCATGGAAGTAGGAGGACACCGCGGCACGCCCCGTGAGCACCTCGTCCAGCCCGGCGAACCATGCCGGCGGCAGCAGGAAGAGCCACCATTTCCCCGCGGGGTTTGCCAGCGAGCCGATCGCGGGAATGATGAACGGTGCCATCTGGCTGCCGATGACCATCACCACCGCCAGGATCACCTGTGTGGTGGTCATGATATTGTCCAGCCGCTCCCGCCCGAACCACCGGAGGCACAACTGGTAGAGCAGCACCACGCTGCCGGAGCAGAAGAGCGCCGCCATGCAGGTGGAGAAAAGATGCACCGGCGCGAAAAGCAGCGAACCCGCCGGCCCCATGCTTCCGATCACCACGCCCGCGAGGTTGAAGGCGCAAGCCAGCCAGAGCGAGATGCGCACCATCACCGAGACCTTCGCCCACAGCAGCGTGCGGGAATCCACCGGCCGGTGAAGCAGGATCTCCGCCTCCTCCTTGTTGAAGAGGATCTCTCCGGCGGAGGCAGCGATGAACATGCCGAGAAAGAGCAGCGACATCCCGTGCAGGTAGAAAGACAGCACGAAGGAGGGCTGATCGCGGAAGGTCAGCGCCACCAGGCCGACCAGCATGTAGATCGCGAGGGTCCCCAGCAGCTTCCTGCCGACCGATTTCGGCAGGCGGTCTTTCCGGAGGCCCCGCGAGCTCCTGCCGCGCAGGAATAGCGTGAGGTAGAGACGCTGCAGCGCCCGCGCGGGTGAAGGGGCGGGGTCGTTCACGGGCGGAAGGTTTTCGCGAAGTCCTCGGCCTTGCGCTCCAGGTCGCGCCCGCCGGTGAGATGGGTGAAAAGCTGCTCCAGGGAGCGCGAGTCATGCTGCGCGACGAGCTCCGCGGGTGCCCCGTCCACGCGCAGCTTTCCTTGATCGATGATGATCACGCGGTCGCACACGCGTTCCACCACGTCGAGGATATGGGAGCTATAAATGATCGCCTTGCCTTCCTTGGCCAGGGTCTGGATCAGCGCCTTGAAACCGACCGCGGCATTCGCATCCAGACCGTCGAGCGGCTCGTCGAAGAAGACCACCGGCGGATTGTGGAGCAGCGCCGCGGTGATGACCACCTTCCGGCGCATTCCCTTCGAGTAGGCTCCGAGCAGCTTGTCGGAGAGCGTCTCGAAGCTGAGATCGAAGAAGGCGATGAACTGGCGGATACGCTCGCGGGCCGCTTCCGCGGGGATGCCGTAGAGCGCGGCCACCATTTCGAGATACTCCAGCCCGCTGAGCGATTCGAAAACCGCGCCCGAATCCGGCACGAAGCCGACGTTCCGCTTCACCCCGATGGGATCGGTCAGCAGATCGTGGCCGCAAATCGTCGCCGTGCCCGAGGTCGGGGCCAGCATCCCGGTCAGCATCTTCAGGGTGGTGGACTTGCCGGCACCGTTCGGCCCCAGCAACCCCACCACCTGACCGGCGGGAATGTCCAGGGTCAGGGAATCGACGGCCGTTTGGGTGCCGAATTGCTTGGTAAGGGAACGGACGGAAATCACTCGGATCGTCTTTGCCCGGCATCGGCCCCCGATGCGACCATAAAACGATCCATGTTTCCGGGCGAGGGATCTCCGGCTACCGTCAATCGATCTCCAGCCGGTACCGCGCCACGGAGGGGTCCACCTCGCGGCTCCAGGCGTCGATCCCGCCCCGTAGCGCGCGGGTGTTCTTCATCCCGTGGCCCAGGAACCAGGCGCAGGTGTCCAGCACGTGCTTCCCCGCGTGGTCGTGGAGGATGATCCGGCGCTCCGGGTCGCCGGCGAAGAGCTTCTGCTGGAGCTCCTGATCGAGGAAAACGGCCCCGGGAATGCTCACCGCCTCGTGCTCCTCGCGGGTGCGGGTGTCGAGCAGCAGCGGCGGGGCGGGGGAATCGAGTTCCGCTTTCAGCTCCGCGGGGGAGACCATCATCGACTCGTCGTGGGCGTGGCTGGCCAGCAGGTGTTGCAAGACCTCCGCGACATCCAGCTCCCCGGCGCGGGCGCAGAGCTCCGCCAGGGTCTCGCTGTCGGCGAAGCCGCAGCTCTGGCAACCGCCGAGATGATAGCGGGAAAACAAGGCGCGGCGGGCCCCGGGCAGGGCTTCCATGATCCGGCCCATCGGGGTGCCGGGGGTGATCGTTGCGGGGTCCACTTCCGCGAGGCTAACGGGGGGCGGGGATTTTTCCACTGTTTCAAGACGGGTTTATGGGCCACTTTCCTCCCGCATGTTCCGCCAGACCGATCCCGACGAGCCGCGAATCTATTTCCTGCCGAATGCCATGACGGCGGGGAATCTGGCCTGCGGGTTCTTCGCGGTTCTCACCATTTTCAAGGGGATCCTGGTGGCGACCACGACGCAGGGCTACGATTTCGCGGCCGCGAAGCCCTTCTACGAGCGGGCGATCATGCTCATCTTCGCGTCCTGTATCTTCGATCTTCTCGACGGGCGTCTTGCCCGGCTGGGGGGGAAAGAATCTCCCTTCGGCCGGGAGTTCGACTCGCTGGCGGACGTGATCTCCTTCGGCATGGCTCCCTCGATGCTGATGGCGAAGGCCGTGCTCCTGCCGCTGGACGAGGTGGTGAACGGCCTGGGCTGGGTGCTGGCCTGCATCTACGTGCTCTGCGGGGCGATGCGCCTGGCCCGCTTCAACTGCCTCGCGGCGCTGCCGAAGTCGGCGAAGGTGGGCACGGATTTCCGGGGCATCCCGATCCCGATGGCCGCGGGCTTCATTTCCTCCCTGACCTACCTGATCATCTATTTCAACGAGAACGACCGCGACCTGGGCGCATGGAAGTACGTGCTGGCGGGGACGATGCTCGGGCTGTCCATCCTGATGATCAGCGACGTCCGCTACCCGAGCTTCAAGAAGGTGGGCTGGCGCACCCGCGGAACGCCGCTTCTGATCGTGATGGCGGCGGTGATCGTGTTCTTCACGGTGAAATTCCACCAATTCGTCCCGGTGATCCTGTTCAGCGCGTATCTGCTTTACGGCCTGGTCGTGAGGCCCTTCCTGCCGACAAGGGTGCAGCGCGAGATCGAGGCGGAGAACGAACCCGGGGACGAGGGCGGCGAGCCGGAGATCTAATTCATTGATTAAGCTTGCTTAATCAATTAAAAGCCGGGCGATGCCCTCGTTGACCCGAAGATCGATCCTTTCCGCCAGGCGGCCGGGCGGGCTCCTGCTGGCACTGTGGATCATTCTCTGCGGAGCGGCGTGCGGAGCGCGGTTCACGACGGTGGTGATCGATGCCGGGCACGGCGGCAGGGACAAGGGCGCCTTTCACGGCGGCGTGCGGGAGTCCCGCCTGACCTTGCAGACCGCGCAGCGGCTGGAGGCCCTGCTCAAGCGGAAGGGCCTGAAGACGGCGATGACCCGGCGGAGCGATGTCTTCGTCTCGCTGGGGCGCCGGGTGGCCATTGCGAACCGCTACCGGTCCGCGGTCTTCGTAAGCATTCATTTCAATGGCAGCCGGAGCGGGAGCTACCGCGGGGTGGAAACTTTCTACGGCAGCCGGGCGGGGGCGAAGCTGGCGAGAGCGATCCAGACGCGCCTGGCCACCCGCCTGAAAACCCGCAACCGCGGGGTGAAGCTGCGTGCCTTCAAGGTCCTGCGGCAGACCCGCGCCCCGGCGGTGCTGGTGGAGTGCGGCTTTTTGAGCAATCGCGGCGAGCGGGCGCGCTGCCGGACGGGCAGCTATCAGCAAACGGCCGCGCAGGCGATCTGCGACGGGATCCTGGCGGTAAGGTAGAGCCGGAACGTTGCAAGGGGAGCGCACGCGCCCCCGCGTGCCGTTTCCGGCGCCCCCGCCGGAAACCGCGTTCCCCGGCCCTTGCGTTATCATTTCGGGTCTCGCGTTGTCATTGAGGGTCTTGCGCTGGGGTTCTACGCTGGGGTCTTGCGTCGGGGTCTTGCGTCGGGGTCTTGCGTTTTGATTGCGGCTTTTGTCCGCGGTTCGCCCTGTTCCGACCGGGGGATCGGGCGGGGGAATTTCCCGCCGCTCGCGCCTGCCGGAGCGCGGGGGCGCGCTCCGGGAACACGCGGGGGCGCGTGTGCTCCCCTTTTCGAGAGCCCGGCGCACGGCCGGACTGCGGTCAGGGGCTCATCACGCCCTTTTTCGAAGGGCTGGAAATGGCGCGCAGGAAGATCGCCGCGGCTTCCGGCCACTCGAGCGCGGCC